>VGYY01000080.1 GCA_016872815.1 Planctomycetota bacterium
GCGGCGCCGTCCGCAGCGCCGCCTCCGGCGACGCTTCGACCCGCCCGAAGCGGCGGCTGCGGCGGGCGAACTCGGCGCAGGCGGCGGCGAGCCCGGCCGCGTCGAACTCCGGCCACAGCGTCGGCAGGAACAGCAGTTCGGCGTAGGCGAGCTGCCACGGCAGGAAGTTGGAGATGCGCGCCTCGCCCCCGGTCCGGATCAGCAGGTCGACCGGCGGCACCGCGGCCGACGGCAGCAGACGCTCGAGCGTCTCGCGGGTGAGCGGACCGGCCGGCAACGTGCCCGCGCGCTCGCCTTGGCGTACGCGCTCGGCCAGTTCGCCGAGGTCCCACCAGCCACCGTAGTCGAGGGCGAGGCAGAGCTGCATCCGCTTGCCGCCAGCGGTCTCGTGCATCACCCGGTCGAGCTCGGCGGAGGCGGTCGGCGGCATCCGGTCGCGCCGACCGATCGAGATCAGCCGGATGCCCTGCTTCACGCACTTCGGCCCGCGCCGCTTGAGGTCGCGGACAAGCAGCTTCCACAAGGCGTCGACCTCGCCCTGCGGGCGCTGCCAGTTCTCGCTGGAGAAGGCATAGAGCGTCAGCGATTCGATGCCGAGTCGCGCCGCCTCCTCGGTCACGCGGTCCACGGCGAGGGCGCCGGCGCGATGGCCGGCCACGCGGGGCAGGCCGCGCTGCTGCGCCCAGCGGCCGTTGCCGTCCATGATGATCGCGACGGAGCGCGGCACCTGTCGTGGGGCGAGCGCGCCTGCGTTTGCGTCCGGAGCCGTGTCGGCCATGGTCGATCCCGGGAAGTCGGGGCGGGGAAGCGGTCATGCCTCCCGACGCTGCGGCGCCCCATCTGCTTTGCGTCGCAAAGTATCTAGCACGCCGTCGCGCGGGTCAAGGGCCGCGTTCCGCGCCGCTCACGTGGCGCCGGAACTCTCGCCCGCCTCCTCCTCCCCCTGCCAGTAGCTCTCGGCGGCGTTGGGGAAGGTGGCGCCTTTGACGTCGGCGGTGTACTGGCGGAAGGCGTCCTGCATCGCCTTGCCGAGCTCGGCGTAGCGGCGGACGAAGCGCGGCCGGAAGCGGGTGAAGAGGCCGAGCAGGTCGTGGCTCACCAGGATCTGGCCGTCGCAGTCGGGGCCGGCGCCGATCCCGACGGTCGGGATGCGCAGCGACTTCGTGACCTCGCGCGCCAGCTCGGCCGGGATCTTCTCGAGGACGACCGCGAAGGCGCCGGCGTCCTGCAGCGCCTTGGCGTCGCGCAGCAGCTGCTCCGCCTCGCCGCGCTCGACGCCGCGCGTCTTGTAGGTCCCGAACTTGTGGATCGACTGCGGCGTGAGGCCGAGGTGGCCCATGACCGGGATGCCGGCATCGACGATGCGCCGCACCGTCGGGCAGACGCTCTCCCCGCCCTCGAGCTTCACCGCCTCGACCAGCGCCTCCTTCATGAAGGCGCCGGCGTTCTTCAGCGCCTCTTCCTCGCTCAGCTGGTAGCTCATGAACGGCAGGTCGCCGACCACCAGCGCCCGCTTCGCCGCCCGCGCCACGACCGACGCGTGGTAGAGCATCTGCGGCATCGTCATCGAGATGGTCGTGTCGTGGCCGCAGAAGACCATCGCCGCCGAATCGCCCACCAGGATCAGGTCGATCCCCGACTCGTCGAGCAGCCGCGCCATCAGCCAGTCGTAGGCGGTGAGCGCGGCGATCCGCTCGCCCTGCTCCTTCATCTCCTGCAGCCGCAGCGTCGTCACCTTGCGGCGGGCGGCCTCTTTCGGCTGGGATCTCATCGACTCACGCCCGGTATGCGGTCAGGCTGGCCGGAGAGAACCCCCAGGAGCCGCCTTCCCAGAGCGCGCGCGTGGCGAGGTCGACGATGACCATCACCTGGGTCGAGAGCTCGACCGGCGAGGCCGGCGGCTGGCGCGTGCGGATCGACTGCAGCCAGTTCATCCGCAGCAGGTCCTGATCGGGCACCTTCTCGAACTTGGCCGACTGCGCCTCGACCTCGTCCTGGTAGGTCGGTTCCGGCCGGAGCTCGCAGTGGGTGCCGGTCAGCAGCAGGTTGCCCTTGTGGCCGCGCACGATCGTGTCGGGCACCAGCGCGTTGCAGGTCGAGCCGAGCACCTCGAGCGTGTGCTCCTTCTCGAACTGGATCACGAGGTTGACCTGGTCGTGGTTCTCCATCGCCTTGTCGACGTAGTGGCCGCCGATCGCGCTGACCCGCACCGGCCAGCCGACGGCGAGCGCCTGCAGCAGCGGCGTGATCTCGTGCACCAGCAGGTCGCCGATGATCCCGGTCGACCAGCGCCGGTAGCGCCGCCAGCGATGGAACACCAGCGCATCGAACGGCTGCGGCCCGAGCGGTCCGCACCACGCCTCCCAGTCGAGCATCTCGCCCGGCTGCACCTCGGGGCGGACGGCGTAGTAGTTCCACTCGCCCGCCTTCGAGTTGCGGCAGTAACCGGTCTGGCTCGACACCGGATGGCCGATGGCGCCGGACTGGATCAGCTCGCGCGCCTTCGCGTACTTCGGCTTCATCACGTACTGCGTGCCGACCTGCACGATGCGGTCGCTGCTGCGCGTCTCGCGCCAGAGGTCGAACGCCTGGTCGAGCCGCAGCGTCATCGGCTTCTCGACGTAGACGTCCTTGCCGGCGCGCAGGGCGTCGATGGCCATCTGCGAGTGCCAGTGCTCGGGCGACGCGATCACCACCCCCTGCACCTCGGGGTTGGCCAGCAGCGCGCGATAGTCGCGATGCGCCTGCACGGCGAACGGCTGCCCGTTCTCGCCCTGCTCGCGCGCGCACAGCTCGACCGCCTCGTCGAGATGCGGCTTGCAGACGTCGGCCAGGGCGATGACGCGGACGTTCTCCCGGCCTTCCTTGTGCAGTGCGAGGAGCCGCTCGCAGTGGTGGCGGCCCATGCCGCCGACGCCGATGACGCCGACCTTCACCTGCGGTTCGGGACGCGGCGGCGGCGGCGGCGGCGCGGTCGCATCGGCGGGCGCTGCCGGCGTCTCCTGCGCGGCAAGTCCGCGCGTGAGCGCCAGCAGCGACGCCGCCGTCGCGCCGGTGCCGAGCAGGAAATCACGCCGGGTCGGAGGTGAAGGTTGCATCGTTCTGGTCGCCACCCGCAACGTTCGTCGCGCCGCTTTCCATCCGCCGGTCCGGCGGGGAGGCGGCGCACGATATCCGCGCGATCGGCCTCCGGCAGGCGCCGCGGCGACGGTCGCCGCAGACGGCCTCACGCCGAGGCGCGTGCCGGGTCGGTTCGTGCCGGTCGCGCCGGCAGCAGGCGCAGGTCGGCCTCCGGTCGGAGGCGGCGGCGCGCCCGACAGAGTCGCTGCTTCACGGTCGCCCGGGAGAGCCGGGTCCGCACGGCGAGATCGCGGCAGCTGAGCCCGGAGAAGTGGTAGCCGAGCAGCAACACCTGGTCGATCGGCCGGAGTCGCGCCAGCAGCTCTGCGAGCCGGCGCCGGCACTCGGCCGAGCGCGCCGCCTCCTCCCCCCGCTCAAGATCGCCGGGTTCGGCCACGCAGGCCGCTGCCTCGTCGAGCCCCGATGCGGCCGCGCCGCAGGCGACCCGCCACGCCTGGCGCCGGCGGACGCGGCGACGATGCCAGTCGAGCGCGACATGCCACGCGATGCGCAGCAGCCAGCCGAGTGCCGCACCGCGCGCACGGAGCTGGCCGGCGTGGACCACCCCGCGCCACAACGTCTCCTGGGTGAGGTCCTCGGCGACGTGGTGGTCGCGCACGCGCGCCATCAGGAACCGGTGCAGGACCGGCCGCATCGGCGCGAATTCGCGTGCCGCCGCTTCCCACTCCTCGTTCTTCGTCGGCAGCTCGCTGCACATGGCTCGTCCCCCGTCGCCTCGGCGACCGTATGAACGACGCCGGCAGCGGTCGTTCACGCCGTTCGCGGCGGCGGCGGCGCCGTTCGCGCGAGCGCACGGCGGAGCGCGGCGGCGGCGGCGCGCGGGTCGGTCGCAGTCAGCAGCGCGCTCGACACGGCGACGCGCGAGACGCCGCAGTCGACCAGTCGGCCGACGTTCTCCGGCGTGATGCCGCCGATGGCGTAGAGCGGGCGCGTGGCGACGGCGGTCGCGGCGCGCAGTTCGGCCGCGGTGAGCAGGCGCGGAACCGTCTTGGTGGCGGTGGCGAAACAGGCGCCGAGCCCGAAGTGGGTGGCGCCCACGGCCGTCGCGGCGCACAGCTCCGCCACGGAATGGGTCGACTGGCCGATCCACGAACCGGGCCCGAGACGCGCGCGCGCCGCGGACACCGACAGGTCGTCCTGGCCGAGGTGGACGCCGGCCACCTCCGGGCCGAGCTCCACCGCTGCCGCGACGTCATCGTTGATCAACAGCGGCACCGCCCGCGGCGCGAGCTCGCGGCACAGCACGCGGGCGGCAGCGATCCGTTCGGCGGTGGTGGCCGCCTTCATCCGCAGCTGCACCAGATCGACGCCGCCGTCCAGCACGGCCGCGAGCACGCCGGCCCCGCCCGGACCGCCCTCGCGGGGGTCGAGCAGGAGCTGGAGGACGGCGGTCGGGCCGGGCCGCAGGACCTCACCCTCTCGCAAGTTCGTTTTCCGATCCATCGCCGCCTCACCCGCCAATTTGACGCACCCCCGATTCAGGGCGTCGCCGTCGAGGACAGATTGTCGGTGCCGTCGCGCTCCTGAGGCGCGGCGGGGGTGGCACCGAGTTTGCCAATCCTCCCCCGACCGGAATCGCCCGAGTTGCGGCGAAACCACGCTCCCACGGATGTACCACCGACCTTGACGCCCCACGGACACGACAAGCCTCGCCTGCTGCTCGCGGACGACGACGCGACGCTCCGCGACTCGCTTGGCGAGTTTTTCGTCCGCGAGGGCTTCGCGGTCGAGTTGGCGGCGTCGGGCCTCGAGGCGGTCGATCTGCTGCAGCGACAGTTGTTCGACATCTCGGTGCTGGACGGCCACATGCCCGGCCTGACCGGCCCGCAGGTTCTGCGGCGGCTGCTGGCTGAACTCGGGCCGACGGCGATCCCGCCGACCCTGCTGGTGTCGTCCGACCGCACCATCGAGGCGTGGGTGCGCGACTTCACCGGCGCCGGCGCGCCGCTCCTGACCGCGGTCGATTTCGTCAGCAAGCCGGTGCGCCTCGACGCACTGCGTCGCTCGATCCGGCAGTTGCTGCGGCGCCAGCCGCCGCAGTGAGCCGGACGACGACGGGTCGGCGTCCGGTCCGAGTCCGATGAAACGAAGGAACCAACCGATCGCGCGAACGCGCAGCCCTGTGCCGCCGTCGCGCCCGAGATGAGGAGAGTCAGAGAGATGGCGAAGTCTGCGACCAAGCCCGGCACCACCAAGGTGAAGCCGCTCGGCGAGAACGTCCTGGTCCGTCGGGTCGAGGCCGAGGAGCGCACGGCGGGCGGCATCCTGCTGCCCGACGCCGCGAAGGAGAAGCCGAAGGAGGGTGTCGTCGTCGCGGTGGGCGACGGCAAGCTGCTCGACGACGGCAAGCGCGCGGCGTTCACGGTCGCCCCGGGCAACCGGGTGATCTTCTCGAGCTATGCCGGCAACGAGGTCAAGGTCGACGGGCAGGAGTACCTGCTCATCGCCGAGGGCGACATCCTCGCGATCGTCGAGTGATCCGCCGCCCGGAGTGACGATCGGCGGACGCCCGGCGCGCGCGGCGCGCCGCAGGGCCGCCGGTCCCTGAACCGCAGAACCCCAAGAACGGAGCATCCCAGCGATGGGCGCGAAGAAGATTGCCTACGACCACGAAGCCCGTGAACTGATCCGCAGCGGCGTGAAGAAGCTCGCCCGCGCGGTGCGCACGACGCTCGGCCCGCGCGGCCGCAACGTCATCATCCAGAAGTCCTTCGGCAGCCCGACCGTCACCAAGGACGGCGTGACGGTCGCGAAGGAGATCGAGCTCGAGGACGCCTACGAGAACATGGGCGCGCAGCTGGTGAAGGAGGTCGCCTCCAAGACCTCCGACATGGCCGGCGACGGCACCACCACGGCGACCTGCCTCGCCGAGTCGATCTTCGAGGAAGGCCTGCGCAACATGGCCGCCGGCGCCAATCCGCAGGCGATCAAGCGCGGCATCGAGCGCGCCGTCGAGCACGTCCGGGCCGAGCTGACGCGTGCGAGCACCCCGATCAAGGGTCGCGACGACATCGAGAAGGTCGGCACCATCGCCGCCAACGGCGACACCGAGATCGGCGGGAAGATCGCCGAGGCGATGGAGAAGGTCGGCAAGGACGGCGTCATCACCGTCGAGGAAGGCAAGGGCTTCGACACCACCATCGAGTGGGTCGAGGGCATGCAGTTCGACAAGGGCTACTGCTCGCCCCACTTCATCACCGACGCCGAGAAGATGGAGTGCACGCTGGATGAGCCGTTCATCCTGATCCACGAGAAGAAGCTCGCCACGGTCAAGGACCTCGTGCCGGTCCTGGAGAAGGTGGCGCAGGCGGGCAAGCCGCTGCTCATCATCAGCGAGGACGTCGAGGGCGAGGCGCTCGCGACCCTGGTGGTGAACAAGCTCCGCGGCATCTTCCAGTGCTGTGCGGTCAAGGCGCCGGGCTTCGGTGATCGCCGCAAGGCGATGCTCGAGGACATCGCGGTGCTGACCGGCGGCCGCGCGATCTTCGAGGACCTCGGGATCAACCTCGAGAACCTCCCGGTCAGCGACCTCGGCCGCGCCAAGAAGGTGGTCATCGGCAAGGACGACACCACGATCATCGAGGGCGCCGGCAAGAAGGAGCAGATCAAGGGTCGGATCGCGCAGATCCGCGCCGAGATCGAGAAGTGCACGTCGGACTACGACCGCGAGAAGCTCCAGGAGCGCCTGGCGAAGCTCGCCGGCGGCGTCGCCGAGATCAACGTCGGCGCGGCCACCGAGAGCGAGATGAAGGAGAAGAAGGCGCGCGTCGAGGATGCGCTGCATGCGACGCGCGCGGCGGTCGAGGAGGGCATCCTCCCCGGCGGCGGCGTGGCGCTGCTGCGCGCCGCGGCGACGCTCGACGCGGTGAAGGCCGAGGGCGACGAGAAGCTCGGCGTCGACATCATCCGCCGGGCGGTCGAGCTGCCGCTGCGCTACATCGCGGAGAACGCGGGCGTCGACGGCTCGATCGTGGTGGCGAAGGTGAAGGACGGCAGCGGGAGCTTCGGCTTCGACGCCGCCCGCCGCGAGTACGGCGACATGGTCAAGTTCGGCGTCATCGACCCGGCCAAGGTCGTGCGCAGCGCGCTGCAGAACGCGGCCTCGGTCGCGACCCTGCTGCTGACCACGGACGCCCTCATCTCCGAGATCCCCGAGGACAAGCCGAAGATGGCCGGCGCCCCGGGCGGGATGGGCGGCATGGGCGGCATGGGCGGCATGGGTGGCATGGGCGGGATGGACTGACCCCGCGGCCGCCGCAACCGATCGATCGTTCACGAGCCCGCGCGGCGATCCCGCGCGGGCTCGTTCGTTTCCGGCGTCAGTCGCGCATGCCGAGCGACGAGGCGGCCTTGCTGCGGGCCATCTGGATGCCCTGCTCGTAGTTGCCCTGCTCGCGCTCGAGGATGTGACGGTCGATGAAGCCGAGCTCGACGATGCAATCGGCGAGCGTCGGCGTCGCCGCCTCCTGCTCTTTCAGCAGGTCGTCGACCTGCGCATCGATCAGCAGCCCCTCGCGCACGGCCGCCTCGCCGAAGCGCAGCTTCAGCTGCTCGCCGAGGCTGATCACCCCGAGGACCTGCCCCCAGCTGAGCCAGCCGCGATGGACGGCGAGCTCGCCGAGATGCGGGCGGGCGCGCGCCTGGTTCTTCAGGACCTGCAAAACGGCGCGCGGGGTCAGCAGCCGCCGCAACACCAGGTATTCACCGAATCCGGTCGACATCGTGTTCTCCAGCACCGTCAGCGCCCGGAAAGGGATTCCGGGTCGCTGCGGGCAGTCATCGACGCGACCGGGCGTCGACTTGAGAACTTTCTTCGCAGCTCCGCGCGAAGTGGGCGGATCAGGCGCCAGCGCCGCGGATGTAGGCGGCGAGCTGCTCCACCTCCGCCTCGCGCTCCCTCAGGTCGGACTGGAGGAAGTCGCGGAGCGACAGGCAGCCGAGGATCCGCCCCCCGTCCACCACCGGCAGGTGGCGACAGCGCCGGCGGAGCAACCGCGCCTCGCAGTCGGCAATGGTGTCTTCGGGCGAGCAGGTGATGACTTCACGCGTCATCACGTCGGCGACCCGCGTCAGCAGCGGATCGCGCCCGTCCGCCAGGACGGCGACCAGATCGCGCTCGCCGCAGAAACCGACCAGGCGGCCGCGCTCCGCGACGGGAGCGCCGCCGATACCCCGATCGCGCAGGAAACGCGCGGCGTCGCGCACCGACCATTCGCTGGCGAGCAGCAACGGCGCCGGACGACCTCGGAGCAGATCACGCACGAGCAACATGCACGGCTCCTTTCCCGGAGTCGTCAGTGGCTCGTGCGGTGGCATGAATCCCGCGGCGTACGTCTCGCAGTTGCGGGTCGCAGATGCAGAACGACGCAGGCGCACGCCCGCCGACGAGCGGCCGGCGAATCCGTCATCCTTCCGTGACAAGGAGATAGACGGGATCGGCGCCGGCGCAAGTTCCGCCGCCGAGCGCGCGGCCGGTCGCCCGCCGCACCCCGGGGGAGTGGCGCGAAAACGGCCGCGGACCGGCCAGGGATGCGCCCCGGGGGCGCCACGGCCGGTCCGCCCAGTGCTTCGCCGCGCCGCCCCCCTGCGACGGGGTGCCGGCGCGCCGCGGTCAGGTCACTTCTTCGCAGCCTGCAGCCGGTTCAGGCTGCGCGACAGCCGCGACTTCTTGTTGGACGCGGTGTTGTCGTGGATGACTGCCGCCTTCGCCGCCTTGTCGATCGCCTTCATCGCGTCGGGCAGCGCCTTCTGCGCGCCGGCGAGGTCGCCCGCCTCGACGGCGGTCAGCACCTTCTTCATCGCCGACTTCATCCGCGACGTCGCGGCGACGTTGCGCGCGCGCCGCTTCAGCATCTTGCGGTAGTTCTTCTTCGCCGATTCCGTATGCGCCATGTTCCGTCCTTCGTTTCGCCGGGGTTGCCCCCGATGCAGGGGGTTGCCCCCGGTTCAGTGTCGTCCCGTCGCCTGGTTCCTGCGGTCGGCGCGCGTCACGAGCGCAACGCGTCGATCTTCTTGGCCACATCCCGATAGTGGATGTCGACCTCGTAGATGCGCGAGAAGTGCTGGAACGCGTCGCTGCGCCTGCCGGCCTGTTCGGCGACGAGGCCGAGATTGTACAGGATCGACTTGCCGCGCTCGCCCGCGGGCGTGGCCTCCTGCAGCGCCACCTCGAGCTGCTTGGTGGCCAGATCGAGCAGCCCCTTCTTCTGGAAGCAGGCGGCCAGCCGGATCAGCGAGTCGCTCCGGGTCTTCGGATCCTTGATCGAGCGCTGGAACGCCGCGATCGCCTCGTCGAGCTCGCCCTGCTCCGCCAGCACCCGGCCGAGCGCGAACCAGAGCGCGAGGTCGGTCGGCCGCTCCTCGACGCGGCGGCGGAACTCGGCCGCCTCGAGCTTGCGTTTGTCGCCGCGCAGCAACTCGAGGTCGTCGCGGAAGTTCGGGTTCTCCTCGGCGGCCAGCCGCCCCTCGAGCTTCCTGATCTCGCGATCGACCGCCTGCAGCTGCAGATCGCCGATGCGGTCCTTGAGCTCGCTGGCGTTGTCGTCCTGCGCGAGCCCCTCCTGCAGGATGCGCTCGGCCTCGCTCCACTCCTCGCGCTTCGCCACCAGCTCGGCCAGACGGCGGCGCGCGCGGCCGTCCTTCGCGTTCTGCTGCAGCGCCGCGCGCGCGTCGCGCTCCTCGGCGACGAGGTCGTCCTCAGTCTTGTGGATGCGCGTCTCGCGCTCGAAGCGCGCCTGCGCCGCGGCGTCCTTCACCAGCTCGCGCGTCGAGGTCGCCTTCTCGTACGCCCCCTTCTTCAGGGTGACGTCGGCGGCGAGGTTCTTGCGCATCCGGTCCGCTTCGGCGTCCTTCGGGTCGGCCTTGAGCGCGCGCTCGAGGCACGCGAGCGCCTCGTCGGCGCGCCCCTTCATCGCGTGACCCGCAGCGGCGCGTTTCCACGGCTGCGCCAGCTTCGGCTCCGCCTCGCCGAGCGTCGAGAACACCGCCACCGCCGAGTCGGCGAGGTTCGCCGCCAGGAGCGCCTCGCCGAGCTCGAGCCACGCATTGGCGTTGAGCGCGTCGCTGGCCAGTCCCTTCTCCAGCGCGCGCACCCGCCCGCCGGCACTCTTGGCCATGCCGCTCACCGCGGCCGACAGCTTGTGCGGAGACGCGCCGAGCTTCGCCAGCCAGCCGCCGCCACCCTTCTTTTCCGCCTTCTGGCGGATGGTCGCGCACCAGAGCTTGCGCGCTGCACCGTGGTCGGGCTGCAGCGACAGCACCTGCTCGAGCATGCTCTCGGCGTAGTCGAAGTTCTTCTTGCGAAGCGCTTCCTCGGCCTTGGCGATGTGATTCGTGACGTCCATGCCACCCTGTGGGTGCGGTCGCACGCGGCGGGGCGCGCGTGAAAAAAGGGGCCGGGAGCCTACCCCCGCCGCGGAGGGGTGTCCATGTGACGGGCCGCTGCCCGGGCCGGCGGCTAAAACAGCGGCGCGATGCGGCTAAACCTAGCGGCCGCGCATCCCGCGCCTGACTCTGCCGCCCCCACCGTCCGCAATAGAAAGCCGCCATGGAAGTCGTTGTCTGGCCCGATCCGCGCCTGCTCAAGCGAACCGCCCCGATCGAGCGCATCGACGACGAAGTGCGCGCCCGCGTCGCAGAGATGTGGCGGCTGATGTATGCCGACCAGGGCGTCGGCCTCGCCGCGCCGCAGGTCGGCTGGAGCGTGCGGCTGTTCCTGATGAACCCGACCGGCGACCCGACGCGCAAGGACGAGGAGCGCGTGCTGATCAACCCGCAGCTGAAGCGCAAGGCCGGCCGGGTGGTGGGCGAGGAGGGCTGCCTCTCGTTCCCCGGCATCTACGTCGAGGTCGAGCGCGCCCGCCACATCACCCTCGAGTGGACCGACCTCGACGGCGCGAAGCACGAGGCCGATTGGTCCGACTGGCCAGCGCGGATCATCCAGCACGAGAACGACCACCTCGAAAACGTGCTCCTGTACCACCGTATGTCGGCGGCGGAACGGATGCAGCACGCCGAGGCGCTGGCCGAGCTGCAGCGCGCGTTCGAGGAGGCGTGACCGGCGCCGCGCCGGCCGCTCCGCGCGTGCCGCCGATGGAACGGATCGCCGGCGACTGCGACGGTCGTCCGCTGCCGCGCTGGCGCGGCGGCGTCGCCACGCTCGGCGTCTTCGACGGTGTCCACGTCGGTCACCGCGCGATCCTCGATCGCACGCTCGCCTGGGCGCGGACCGAACGACGCCCGGCGCTGGTGATCACCTTCTCCACGCATCCCGACCAGATCGTGCGCGGCGCCGCACCGCCGCCGCTGCAGTCGCTCGAACAGCGCCTCGCCGAGCTCGAACGCGTCGGCATCGACGCGACCCTGGTGCTGCCGTTCGACGCGCGCCTGCGCGAGCTCCCGGCGGAGACCTTCGCCGAGCGGGTGCTGGCAGGGACGCTCGGACTGCGCGGACTCGTGCTGGGCCACGACACCGCGGTCGGCAGGGATCGGCGCGGCGACGCCCGCCTGCTCGACCGACTCGGCGAACGACTCGGCTTCGCGGTCGCGTCGGTCGGCGAGATCTCGATCGACGGCGAAGTGGTCTCGAGCTCGCGCATCCGCGCCGCGCTCAAGGCGGGCGACCTCGCTGCCGCCAGCCGGATGCTCGGCCGCGCGCCGTCGCTGCTCGGGCGCGTCGTCGCCGGAGACGGACGAGGACGGACGATCGGCCTGCCCACCGCCAACCTCGACATCGGCGCCGCCTGCCCGCCCGCGAGCGGCGTCTATGCGGTGCTGGCGCTGGTGCAAGGCGAGCGGCGCAAGGGCCTGTGCAACATCGGCGTCCGGCCGACGTTCGCCGCGGTCGAGCGGCCCACCATCGAGGTCCACCTGCTCGACTGGAGCGGCGACCTCTATGGCGCCGACCTCGAAGTGGTCTTCCTCGCCCGCTTGCGCGACGAGCGGAAGTTCGCCGGCCCGGCGGAACTGCTGGCCCAGATCGCGCTCGATCGCGCGGCGGCCGAAGGGGTGCTGGCGCGGGTCGCGCCATGAGCCGGCGCGGATCCGACGTTGGCGCGCGCGGGAGCGTTGACGCTGCGCGCGGGCGCCCCTACCATCCCCGCCCTCTTCGCGGACCGGGCCGCAATGCCCGGGACATGAAGGGGTGGGTAGTTAGCTCAGCTGGTAGAGCATGGCACTGAAAATGCCAGGGTCGTTGGTTCAAGTCCGACACTACCCACCATTCAAGTTGGGCGCGGCTTCGCTCGCGCCGGCGCCTCGGGCGCCTGAGTTTGCTTGACCTTGAACCGAGTCGGTTCCGGGGCGCCCTTCGGCGCGTCTCAAGTTGGGCGCGGCTTCGCTCGCGCCGGCGCCTCGGGCGCCTGAGTTTGCTTGACCTTGAACCGAGTCGGTTCCGGGGCGCCCTTCGGCGCGTCTCAAGTTGGGCGCGGCTTCGCTCGCGCCGGCGCCTCGGGCGCCTGAGTTTGCTTGACCTTGAACCGAGTCGGTTCCGGGGCGCCCTTCGGCGCGTCTCAAGTTGGGCGCGGCTTCGCTCGCGCCGGTCAGCTGGGGGCGGGCCAGACCTGGTGGCCGGCGACCCAGAGCGCGGTGACCCAGGTCGGTGAGAGGCGCATCGTGTGGCTGCGCGCCGGCGAGAGTTGCTCCTCGGGAAACAGCTCGCGCGCGCGCACGAAGACGAGTTGCTCCGCCTCGCAGCCGATGAAACGCATGCCGCCGAAGCCGACGCGCACGCGACCGCCCGTGTCGTCGGCGAACACCACCTGATCGGTCGGCAGCGAAACCCGGAGACCGCCGGGAAGCCGGACGAACGTGCCGGGCGGGCCGTTCCTGATCACCGGCAGGGGCGACGCGCGATCGACCTCGCGGAGGAGCGACGACGGGGCCGTGAACTCGACCAGCAGCGGCAAGGTTGCCGGCGGCGTGTTTCCGCTCGTCGCTCGGTTCGACATCCGCAGCACGCTCCCCAAGACCGGCCGGCGCCAACACCGCGGTGAGCATGCCACGGCCAGCCCCGCCGCCGACCCGCCGGGCAGGCCGATGCCGACGGGACCGGGCCGCGCCAGCAGCGCCGTTACCATTGACCGCATGACGCGGCTCCCCGAACCTCCGCCCACGGCGGCCCCCTTCACGGCGGCGAGCGCTCCCGCGGTGCTGTCGGCGGCCCAGGCCGGGCTGGTCGCACTGCCGACCGAGGGGCAATTCCTCGTGCGCGGCGCGGCCGGAGCGGGGAAGACCACGGTCGCGCTGGCACGAGCGGCCCATCTGGCGAAGCAGCCGCTGCTGCACGGACAGGCGCGGGTGCTGCTGCTGGCGCGCTCGCCGGCGCTGGCGGCGGAGTTGCGGCCGCAGCTCGCGACGTTGCCGGCGGCGGTCGCGCGCCGGATCGAGGTCGATGCCGCGGCGACCTGGTGCCGCCGCTTCCTCGCACTCGGCGACGCACCGGCCGCGGCACCGCTGGGCGAAGCCGCCGCGCCCGCACCGCTCGCCTCCGCCCTGCCGTCGCTGCGATCGGGCGAGGTCGAGTTGCTGGTCGGCTTCGCGCTCGAGATCGTCCGCCGCCGCCACAAGCGGCAGGTGCTGCGCCGGCCGCTCGCGTTCTTCACCAGCGAGATCGCCTCGATGCTGCTGGCGCTCGGCATCGAGCGTTTCGAGGAGTACCGGACCGTCGCGCGCGAAGGGCGGGCGCTGCCGCTCGACGACGACTCGCGCCGCGCGGTGTTCGCGGTGTACGAGGAGACGCTGGCGCTGGCGGCGCGGGTCGGGCGGGCGCTGCCGCTCGCGCTGGTGCCGGCGGCGCTGCGCCGCCTCGCGGCGCTGCGCACTCCGCCCTACGACCATGTCGTCGTCGACGACGCCCACCTGCTGACGCCGGTCGAGCTCAGGCTGGTCCGGGCGCTCGCCGGCGGCGGCAGCCTCACGCTCTTCTCGGCGCTCGAGCAGCGCTTCGATCCGCTGGCGGCGACGCTGTCGGACCTCGGCCTCGGCCGGCTCGACCGCACCGAGGTGCTGCCGAAGTCGCTGCGCGGGCCGAGGGCGATCTACCGCGTCGCCCTGCAGATCCTGCGCCGGCGCGCCAGCGGCAACTCGAGCGACCTCAAGGCGATCGTCCCCGAGGCGATCGACGGCCCGCGCCCCCGCCTGGTGCTCGCCGATGACTGGAGCGGCGAGCTCGACGCGCTGATCGAGGAATTGCGCCGCTTCCGCGGCGAGGGGCGCGCGTGGCGCGAAGCGGCGGTGCTGCTGCCCTCGGCGCACGAGTGCGAGTTCATGGCGGTGGTGCTGGCTGCCGCCGGGATCGCGACGCAACGGGTGACCGACGACGAGGAGGAGGCGCCGGGCGCGGCGACCGCCTCGACCGCGGCGCCCGACGCCGTGCGACTCTGTCCGCTGTCCGCCGCCCACGGACGGGAGTTCCCGCTGGTGCTGCTGCCCGACGTGAACCGCGGCGCCTGGCCGCGCGCGCGCCACGACCTGCCCGACCACGAACGACCGCTGGCGGCCGAACTCGCCGCCCGCCAGCTCCACCTGGCGCTGACCCGCGCCACCGAGGAGGTGGTCCTCTTCGCCACCGCCTCGACCCGCTCGCCGCTGCTGCCGCAGAAGTCGCTCGCACTCGAGCGTGCGCCGGTGGTCGGTGCGGCGGCGCCTGCGACCGGGCCGGACGGCGACACGACCTGAGCGTGAGAGCAGCCTGAAGCTGCGTCCGGTGAACCGGCGCGCTACTCCTCGCGCAAGGCGATCCGCGCACCACTGGGGACGAGGATCGGGTCGGCGCTCGCCGGCTGGCCGACGGCGACCCACTGGAGCAGCTTGCGCAGCTCGGCAGGGATCTCGACGCCGGCGAGCGACTCGACGGTGAAGCCGCGGCCGATCTCGGTCGGATCGCGCGCGTCGAGCGCGGCGCGGAGCGTGATCGGGACGCCGACGGCGAAGGGCGGCACGTCGGCGATGCCGGCGATCACGCCGCGCAGCTTCCCGCCCGGAGCCAGGGCGCCGCTGCCGCGGTCCTCGCCGGCGATCACGCCGCGCAGCTTCCCGCCCGGAGCCAGGGCGCCGCTGCCGCGGTCCTCGCCGGCGAACCAGAGCCAGCGGCCGGCGGCGGGCGTGGCGGCGGGAGGCAGTAGTGTC
>VGYY01000081.1 GCA_016872815.1 Planctomycetota bacterium
GTCGGCAGGCGCGCCAGCGGATCGGCGACCGAGTGGGCCGCCACCAGCGGGCAGGCGAACAGGTCGGCCGCGCCGACGGCGATCGGGCCCGACTCGCGCAGCACCGTCACGCGCGGCGCCGCGTCGCGCCACGCCGGGTGATCGAACAGGCCGCCCGGCACCAGCGGATCGTGGTTGGCGGGGAGGACGAAGACGGGCGCACGGCTCTCGCGCAGCAGATCGACGGTCTGCTGGACGAGGACCGGCGGCACGGTCGTGTCCTCGAACGTGTCGCCGGCGAGGAGCAGCACGTCGACGGCGTGCTGGTTCGCCAGCGCGACGACGCGACGCGCGGCGGCGAGGCGGGCCGCGCGGACGGCCGGCGCGGCGGCACCGGCGGCGGTCGCCTTCATGCCGAGCTGCCAATCGGCGGTGTGGAGGAGCCGGAACGCCATGGGGCGCAGGTTTGCGGTTCCCTCGCGACTTGTCCATCGCGCCGGCCCCGGGGAACGGCGCCCGGGAAGGGCGGGGAACTTCGCGAGCGAGCGGCAGTTCGTTCCGCGGGTGGCGGCACCGTCTTGTCGATCCGAGCGCGACGGGCTAAGAGCCGCACATGCTGCCAGCCCGTCAAGGGCGAGGAAGGGCGCGGCCGTGAACGGCTCTGCCCCGAACGCATGCGACTGGAGATGTTCCGTGCTGCATCGCAACGGTCCGCGTCTGCTCCGCATCGCGCTGGCGTGGAGCCTCCTCAGTCGCCTGGCGGCCGCGCAGCTCTTCCCGCCGACGGCGCCGCCCGAGAACCCGATCACGCCGGAGAAGGCGATCCTCGGCAAGATCCTCTTCTGGGACGAGCAGCTCTCGAGCGACAACACCATCGCCTGCGGCACCTGCCACCAGCCGGGCCAGGGCGGCGCCGATCCCGCTTTCACGCGGACCGCCGGCGACGACGGCCGGATGAACACGGCGGACGACACCTGGGGCTCGCCCGGGATGCGGCTCGCCGATTCGCTCGGGCGCTACAAGCCCGACCGCGCCTTCGGCTTCGAGCAGCAGGTCACCGACCGGATCGCCACCGAGTTCATGGCGGCTTCGTATTTCACCACGCTGTTCTGGGATGGACGGGCCGGGACGACGTTCGTCGACCCGATCAGCGGCGCGCAGTTGATCGCCGCCGGCGGTGCGCTGGAGAGCCAGCTGGTCGAGCCGCCGGTGTCATCCGCCGAGATGGCGCATGAGGGACGCGACTGGTCCGAGATCGAGCGCAAGCTGAAGCGCGTGCGGCCGCTGGCGCTGGCGACCGACTTCCCGTCCGACATCGTCGACGCGCTGACCTTCCATCCGACCTATCCCGACCTCTTCGCGCACGCGTTCGGCGACGCCGCCATCACCGTCGGCCGGATCGCGTTCGCGATCGCGACCTACGAGCGGACGCTGGCGCCGCTGAATACGCCATGGGACAGCTACATCGCCGGCAACAAGGGAGCGCTGACGCCCGGGGAGGAGCGCGGCTTCAACCTCTTCATCGGCAAGGCGCGCTGCAACCTCTGCCACGAGCCGCCGCTGTTCGCCAACGACAAGTTCCACAACATCGGCGTGCGACCGTGGCGGGAGGATCCCGGACTGAAGGGCGTCACCGGGGACCACGGTGATCGCGGCAAGTTCCGCACTCCCACGCTGCGCAATGTCGGGCTGCGCCGGCGCTGGATGCACAACGGCAAGTTCGGCGACCTGAACCACGTCCTCGACTTCTACATCCGCGGCGGCGACCACACCGACAACCTCGACGCGCTGATCATCCCGCTCGACATCGACGCGCTCGAGAAGTTCGACCTCTACGACTTCATGACCGACGGGCTGACCGATGCGGAAGTGAAGGACGAAGTCAGGCTCTACAGCCGGCCGAAGCTGCGCTCGGAACAGCCGTCCAATCCGGCGCTCTTCGGCGACGAGAGCCCCGGCGACTCCGGCTACGTGCCGCAGATGGTGGCGCACGCGGCACCGAACCTCGGCAATCGCGCGTTCAAGCTCGGCGTGCACGGCGGGCTCGGCGGCGCGCTGGCGCTCGTGGCGCTCAGCTCGGAACGGTCGCCGCCCGACACCTGGGTCGACGGGATCCCGCTCAACGTCGCCACCAGCCCGGAACCCTACATCGTCACCTTCACGCTCCTCGGCGCCGGCCCCGGTGGCGGCTACCAGACGCTGCTGCTGCCGCTGACGAACGACCCGATCCTCGCCGGTCAGGACTGGTTCGCGCAGTGGTTCGTCGAGGATCCGCAGGCCGTCGGCGGCTGGTCGGCCACCAAGGGCGCGCAGATCACCTTCCAGCAGTAGCCCGCCGGGCCGTACCTGGTTCGGCCGGGCGGGAGATCGCGGTCACGCCTCGACCGGGCGCCAGCTCCGCTGGTCCTTCGCCAGCAACTCGTCGGCTTCCTTCGGGCCGGCGCTGCCGGCGGCGTAGTTCGGGAAGTTGCGCGGCGGCAGCGACTGCCAGACGTCGAGCAGCGGCGCCACGACCTTCCAGCTCGCCTCCACCATGTCGGCGCGCTGGAACAGCGTCGCGTCGCCGGCCATCGCGTCGTAGAGCAGCCGCTCGTAGCCGGTCGACGGCGTCGAGCCGAAGTGGTCGGCGTAGCGGAAGTCCATCTGCACCCGGCCGAGCCGGACGGTGGCGCCCGGCACCTTGGCGCCGAACACCAGCGAGATCCCCTCGTCAGGCTGCACGTTGATGACGATCTGGTTCGGCGTCAGCTTGTCGATCGGCGTGTCGCGGAACAGCGTGTAGGGCGGCCGCTTGAAGGTGATGGCGATCTCGGTGTAGCGCCGCGCCATCGCCTTGCCGACGCGCAGGTAGAACGGCACGCCGGTCCAGCGCCAGTTGTCGATGTTGAGCTTCATCGCGACGTAGGTCTCGGTGCGCGAGTCGGGGCGCACCTTCGGCGTCGCGCGGTAGGCGGGCACTTCCTTCGTCCCGACCTGCCCTTCGCCGTACTGCCCGCGCACCGTCCGCTGCAGCACCTCCTCCGGCGTCATCGGCGGCATCGCGCGCAGCACCTTGGTCTGCTCGTCGCGCACCGCGTCGGCTTCGAAGCTGATCGGCGGCTCCATCGCCACCAGCGAGATCAGCTGGAAGATGTGGTTCGGCACCATGTCGCGCAGGCAGCCGCTCTTGTCGTAGTAGTCGCCGCGCGATTCGACGCCGACCGTCTCCGCCACCGTGATCTGCACGTGGTCGACGTAGCGCCGGTTCCAGATCGGCTCGAAGATCCCGTTGGCGAACCGGAACATCATCAGGTTCTGGACGGTCTCCTTCCCGAGGTAGTGATCGATGCGGTAGATCTGCCGCTCGTCGAGGATCGAGCGCAGCTCGGCGTTGAGCGCCCGCGCCGACTCGAAGTCGCGCCCGAACGGCTTCTCGACGATGATCCGCCGCCAGCGCCCGTCGGTCTCCTGCACCAGCCCGGCGCCCGACAGCTTGCGCACCACCTCGCCGAAGAACTCGGGCGCGGTCGCCAGGTAGAAGAGCGCGTTGCCGCGCGTGCCGCGCTCCTTCTCGACGCGCGCCAGCACCGCGGCGAGCTTCTGGAAGGCGTCCGGCTCGTTGAAATCGGCCTGGCAGTAGTAGACCCGCTCCTTGAGCCAGCCCCACTGCTGCGGCGTGAGCTCGCTGGTGGCGAACTCGCGCATGTCGGCCTCGAGCTTCGCGCGGTAGCCGTCGTCGCCGATCGGCTGGCGCGCGAACCCGATCACGGCGAAGTCGTCGTGCAGCAACCCCTCGCGCACCAGGTTGTAGAGCGCGGGGATCAACTTGCGCTTCGTCAGGTCGCCGCCGGCGCCGAAGATCACCAGGGCGCCCGGCCCGACCGGCTTGCCGCCCGCGATCGGTTCCACCGCGCTCATCGCCGCCTTCCCCGTGATGGCCTGGGTCAGCTCGTTCATTTAAGCGCCTCCGTCACCGCGTCGGCCACGACCTTGAGCCCGGCCGCGACGTCGCTGCCGAGGTGGACGCGCAGCGCCCGCCGGCCGCGCTCGGCCAGCACCTCGAAGTCGCCGCGCGCCTGCGCCGCCTTCACCACGCCGAAGGTGTACTTCGCGCCAGGCACCGCCACGTCGCGCGCCTCGTCGCAGGTGAACTGGAGGAAGACGCCCGAGTTGGGGCCGCCCTTGTAGGCCTGGCCGGTCGAGTGGAGGAAGCGCGGCCCGAAACCGAGCACCGTGGCGACCCGCTTCGCGTTGCGCACCTCGTGGCGCGCGCGCTGGATCAGCGACTCGTGCGTCGCGGTCATGTCGAGGTAGGCGAGGAACCCGGCGTAGTCGCCGGGCGCGAGGCGCGCGAAGTGGGCGCGCAACAGCTTCGCCAGCGTCGCGCCGCCGCCCGCCGCCTGGGTCAGCGCCGCCGCGTTGCGCGGATCGGCGAAGAGCTTCACGCCCTCCCCGCTCCAGAACGGCGCCTCGGCCGGCAGCGCACCGGACTGCTCGTAGGCCGCGGTGATCTTCTTGGTGGCGATCTTGCTCGCCTCGACGTCGGGCTGATCGAACGGATGGATGCCGATCACCGCGCCCGCCACCGCCGTCGCGATCTCCAGCGCGAACATCTCGCCGGCGAGGTCGTATCGGTCGGCCAGCGGGATGCGGATCACGGGGTGGCCCGCCGCGGCCAGCGCAGCGAGCGCCTCCGCCGTGCGCGGATCGACCTGGCCCGGCAGCTCGTAGCTGACGAAGACGCGGTCGGCGCCGTACTTCGCCGGATCGCCGAGGCACTCGCGATCGACCGGGATCAGCCCCTTGCCGACCTTGCCAGTCGACTCGGCGACCAGCTGCTCGATCCATGCGCCGAAGTCGGCGATGCCGCTCGACGTGACGACGGTGAGCTTGTCGCGCCCCTGCAGCGCCGCGGCGCCGAGCACGAGGCCGAGCTGGACGCCGGGGTTCTCGGCGATCTTCGCCGCCATGCACGCCTGCTTCATCGCCGCCGCACGCGCCAGCAGCTTCGCGACATCGAGCCCCATCGCCGCCGCCGGCACCAGGCCGAAGTCGGACAGCGCCGAGTAGCGGCCGCCGACGCTCTTCACGCCGTGGAAGATCCGCCGGAAGCCGTCCGCCTGCGCCACCTTCTCCATGTTCGAGCCGGGGTCGGTCACGGCGATGAAGCGGTTGCCCGCTTCCTTCGCGCCGACCACCTGCTTCACCCGCTCGAAGAAGTAGCTCTTGAAGATGTTCGGCTCGAGCGTGCTGCCCGACTTGCTCGACACGCAGAAGAGCGTGCGCGCGAGGTTGACCCGCCGCTCCACCGCGAGGAGCTGCGCCGGGTCGGTCGAATCGAGCACCACCAGCTCGGGCATGTCGCCCTGCCGGCCGAAGGTCTCGGCCCACACCTCGGGGCAGAGGCTCGAGCCGCCCATGCCGAGCAGGCAGACGTGGCGGAAACCGGCCTCTTTCACGTCCTTCTGCAGCGCCGCGAACTTCGGCAGCTGCTGCAACTGCTGGTCGACGATCGTGAGCCAGCCGAGCCAGCTGGCCTCGTCGCCACCGGTCCAGAGCGTCGCGTCCTGCGCCCACAGCCGCGCGACCTTGCCCGACCTGGTCCATTCGTCGGCAAGCTGCGCCTGCGCCGCCGCGATCGCCGGCGGGAGCTTGAGCGTGACGCGCGCGGCGGCCGTCGGCGCGCTCGGCTCGACCGGCGCACCGCCATGCTTCGCGACCGCGCCGAGCAGCTTGTCGAACGCCTCCTTGAAGATCTTCACGCCGTCGGCCAGCAGCTGGTCGGTGGCGGCCTTGAGCGAGATGCCGACCCCCTCGAGCTCGGCGAGCGTCTTCTTCGCGCCGTCGAGGTCGGTCGTCAGCGTCGCCTTGACCACGCCGTGGTCCTTGAAGGCGTCGTAGGTCGCCGGCGGGATGGTCTCGACCGTCTCCGGCCCGATCAGCTCCTCGACGTAGATCACGTCGCGGTACTTCGGGTTCTTGGTGCTGGTCGAGGCCCACAGCAGCCGCTGCGGCTGCGCCCCCTTCGCCGCGAGCGCATTCCAGCGCGCGCCGGCCTTCAGGCCGACGTAGTGCTGGTAGGCCAGCTTCGCGTTGGCGATCGCGACCTTGCCCAGCAGCGCCTCGGCGCGCGCCTTGTTCGCCGGCGTCGTCGCCGCCTTCGCCAGCGCCTCGAGCTTGCCGTCGATCAGCGAGTCGATGCGGCTGATGAAGAAGCTCGCGACCGAGGCGACCTTGCCGACGTCGCCGTGCTTCGTCGCGTACGCCTCGAGACCGGAGAGCCACGCATCGGCCACCGCCTCGTAGGCGTCGACGCTGAAGAGCAGCGTGATGTTGACGTTGATGCCGTCGGCGAGGAGGTCGCGGATCGCCGGGATGCAGGGCGGCGTCGCCGGCACCTTGATCATCAGGTTCGGGCGGTTGACCGCCTTCCAGAGCCGGCGCGCCTCCTCCAGCGTGCCGACGCGATCGAACGCGAGGTCGGGCGAGACCTCGAGGCTGACGTAGCCATCGAGCTTGCGCGTCGATTCGTGGACGCCCTTCATCAGGTCGCACGCCGCCTGGATGTCGGCGATGGCGAGGCGCTCGAACACCGCCTTGGGGTTGCGCGCGCACTCGGCGCCCGCGGCCGCGAGGTCCTTGGCGTAGTCCTTCGAGCCGCCGATCGCCTTCTCGAAGATCGCCGGGTTGCTGGTCATCCCGCGCAACCCGTCGCTGGCGATCATCCGGGCGAGCGAACCGTCCTCGAGCATGCTGCGCTGGATGAAGTCGAGCCAGACCGACTGGCCGGCAGCGTTCAACTGCGCCAGACGCGCGGAGGTGGACGGAGTCGTGAGCTGGCTCATGCGGGCCGCTTCCTTCCCGAGGGGTGCGACGCGGGCGCGCGCCGCACCGTGAGTATCGGCCGGGAACGGAAAAAACCTCAGAGCGCGGTGGCGGGTCCCCCGGGGCCGTGCTGGCCGCGATCCGGCGCATCCTGCGCAACGAGGACGATGCACGCGAGGCGCTCCAGGACGCCTTCATCTCGGCGTTCCGCTCGATCGAGCGCTTCGCGGGCAGCTCCGGCCTCGGCACCTGGCTCCACCGCATCGCGGTGAACGCCGCGCTGATGAAGCTGCGCGGCAAGCGGCGCCGCCCCGAGCTGGCGCTCGAGGAGCTGCTGCCGCGATTCGACGCGGGCGGCCACGCGTGCGAGCCGCCGGCCCCCTGGCCCGACGACGCCATCGAACTCGCCTCGCGCCGCGAGCTCAGCTCGATGCTGCGCGAACTGATCGACCAGCTCCCCGAGAACCACCGCGACGCCCTGCTGCTGCGCGACCTCGAGGAAATTCCGACCGACGAAGTGGCGACGCTGCTCGGCATCACGCAGAACGCGGTGAAGATCCGGGTGCGCCGCGAATTCGACCGCCATCTCGCCGCCTGCCCTTCGTGCATCCGCTACCTCGAGGGCTACAAGTCGACGCTGCAGTTGGCGCGGCAGGCGCATCGCGATGGCGGCACACCGGACTGCGGGATGCCGGCTCCGGGATCGCGCGGCGCACGTGACGCATCCGGCGAGACCGCCGCTCCCACCGACGCGGTTCCCGAGGAGCTGATCCAGGCCATCCTCGCCGCGCGGCGGCGCGAGACGCGCCGACCGTGACTGGCGCCGACCGCGGAGCGGAGTAGATTCTGGAGCCGCCGCCGATTCGCGCGGCGCCCGGGAGGCCGCGCGACTCGTGAGCCGCACCGCGAAGCTCGTCCCGCGCCTGCTGCTCGTCCTCGCGGGCGCCGGTGTGATCGCGAGCCGCGAGCCGCTGGCCCCGGCGTCGGCCATGCCGGACGACGGCGCGGCCGAGCGCCCGCTGGCGGATCGCGCCACGCGCATGCGCGAGCTGGCCGCGGAGGTCGATGCCGCGCTGCTGGCGGCGCAGCGGGAGGCCGGTCTCACGCCGGCGCCGCCGGTCGACGACGCCGGTTGGCTGCGACGCGCCAGCCTCGACCTGCGCGGCGTGATCCCCACCGCCGACGAGGCGGCCGCATTCCTGCACGACCCCGCCGCCGACAAGCGCGAGCGGACCATCGACGCCTACCTGGCCGATCCGCAGTCGGCGCGCAGCTTCGGCCACCTCTTCGCCAACATGCTGCTGGCCGGCGCCGGCGAGGACGGCGAGCGCATCAGCCGGCGCTGGATCGCGCCGTGGATCACCGACGAGTGGCGTGACGGCACCCGCGTCGGCGCGATCGTCCACCAGCTGATCGCGGCCACTTCGCACTCCGCCAACGCCGGACCGGCCGGGCTGGCGATCGCCTATCGCGACACCATCGAAACGCTGTCGGGCACGCTCGCGCACACCTTCCTCGGACTGCAGATCCAGTGCGCGCAGTGCCACGATGATCCGGCCGGCCACTGGACCCAGGAGCAGTTCAACCGCTTCACCGGCTTCTTCGCCGACCTCACCACGTCGACCGAGCAGGGCGAGATGGTGGGCGACATCATCGTGGCCGAGGCGCCGGCGGCGACCCGCCTGTTCGATGCGTTGCGGCGCGCTGAAACGACTGCGCGGCGTGCGCTGCAGCAGCAGGCGAAAGCGGCGCCGGCGGAGCCTCCGGCGGACGGCGACACGCCGTCCGCGTCGATCCAGCTCGACGATCCGCCGGAGCAGCGGCGCGCGCTGCAGCAGTTGCGCATGCAGTTGCGCGAGCCGGAGCGCGGCCAGGCCTGGCGGTCGAGCCTGCTGGTCGAGGACGAGGCGGAGTTCGAGGCGTGGGTGGTCCGCCATCCGGCGTGGAGCCGCGACACGCTGCGCGCGATGCGCGGGCGCGAGCTGCCGTGGGGCAGGGCCGGCCATCTCGACGGAACGGCGTACGCGCAGGTCGAGGGCGAGCCGCGCCGCCGTGCGCTGGCGGATTGGGTGGTGGCCGCGGAGAACCCGTGGTTCGGCCGCGCGATGGCCAACCGCGCGGTGGCGCACCTGCTCGGCCACGGCCTCGTCGAACCGGTCGACGACCTGCTCGGCGCGGCCGACAAGGTCGCGCCCGCGCTGCTCGATCGCCTCGCGCAGGCGTTCACGGCGGAGGATGCCGACTGGACCTACCTGCTCGGCGCGCTGGCGCGGACGCAGGCCTACGCCGCCGGGCCGTCGACCGCGACCACCCGACCGGCACGACTGCGCGACGAACGCAGCTTCGCCGCCCATCCGGTCCGTCCGCTCGCCGCCGAGCAGCTGATCGCGTCGCTCAACGTGGCCCGCGGCGGCGAAGCGGGTGGCCGCTCGAAGGAGCGCGACCGCTTCATCTCGCAGCTGAAGCGGACCTTCGGCGAGCTCTCCGGCGAAGGGCGCGGCGGCCATGAGCCGAGCATCCCGCAGGAACTTCACCTGATGCACAGCCTGGACGCGCGCCTCGCCCAGGCGCTGCGCAACGGGCCGATGAGCGCGGCGCTGGCGGACGCGACGAAACCGGCGGCCGAGCGGCTGCGGCCGTTCTTCCTCGCCACGCTGAATCGCCTGCCGTCGGACGGCGAGGTCGCGGCGATCGCGCCGCTGCTCGAGTTCGGCAGCGATCCGGTCGGCCAGCGCGTCGACGAGCTCTGGTGGGCGCTGGTCAACTCCGCCGAATTCCACAGCAACCGCTGAGGTCGTGATGCCCCGTCCGCCCGCCTTCTTCCCGCTCGCCACCGCGCTGCCGCACGGCGCTCGCGCCTTCACGCGTCGCACCCTGCTGGCGCGGCTCGCGGCGGCGGGTGGCGCGGCGTTGGCCGGTCCGTCGCTGGCCACCCTGCTGGCGCGCACGGCCCTGGCGCAGGATGGCACTCCCGGCGACCGCAAGGCGCGACGGCTGATCCTGCTGTGGCTCGACGGCGGACCGAGCCACCTCGACACTTTCGACCCCAAGCCGCAGACGCCGGCGGTGAGCCCGCTGCGCGCCCTGCCGACCGACGTCGCCGGCTGGAGCTTCTCCGAGTACCTGCCGCAGCTGCACCAGCGCGCCGGCGCGCTGGCGGTGGTGCGCACGGTGCAGTCGCGCGAGGGGACGCACGGCCGCGCCCGCGACCTGCTCCACGCCGGGTACGCGCCCAATCCCGGCGCGGTGTTCCCGTCGCTCGGAACGCTGGTGGCGCACGAGTCCGCTGATCCGACCTTCGACCTGCCGGCGTTCCTGCAGATCGGCGGGATTCCCGGCCGGACCTCCTACCTCGGCGTCGCCGCGGAGCCGTTCTGCATCGCCGAGGCGGGCGCCCCGATCGAGAGCCTGCCGCCGCCCGAGCGCGGCGACGCGGCCAGCGAGCGCCGCCGCGAGGCGATGCGGGCGGCGATCGACGCCCACTTCGCCCGGCGCGGCGGTGGCGCCGCCGTCGCCGCCAACGACCAGCAGCGCGAGCGGGCGCACCGGCTGGTGCAGACACCGCTGCGCCGCGTCTTCGACCTCGACACTGAGCCGGAGGCGTTGCGCGATCGCTACGGCCGCAACCCCTTCGGCCAGGGCTGCCTGCTGGCGCGCCGCCTGGTCGAGAGCGGCGTCAACGCCGTGGAAGTGGCGCTCCCCGGCTGGGACACCCACTCCGACAACTTCAATCGCACCAAGGCGCTCTGCGACCAGCTCGATCCGGCGTTCGCCACGCTGATCGACGACCTGCGCGACCGCTCACTGCTCGAGTCGACGCTGGTGGTGGCGCTGGGCGAGTTCGGTCGTTCACCGCTGATCACGCCCGACGCGGGCCGCTCGCACTGGTCGAAGTGCTTCTCGGTCGCGCTGGCCGGCGGCGGCAGCCGCGCCGGCACCGTCGTCGGCACCACCGATGCGCGCGGCGAGTCGGTGGCGGAACGACCGGTGGCCGTGGCCGACCTGTTCGCCACCTTCGCGCGGCTGCTCAACCTCGACCGCGACCGCGCCTTCGAGACTCCGAGCGGCCGACCGGTGACCTTGGTCGATCCGGACGGCCGTGTGGTCGAGGAACTCCTCGCCAGCTGAGCCACGCTGCGGGTCACGCTCGTCCCGGACCGCGAGTCCCGCGCGCCGCGTCGTCCGCCTCCTCACTTCAGCCGGCGAACCGCGGGGGTACCCTGCCCCGCGCGCTCCCCGCCGGCTCCCCTTCGGCGGCCTGAAACGCTCGCCCCGCGGGGGACATCGGGCCGAAGAAAGGGCGGCGCACGGACGGGCGGGAGACTCTTGGCGAGGAACGGCGACGGCAACGGAGCGCGGCAAGCCGCGGTGGACGTCGAGGCGCAGCGCCTCGCGCAGGACGCGGCGCGCACCCACAACTGGAAGCGCTGGGGTCCCTACCTGGCCGAGCGGCAGTGGGGCACGGTCCGCGAGGACTACTCGGACGACGGCAACTGCTGGGACTACTTCCCGCACGACCAGTCACGCAGCCGCGCCTACCGCTGGGGCGAGGACGGGCTGCTCGGCATCACCGACCGTGAATGCCGGCTCTGCTTCGCGCTGGCGCTGTGGAACGGCCGGGATCCGATCCTGAAAGAACGGCTGTTCGGGCTCACCGGACCGGAGGGCAACCACGGCGAGGACGTGAAGGAGCTCTACTGGTACCTCGACTCGACGCCCACCCACTCCTACCTGAAGGCGCTCTACAAGTACCCGCAGGCCGAGTTCCCCTACGAACGACTGGTCGCCGAGAATCGCGCGCGCGGCAAGGAGCAACGCGAGCTCGAGCTGGCTGACCTCGGCCAGTTCGACGACGGCCGCTACTTCGACGTGACCGCCGAGTACGCCAAGGCGGCGCCCGAGGACATCGCGATCCGGATCACCGTGACCCACCGCGGTCCCGAGCGGGCGACGCTCCACCTGCTGCCGCAGCTGTGGTTCCGCAACACCTGGAGCTGGGGCTGCGCGCACGAGGGGTGCTGGGTCAAGCCGGTCATCCGCGACAAGAGCGGAAACGGCCGGAGCGTCGTGCAGGCGACTCATGTCACGCTCGGGACCATGCGGCTCGAGGCGGGAGCCGGCCCGGACGGGCGCATGCCGGAGCTGCTCTTCACCGACAACGAGACCAACACGCAGAAGCTGTTCGGGCTGCCGCCGCTGCAACCGCACGTGAAGGACGCCTTCCATCGCCGGGTGGTCGACGGCGACCACGCTGCCGTGAATCCGCGACGCGTCGGCACCAAGACGGCCGCGTGGTACGTGCTCGACCTCGCGCCCGGCGAATCGGTGACGGTGAAGCTCCGCCTCACCTCGGTCGCGGGACCCGGCGAACCGCCGCCGAAGGAGGCGTTCGCCGGCGCCACCACTCGCCACGCCGCGAAATCGCGCGTCGCCGTGCCGCGGGAGCTCGGTCGCGAGTTCGACGCCACGTTCCGGCGCCGGATCGCCGAGACGGACGCGTTCTTCGCCGCCCGCCAGCCGGCCGCGCTCACCGTCGAGGAGCGGCGCGTCGCCCGCCAGGCGTACGCCGGGCTGCTCTGGTCGAAGCAGTTCTATCACTACGTCGTCGAGCACTGGCTGGACGGCGACCCCGAACAGCCGAAGCCGCCGGAGTCGCGGCGCAAGGGTCGCAACCACGACTGGCCGCACCTGTTCAACCGCGACGTGGTGTCGATGCCCGACAAGTGGGAGTACCCGTGGTACGCGGCGTGGGACCTCGCCTTCCACATGCTGCCGTTCGCGCGGATCGATCCGCACTTCGCCAAGGAGCAGCTGGTCCTGTTCCTGCGCGAGTGGTACATGCACCCGAACGGCCAGATCCCGGCCTACGAGTTCGCGCTGGGCGACGTCAACCCGCCGGTGCACGCGTGGTCGGCGTGGCGCGTCTACAAGCTCTCCGCGCCGGCCGGGAAGCGCGATCGCGTCTTCCTCGAGCGGGTGTTCCAGAAGCTGCTGCTCAACTTCACCTGGTGGGTGAACCGCAAGGACGCCGGCGGCAAGAACCTCTTCAGCGGCGGCTTCCTCGGCCTCGACAACATCGGCGTCTTCGACCGCAGCAAGCCGCTGCCGACCGGCGGCCACCTCGAGCAGGCCGACGGCACGGCGTGGATGGCCTTCTATTCCACGACCATGCTGTCGATGGCGCTCGAGCTGGCGAAGGGCAACCCCGCCTACGAGGACCTCGCCAGCAAGTTCTTCGAGCACTTCGTCGCCATCGTCGACGCGATGAACTCGCTCGGCGGCAGCGGCCTGTGGGACGACGAGGAGGGCTTCTACCACGACCAGCTCCACGCCGACGGCGGCACCCGGCCGTTGCGGGTGCGCTCGATGGTGGGGCTGATCCCGCTGTTCGCGGTCGAGGTGCTCGACGACGCCACGCTCGCGGCGCTGCCGGGATTCCGCAAGCGGATGCAGTGGTTCCTCGAGAACCGCAAGGACCTCGCGCGCCACGTCGCCTTCGCCGAGAAATGCGCGACGCGCAAGGACGGCAACGGACGCACGCTGCGGCTGCTGGCCATCCCCTCGCGCGAGCGCCTGGAACGGGTGCTGCGCTACCTGCTCGACGAGGCGGAGTTCCTCTCGCCGTACGGCATCCGCTCGCTGTCGAAGGCGCACCAGCTCCACCCCTACGTGCTGCACGCCGGCGGCGAGGAGTTCCGCGTCGACTACGCGCCGGGCGAGAGCACCACCGGCCTGTTCGGCGGCAACTCGAACTGGCGCGGCCCGATCTGGATGCCGGTGAACTACCTGCTGATCGAGGCGCTCGAGCGCTACCACCACTTCTACGGCGACGAGCTCAAGGTGGAGTGCCCGGTCGGCTCGGGTCGGCGGCTCACGCTGCGCGAGGTGGCGCAGGAGCTGGCGGCCCGTGTCACGCGGATCTTCCTTCCGGGCGAGGACGGCCAGCGTCCCTGCTTCGGCACCGCCCGGCGCCACGCCGACGATCCAGCGTTCCGCGAACTCGTCCACTTCCATGAGTACTTCCACGCGGAGACGGGCGAAGGACTGGGTGCCAGCCACCAGACCGGATGGACCGCGCTGGTGATCCGCCTGCTCGACGACCTGGCGCGCGCGCGCCGCTGACCCGGGCACAACCGCGGTCCGCGCGCGGCGACGAAGGTCGCGCCCGCGCCATCCCCGGGGCCCCGACCGAGTGCATCGCCCGCAACCCGCGATTCGCCACGATGGCGGCAAGGGATGCGGAGGGTCGGCGATGGCGCAGCGAATCGAGCTTCAGGCGGAGTGGATCGAGAGCGACGGGCTCGGCGGTTTCGCCATGGGCACCGCGGGCGGCTTCCGGACTCGCCGCTACCACGGACTCCTGGCACCGGCGCTGTCGCCCCCCACCGGACGGCACGTCCTGCTCGACGGTTTCGACGCGGCGCTGACCACGTCGAGCGGGACCCATCCGCTGTCGACGCAGTGCTACGCCGACGGACTGCTGGCGCCGGCGGGCTGGGAGTCGCTCGAACGCTTCGACGCCGAGCCGTGGCCGACCTGGACCTTCGTCCTGGCCGATGGCACGCGCGTGGTGCAGGAGCTGTTCGCCGTCGACGGCGCGCCGATCGTCGTGGTCGGCTGGCGTCTCGACGGTCCGCGACGCGCTCGTCGCGCCGGACCGCGCCGCCGGAACGGTCCGCAAGCCGGGACCGCCACCGAGCCGTGCCTGCTGCGCGTGCGGCCGTTGCTGTCGGGTCGCGACCACCACGAGCTGCATCAGCCGAACGACGCGCTCTCGTTCGCGACCGAGGAGCGCGCGGCGCCGGCGGGCGAGTCACGGTTGCGCTGGCAGCCGTATTCCGCGCTCCCGGCGGTGACCAGCCTTGCCAACGGCCGCTGGCGCAGCGAGCCGCACTGGTACCACCGCTTCCATCTCGCCGAGGAGGCGGCGCGCGGCTTCCCGGCCGAGCTCGCGCTGGCGGCGCCCGGCGAGCTCGAGTTCGACCTCGCGCGCGGTCCGGCCTGGTGGGTGATCGGCCAGGAGCTCGCCGTGCTGCGCAAGGCGCGCGGCGGACAGGTGACGGCGCGGGCGATCTCGCCGATCGAGTCGCGCTGGCATGCGGCGGCGTTCGCCGAGGAAGCGCGCGCCGAGGAGAAGGCGCGGCGGCGCCGGCTGGCGGACGCGTCGACGCGGGCGGCGACGCAGTTCCTCGCGCGGCGCGGCGCCGGTCGGACGCTGCTGGCCGGCTTCCCGTGGTTCACCGACTGGGGGCGCGACACGGCCATCGCCGCGCGCGGCCTGCTGATCGCCACCGGACGGCTCGGCGAGGCGCGCGACGTCCTGCGCACGTGGGCGGCGGCGCAGGTCGG
>VGYY01000082.1 GCA_016872815.1 Planctomycetota bacterium
CGCGGCCGCCGGGGCCGCCTGCGCCGCGAGCCGCTCCGGCCCGGCGAGCGCGACCGCCGCCACCGATCCCGCGACCACCGCCAACCGGGCGAGCGTTGCCAGCTTCATCGTCAGCTCCATCTTGATCGTCTTCGCTCTCGCGCGCGCAGTTCCGCCGCTCAGTCGACTTTCGGGATCTTCTCGAGCTGCTTGGTCACGTTCCCCGTTGCCAGCAGCGCCTCGTAGTTGTCCCAGTCGCGATCGTGGTTGTAGCCCGGCGTGCCGCCGAGGGTGTTGGGATCGCCGTCCTCGTCGACGCAGAGGCAGGCGTCCGAGATGTTGGTGGCGCCGTCGCGCGTGATGATGTGGTGGTAGCTGAAGCCGTGGCTGCCGCCCCACAGGTCGAGCGTGTAGTCGTCGCAGCCGATGCCCCAGATCGCGCGCAACGTCATCGAGCCGAGCCGCACCAGCTCCATGCTGGCGGTGCCGAGCATCGCCAGCATCACCGACGTCGTCGTCGCGCAATCGGTGCAGTTGACGTAGATGCCGTCGTCGTGGTTGTTGAGCAGATGCGACAGATGGACCGTCGAGGTCCCGCCGTAGTGAGTCGCGCCGCCGTCGCCCCCCTCGCTGGGGCAGTCGTAGCGGACGTCCTCGATCGCGGTCAGCAGGTTGCCGCTCTGCCCGAAGAAGCCCTTGATCAGCGCCTCCACCACCGCATCCGGCGACGACAGGGTCAGCCCGAATTCGTCGGCGTAATCACACAGGTAGTCGAGTACCTCGACCCACGGCCCGGTGTACTGGGTGCCGGTGCCGTTGGGATGCCAGTAGGGCTGGTCGAGGATCGTGTAGATGCGGTGTTCGGTGCGGAAGCGGCCGGGAACCGGCTCCCACGCGGTGCCGCCGGTCGGGCGGAACTCGAAGCGCCAGGCGATCTTCCGATCGACGCGACCGGCGTTGGCGGAAACTGCCGGCCCGACCAGCGTGTCGGTCGTGTTCGGCGCGATCGCCAGGTTGCTGCCGATCCAGTCGCCGTTGCCCGATTCGCCGACGACGCGCAGGTCGTAGCCGGCCACCGGATAGCCGCAGCCACCGACCGATCCGTCGGCACGCACCGACTGGGTGCCGAACTTGACCACGAACTCGGGCGTCGCTCCGACGCGGTAGCAGAGCGGATAGTTGTACGAGTCGTTCTCGTAGATCCAGCTGCCGATCGAGGTCTGCTCCATCACCGCCTCGTCGGTGGCGTTCCAGATCGCCGGAGCGGGGCGCGGATCGGCATTGTCGAGGTCGAGGTCGGCCAGCTCCGTGCTCTCGCGGGTCGACAGCCACTCCCCGGTCGCCGGCGTGGCGTAGAACTTGTACGCCCCCCGCTTCAGGAAATAGACGGTCTGCCATTCATTGCCGGCGCCGACGGCGCGACACTCGATCTGCTTGAGGCCGAGCCGGACCAGGTTGCAGTCGAACTCTTCCGTCTGTCGGCGCTGCTTCGAGTCGAGCGCCGCCACTTCGATCACGTAGCGACCCGGGTCGCACCAGGCGCCATTGGCGTCGCGACCGTCCCAGACGTGGCGCTGGACCGTGCCGCCCTTCTCCCAGCCGGAGAACGGCACGCGAACGATCGCGTCGTTCTTGTCGCGGATGGTGATGGTCACCGCGTAGGGGGAGCGCGCCCAGTCGAGCCCGTAGCGGATCACCACCTGCCCGCCCTCGAGCTTCGGATCGGCGATGCGCGTGGCATCGAGACCGTGCAGGAAGTCGATGCCGAACTTGCCGCCGCCGCCGCCCGGCGGCGGGAGGCCTTGAGCCGCCAGCGGACCGGCGCCCGCGATCAGGCAGGCGCCTGCGGCGAGCGAAGCGAGAAACCAGCCGTGACGACGCAGCATGTCGCGCCTCCGTATCGGATCCGGACTGCAACCGGCATTCGCGGCGAGAAAGTAGCACGGAACGGAAGAGTCGGCGACCCGTCTCCCCCCGGACCCCCGGACCCCCGGATCCGCGGGCCGCCGGCGGCCCGCCGTCACGCGCAAAGATGCGTGACGCGAGACGGGGGTCCCTCTAGACAGGAGCCGGTTCCGGGCGATCGCGGCCGCCAGCCGCCAGCCGCCCGTCGCGCGGAGGGCGAACAGGAGAGCGTGGTGGCGCGTGGTCGGATGGCACGCTCGTCGGCCGTCGCGGTGGCGACGCTCGCGCTGCTCCTTGGCGCGGCCGGGACGCTCGCGCGCGCCGGATCGATCGACGCGGTCGCTGACGCGATCGACAAGTTCGAGAAGGGGTTTCGCTCCACGGCGAAGCACCCGAAGGATCCGGAACTGCGCCGCGCCGCGCTGGCGGAACTCGGGTCGTTCGACACCGACGCGATCGCACAGGCGCTGGTGAAAGCGTACGCCGACATCGACGACGAGGTCGAGGCGGCACAGGTGCGCAAGGAGGAGGTCGACGACCGGATCGAGACGATGGTCCGCGGCCAGGAGTTCGGCGAGCGCAAGTTCACCGACCAGGCACAGAAACAGGCGTACGACGTGCTCTGCACCGAGGCGCGCCTGATCGGCGACCAGATCACCGCGTTGCACGAGCTGCAGACGGCGCTGTCGGCGCGCGCCGAGGAGCTCGAGTCCGACGGGGCGGTCGCGTGGCTCGTGGCGAACGTGATCGGCGGCAAGAAGCTGCCGCTGTCGCTGAAGCTGGCGGTGGCGCGGACGGCCGGGACGCGGGGCGACCGGATGGCGCGGCCGCTGGTGCAGGCGCTGGCGCGGGCGACCGGCGCCGAGGAGCTGGCGGTGGTGCTGGCGGCGATCGCTGCCTGCGGACGGGAGGCGGAGGAGGCGGCGCCGGCGGCGATCAAGGCGCTGAAGCATGACGACCCGGCGGTGCGCGAGCAGGCGGCGTGGGCGCTGGCGCACCTCGCGGTGGCCGCGGCGATCGAGCCGCTGATCGCGCGCCTCGAGCAGGAGAGCGGGCGGACGCAGCGGCGGATGGGCGTGGCGCTCGAGATCCTCACCGGACAGGCGCACGGCGACAGCCCGCGCGCATGGCGCGAGTGGTTCACCAAGGAAGGCGCCGACTGCCTTGCCGGGAAGGTGCCGCTGTCGAAGGGGCGCTCGAAGCTGGCCGATGCGCTGACGGCACCCGCCGACCCGAAGAAGGGCGTCTACTACTACGGCATCCCGCAGGAGGGGAAGTCGATCGTCTACGTGATCGACTGTTCGGGTTCGATGCAGGCGTCGATCAAGGGTGGCGGGCGCGGCGGCCCGCCGACCGAGGGCGCGAGTGCCGACAGCCGGATGGAGGCGACCAAGGACGCGCTGGTCGAGGTGCTGGGCAAGCTGACCAAGGACGATCGGTTCAACATCGTCTGCTTCAACGATGTCGTCGTGCCCTACCTGCCAGCGATGGTGCCCGGCACCGGCAAGGAGGTACAGAAGGCGCAGGCGTGGGTGCGCGCGCTGCAGCCGGCGTCGACCACCAACATCCACGACGCGATGCAGGAGGCGTTCAAGCTGGCGGGACGCGGCGTCGCCGACAAGTACTACAAGAGCAACGTCGACACGATCTTCCTGCTCACCGACGGCTCGCCGACGCGGCCCGACAACCAGCCCGACTCGACGGCGCGGATCCTCGACTCGGTGCGCCGCTGGAATCCGACGAAGCACGTCGTGATCCACACCATCGGCATCGGCAAGGACCTGAACGTCACGTTCCTGCAGCAGATCGCCAAGGAGAACGGCGGCCGCTTCGTCCAGCAGTGACCGCCGGGCGCGGCCTCGCCGGGTTCGCCCGGCGGCGGCATGATCGCCGCCATTCGGAGGTGGACGATGAGCGGCGGTGACGCTGGCGGCGGTCGGGACGACGGCGCGCACGACGCGGTGCGCGACACCGTCCGCGAGGGCTACGCGAAGATCGCGCGCGGCACCGGTGCGTTGCCGCTGTTCCAGAGCGCGTTGCCGACGGTCGCGCTGCCTGCAGCGAGTGCGGCCAGCGGCTGCTGCGGCCCGAGCGAGGCGGCAGGCGGCGGCAGCGGCGGGCAGGGCGGTTGCTGTTCGGTGCCGGCCGACCCGGCGGCGCTCGCCGCGGCGCTCGGCTACTCGCGCGAGGAGCTCGAGTCGCTGCCGGAGGGAACCAACCTCGGCCTCTCCTGCGGCAATCCGCAGGCGATCGCGGCGCTGCGGGAAGGCGAGACGGTGCTCGACCTCGGGGCGGGCGCCGGCTTCGACCTCTTCCTCGTCAGCAAGAGGGTCGGGGCACGCGGCCGCGCGATCGGCGTCGACATGACGGCGGAGATGGTCCGGCGCGCCCGCGGCAACCTCGCCGGCTGGCAGCGGAAGACCGGCCTCGCCAACGTCGAGTTCCGGCTCGGCGAGATCGAGCATCTGCCGGTGGCCGACGCCTCGGTCGACGTGGTGATCAGCAATTGCGTGCTGAACCTCTCGCCCGACAAGCCGCAGGTGTGGCGCGAGATCGCGCGCGTGCTGAAGCCGGGCGGGCGGGTCGTGGTGTCGGACCTGGCGCTCGAGCAGCGACTTCCGGCGGCGGTGCTCGCGATGGTCGATGCGCTGGTCGGGTGCGTGTCGGGGGCGGCCCTCGTCGAGGAGTGCGCGGCGTGGGCGCGCGCGGCGGGGCTGGTCGATGTCGAGCTGACGCGCAAGCGCGATTACCTGGCGACGCTCGAATCGATGGGCGATCCGCTCTACGCCGAGATCACCCGGCAACTGCCGGCGGGCCGCACGGCGAAGGACTACGTGACCAGCCTGCTGATCGCGGCGCGCAAGCCGCCGGCAGCGAGCGGGCGCCGCTAACCGGACAAACCGTTCCAGGAACAGTTTGTCCGGTTCGTCAGCGGAGGGCGCGCAGGGCGGCCTCGAGGCGCGGGAACATCGCGGCGATGTCGGCCAGGGAGACGGCGCCGATGCTCATGCGGAACCAGCCGTCGTCGGACTTCGAGCCGAACGCCTGGAACGGCACGAGGCCGCAGCCGGCCGCCTCGAGCAGGTAGCGGCGGATCTCCTCGTTGGTGGCGAGCTTCGCGCCGGCCGGCGTCGTCTTCCCCATCAGCGCGAAGCGCGCGGTCAGGTAGATCGCTCCCGCCGGTGCCAGCGCATCGACCGGCAACCCTGCCGTCTTCAGCGCCGAGAGTCCCGCGAACAGCGCGTCGAGCCGCTCCTGCTCCGCTTTCTTGCTCACCGCATGGAACTCGCGGATCACGTCGGGGCGATCGAGCAGCTTCGCCGACGCCATCTGTTCCGCGCGCGGCGCCCACGCGCCGACATGGCCGAGGATGTTGCTCATCGACGTGATGATGTCGGTCGGTCCGATGCACCAGCCGACGCGCAGCCCGGTCGCCGAGAACGGCTTCGACAATCCGTCGACGAACACGGTGTAGTCGCGCATCTCCGGCCGCAGGCCCACCGGCGTCACGTGCTTCACGCCGCCGAACGTCAGCATCCAGTACACCTGGTCGTACATCACGAAGAGCGGCCGCTCGCCCTTCCTCCTCCGCTTGTTCTCGGCCAGCACCATGTCGCAGAGATCGCCCAGCACTTCCGCGCTGAACGCGGTCCCGGTCGGATTGAGCGGCGAATTGATCGACAGGAGCCTCGCGCCGCGCACCGCCTTCTCGAGCAGCTTGCGCGTCGGCAGGAAGGCTTTCTCCGCCGAGCAGACCACCGGCCGCTCCGCCGCGCCGAGCTGGCGGCAGTAGTGGTTGTTGTTCCAGCTCGGCACCGGATAGACGACGACGTCGCCCGGATCGACCAGCGAGCGATACGTGCCGTAGATCGCCGGCCGCGCGCCGCCCGTCACGAGGATCCCCTCGATCGGGTAGTCGAGCCCGAGCTCGCTCTTGTAGAAGCGCTGCAGCGACTGGCGCAGCGGCATCACCCCGTCGCTCGGCGGGTAGTTGGTCTCGCCCGAGCGGATCGCCTCGGTGATGGCGTCGCGCAGGAATTCCGGGATCGGGAACTGCCGGCTGTCGAAGTCGCCGACCGTCAGGTTGCACACCTGCTGCCCGCCGGCAATCAGCGCACGGATCTGCGCGGCGATCTTCAGGATCTCCGAGCCCGACAGGCCGGAGGCCATCGACGAGAGCCGACCGCCGACCGCGCCCTTCGCCGCTGCCGGCGCCGGCGCCGCTTTCGCGCGCTTCGCCGGCGCCACTCGGCGCGCGACCACTGGCCGAGCCGCTCCACGCCGCGGTGCCACCGGGCCGGGCCTCCGGGTCGACTTCTTCAGCGCACGCTTGACGGCGGTCTCGGGCACGAGCAGCTCCAGTGGCAGCGAGCCGGGGTGGGCGATCGACGACCTGCACCGGCGGAAAAAACGGGCCGCCAGAGTAACCCCGTTTCCGGCCGGGCTCCGTGCCCGGCGACCGCGCGCGCGCCCTTCCGTGAGCCGCATCGCGTCGCAATGCTCACGCCCCCTCGTCGGAGCCCCGCTTGCACCGCTTCCGCCGCAGCCCCCTCCGCCATCCGTCGCTCGCCGGCCTGCCGGTCAACGCGCCCCTGCTGGCCCTGGTCGCCGCGACGACCGGGCACGCGCAGGACGTCGCCCCGGCGGCGGGCAGACAGGAGGCGGTGGTTCCGGTCGCCCCGGTCGTCGTGACCCCCACCCGCGGCGCCGAGTCGTCGCTCGAGGTCCCCGCCACGATCGACCTCCTCTCGCTGACCGCCGCCCGTGAGCGGCTCCCGGTCAACACGCCCGACGCGCTGCGCGAGGTGCCCGGGCTCATGGTGCAGAAGAGCAACCAGGGCGGCGGCTCCCCGGTGCTGCGCGGCCGCACCGGCAAGGACGTGGTGCTGCTGCTGGACGGCCAGCGCTTCAGCAACTCGACGTTCCGCCGCAATCACCAGTACCTGAACACGGTCGACCTCTTCGCCCTCGACGGCATCGAGGTGGTCCACGGCCCGGCCTCGGTCCTCTACGGCTCCGACGCGATGGGCGGCGCGGTGAACCTGCTCGGGCGGCGGCGCGCGCTCGAGGGCTTCGACGACTGGGGCGGCCGCCTCGTCCTCCAGCACGAGACCGCCAACCGGAGCCTGCTCGCCCATGCCGACGCCGACGCCGAGATCGACGGCTTCGGCGTCTTCGCCGGCATCACCAGCCGCTGGTTCGACGACCTCGTCGCCGGCAACTCCGGCCCCGATCCGCTGCACTCGGTCGAGACCCGCGGTGCGCAGGATCCCTCCGCCTACCGCGACCGCGCCTTCAACGTGAGCCTCGCCCGGCGCCTCGGCGAGCACGACACCCTCGACTGGCTGCTGCTCTACAGCCGCCAATGGGACGTGCCGGCCAGCGACCGGCTGATCGCCAACGACAAGAACCCGACTCCGCGCGATCTCGAGCGCGAGTTCGACCCGCAGCGGCTGAGCTGGAACGCGCTGCGCTGGCACCACCAGCACGACGGCGCGCTACTCGAGTCGGCGCAGGTGATCGCCAGCCTGAACACTCCGGTCGAGGGGCGCCGCCGCGTCCAGGTGGCGACGCCGACCCTCGAGACGGTCGAGCGCGACGAGGTCACCGCGCCCGGTCTCTCCGCGCTGGTCGGGCTGCGCGTCGACGCCGCCCATCTCCTGACGATCGGCGGCGAGGGCTACTTCGAGCGCATCGACTCCGACGGCGTGACGATCGACCACGCGGCCGGCACCACGACCCCGAACGCGAACGGCCGCTATCCCGACGGCGCTCGCTACGACACGCTCGGCTTCTATCTGCAGGACGAGTGGCGTCTCGGCCAGGGCGTCGAGTGGATCAACGGCGTGCGCTGGTCCCGGATCGCGGTCGATCTCGATTTCGACGGCCTCACCGTCGGCACCGCCGGCCCGTTCGGGGAGTTCGACGAGGTCTACGACGACGTCACCTTCGCCACCGGGCTGTCACGGGAGTTCGCCGGCGGTCGCGCCGGCTGGCTGTCGCTCTCCCGCGGCTTCCGCGCGCCGAACCTCGACGATCTCGCCGCCATCGGCGATTTCGCCGCCGGGGATCGGGTGCCGAATCTCGACGTCGACCCCGAGAAGGTCTGGAACGCCGAGATCGGCGTGCGTCGTTTCGACCCGCGCACCCGCGGGCAGTTCGCGCTCGCGGTCGCGTGGTACGACGACCTGCTCGTCAACGAGTACGCGTTCAGCTCGGGCGGCAGCGACTTCTACGCCGTGCAGAACGCCGGGCGCGCCGTGATCGGTTCCGCCGAGTGCTTCCTCGAGCAGGCGGTCATCGCGGCCGACGCCCGCGGCTGGCGCCACGTCGCGCGGTTCCAGGCGGCCGCCAGCGTCGGCCGCAACCGGAGCGACCGGGAACCGGTCAGCAAGATCCCCGCGCCCGAGGCGCTGCTCGGCTGGCGGATCGAAGCGGGCGAGGGCGGCGGACGACCGTGGTGGGCCGAGAGCTTCGTCCGCGGCGCGCTGGCCCAGCGTCGCCTCGCCGCGGTCGACGAAGCCGACCCGCGCATCCCCGAAGACGGCACGCCGGCGTGGTGGACGCTGAACTTTCGCGCCGGCCTCGACCTGACCCGATCCACGACGCTCACCCTGGGCCTCGAGAACCTCCTCAACCGCCGCTACCGCCTGCACGGCTCCGGCCTCGACGCTCCGGGAAGGAACTTCATCGCCGCCCTCGAATGGCGGTTCTGAAGGGACCCGCGATCGGCCGACCGGGCCGGTCCGCCCACCCCGACTAGCGAATCGTGCGCACTGACGGCGGCGCCGGCGCGCCCGTTTTCCGCGCTGCGCCGCGACACGATGGCGCGGCGCCCCGGCGCAGGGGAATCACGCCGAAGCTCGGCACTGCGCGTGCGGCGCTGCCGGCTTCGATCGCAGCGCGCGGCTCGCCACGGGCATGCCGGCGGACGGCGCGCGCTGGAGTGGGGAGTGACGGCCATGAAGTTGCCACCGGACGTGGTGGGAGATCGCGGCTCCGACGATGCGGGTCCGGCGACCCGCTGCGGAAGGAACGCGGTCTTCCGACGCTGGCATGCGCCGATGGACCGAGCCGGAGTAGGGGCGCATGCACAAGACGGGCTAACGTCGAACGGCGGTGCGCGCGCCGGTCGTTGCGGTCCGGCGCTGGCGACCTGGCGGAGCCACCTGTGTCCGGGGCGGGGATCGAGACGGCGATCGAGGGGCGGGACGAAGCGACGGCGCGAGCGGCGCTGACGGCCGCGGTGCGTCGGGTCTGGGGTTACCCGACGCTGCGGCCGCTGCAGGGCGACGCGATGGCGGCGGCGCTCGCCGGCCGCGATGCGCTGGTGGTGCTCGCCACCGGCGGCGGCAAGAGCCTCTGCTACCAGGCGCCCGCCCTGCTCCGCCCGGGCGTGACCGCCGTCGTCAGCCCGCTCATCTCGCTGATGAAGGACCAGATCGACGGCCTGCGCGAGAGCGGCGTCGCTGCCGCCATGCTGACGTCGGCTCAGTCGCCCGACGAGCGCCGCAGCGTCCGCGACCAGCTGCGCAGCGGCCGGCTGAAGCTGCTCTACGTAGCGCCCGAACGCCTCGTGCTCGACGGATTCGTCGCCGAACTGGTCGAGGCCGGCCTCTCGACCCTGGTGATCGACGAGGCGCATTGCATCAGCCATTGGGGGCACGACTTCCGGCCGGAGTACCGCCAGCTCGGCCAGCTCCGCCGCGACCACCCGCAGATCCCGATCCAGGCGTTCACCGCGACCGCCACGCCGCGCGTCCGCGACGACATCCTGCGCCAGCTCGCGCTGCGCGATCCGGCGGTGCTGGTCGGCAGCTGCGACCGCCCGAACCTCACCTACCGCTTCACGCCGCGCGGCGACCTGCAGGCGCAGCTGCTCGCGGTGATCCGCCGCCATCCCGACCAGGCGGGGATCGTCTACGCCATCCGCCGCAAGGACGTCGACGAGCTCGCCGCGGCGCTGCAGCGCGCCGGCGTGCGCGCGCTCCCCTACCACGCCGGCCTCGATCCGGCCACGCGCCAGCGCAACCAGGAGCAGTTCCTCAACGAGGAGTGCGACGTGGTGGTGGCGACGGTGGCCTTCGGCATGGGCATCGACCGTGCCGACGTGCGCTACGTCGTGCATGCGGCGCTGCCGAAGGGGGTCGAGCAGTACATGCAGGAGAGCGGCCGCGCCGGCCGCGACGGGCTGCCGGCCGAATGCGTGCTGCTCTGGTCGGCGGGCGACTGGCACTCGTGGAAACGCCTGCTCGAACGCAGCGCGCAGGAGGCGGCGCGCGAGCTCGACCAGGACGGCGAACCGGTCGCGCCGGGCGCCGACGCCGACGTCGCTGACGCGATCCGGCGCATCGGCTCGATGCTGAACTTCGCCAGCGGGGCCACCTGCCGCCATCGCTTCCTGGTCGAGCACTTCGGCGAGACGTGGCCGCCCGGCACGGCCGGCACGGCCGGCTGCGGCGCCTGCGACGTCTGTCTCGGCGAGCTGCCGACGCTCCCCGATGCGACCGTCACCGCGCAGAAGATCCTCTCCTGCGTCATGCGCGTCGAGCAGCGCTTCGGCGCCGGCCATGTCGCCGACGTGCTGCGCGGCGCCGACAACGACCGGATCCGCCGCTACGGCCACGCTCAGCTGTCGACGTTCGGGCTGCTGCGCGAACAGTCGAGCCGCGAGATCCGCAACCTGATCGACCAGCTGGTCGGCCAGGGCTGCATCGCGGTGGCCGACGGTGACTACCCGACGCTCTCGGTCACTGCGGAGGGTCGCGACGTGCTGCGCGGCCAGCGCCCGGTCACGCTCGCGGCGTTGCCGCGCGTGGTGAAGCCGGCGAAAGGCCGCCCGTCACTGGCGCGTCTGGCCGCCGACGAGGAGGGGTTGCCGGTCGACGCGGCGCTGTTCGACCAGCTGCGCGCGCTGCGCCGCGAGCTGGCCCATGCGCGCGGAGTCCCGCCCTACGTCATCTTCAACGATCGGACGCTGGCCGAGCTCGCCGCGCGCAAGCCGACGACGCCCGAGGCGTTCCGCGCCTGCAAGGGCGTCGGCGACAAGAAGGCCGCCGACCTCGGCGCCGCCTTCCTCGCCGCCATCGCTGGCCACCGAGGGGTGCAATGAACCGTCGCGTTCGCCGAATCGTCGCCGGGCTGACGCTTGGCGCGACGCTGGCCTGTCACGCACCCTCCCCGCTCGAGCCGCGGCTCGACGGCGACGCCTCGCCCCTCGGTGCGAGCGGTCCGGGCTTCGCGGGCGACGCTGCCGCCGCCGAGCGCGCCCGCTCGCTGCTGACCCGGCACTTCGACCTCGATCGCCGCGACGTGGTGCTGAAGCTCAAGCCCCACCACGACAGCTTCTTCACCGGCCGCTACACCGACCACATCAACGACGCCTCGAACCCGAGCGCGCCCCATGAGTTCGAACATGGCGAGCTCGAGTTCCAGTTCAGCTTCAAGTCACGCATGCCGTTCTTTCGCGGCCCGGGCCTCCCCGATCTCTGGATCGCCTACACCCAGCACTCGTTCTGGCAGCTCGGCCAACCGTCCGGCCCGATCCGCGAGACCAACTACGAACCCGAGGGCTTCCTCCTCTGGCCGCTCGGCGCCGCCGGGGAGTGGGGCGACGTGCAGCTCGTGGTGGCCGGCATCGGCGTCAGTCACCAGTCGAACGGCCGCGGCGACGACGAGTCGCGCGCCTGGAACCGCGTCATCGGCCAGCTCGGCTTCGAATTCGGCGACGACACCACGCTCTACGTCCGCCCGTGGTGGCGCATCCCGGAGAGCAGTCGCAACGACGGCAACCCCGACATCGTCGATTACCTCGGCCACGGCGACCTGCGCGCCAGCCACCGCTTCGTCTGCTTCGACCGGGAGATCACGGCGGGTGCGCTGCTGCGCAGCAACCTCGACGGCTCGCCCTCGCGCGGCGCCGTCCAGCTCTCGCTCGCCGGCCCGTTCTTCCACCCGAAGCTCTACTGGTACGTGCAGGGTTTCACCGGCTTCGGCGAGAGCCTGATCGACTACGACCATCGCCAGAAGAGCGTCGCCGTCGGCATCACGCTGCGCGACTGGGAATAGCGCGCCACGTCCGCCCGCGGTCGAATTCCGGCGCTCTCGTTCGTCGAGTGGCGCGACGGGAGCCGCGGCGGCGCCGGACTGCGCTGGCGCCGGATCGCGCCGCCCTCCAATTTCCCCAACCTCCCGCTGGAGCGGGTCGTGGCCAAGTTCCTGGTGATGCTGACCGAGGATCCCGCCTATTGGGCGAAGTACACGCCCGAGCAGATGGGCGACGTGATCCGGCAGTACGTCGCGTGGGGCATGAAGATGCAGGCGACGCGCCGGATGAAGGTCGGCCACAAGCTGGTCGACGAGGGCGGCAAGCGGCTCACCGCAGCGCGCGGCAGGCTCAAGGTGACGGATGGGCCGTACGCCGAGTCGCACGAGGTGGTCGGCGGCTTCTACGTCATGGAAGCCGACAGCTACGACCAGGCGGCGAAGCTGCTCGCCGGCCACCCGCACCTCGCGCACGGCCAGCGCATCGACCTGCGCGCGATCGAGACGGTCGGCGGACGGCGCGGCGGCGGTGGCGGTGGCGGCAAGCGCAAGGCCGGCGCGAAGAAGCCGCGCTGAACCCGGGTTGGACGCGCGCGCTGCCGACCCCCGCGCGATCCTCGACCGGCTGGTCCGCGAACAGGCGGGGCAGCTGGTCGCGTCGCTGACGCGGATCCTCGGCAGCGCGCGGCTCGAGCTGGCGCAGGACTGCGTCCAGGAAGCGCTGCTCAAGGCGCTGCGCGTCTGGAGCTTCGAGGGCGTGCCAAAGCGGCCGGCGGCCTGGCTGGTGCAGGTGGCGAAGAACGTCGCGCTCGACGCCGTGCGCCACGAGCGGATGGTCGCCCGCAAGGAACGGGAGCTCGACCCGCTGGCGAACGCGGCGGCGCTGAAGCGGTACGCGTTGCTGCCGGCGGCGCGCGGCGAGTTCCTGGCGCGCGCCGGGCGCGAGCGCGAGGCGGCGACGAGTTGAGCGGCAACTATGATCCGGGACCGCATGACGATCCTCGCGACGGTGCTGGCGGCGGCGGTGCAGATCGACTTCGCGCGCGACGTGCTGCCGCTGCTGCGCGACAGCTGCATCGATTGCCACGGCGGCAAGGAACCGGCAGCCGGACTCGCGCTCGACGGCGTGATCGACGAGGCCGGCGCGCGGGCGTCGGTCGGCATCTGGCGCCGCGTCCGCGAACAGTTGCGGCGCGGCGCGATGCCGCCCCCCGAGGCGCCTGCCGCTGACGCGGCGCAGCTTGCCGCGGCGCGCGCATGGCTCGACACGCGGCTCGGCGCTGGCCCGGGGAGCTGGCCGCTCGACGCCGGCAGCACGCCGATCCGCCGGTTGAACCGCGCGGAGTACGGCAACACCGTTCGCGACCTGTTCGACCTGCCGTTGCAACCGGAGACGAAGCTGCCAGCCGACGAAGTCGGCTACGGCTTCGACAACATCGCCGAGCTGCTGACGGTGCCGCCGCTGCTGCTCGAGAAATACGCGGCGCTGGCCGAGGAGATCGCCGCGGCGGCGCTGCCCGGTCCGCAGCTGCGCACCGCGGTCGTGCGCCGCTTCGAGGCGGAGACGCTGCCCACGACGCTTCGCGACTCTTTCCAGTCGCGCCACTTCGCCAACCTCTACTCGGCCGGGAAGGTCAACCTCGACGTCGAGCTGCCGCGTGCCGGCGAGTACGTCGTGCGCGCCTGCCTCTCCGCCGACCAAGCCGGCCCCGAACTGGCTCGCTTCGCGTTCAGCGCCGGTTCGCGCGAGCTGCTCCGCGGCGAAGTCGCCTGCGACGCGTCCGGCGACGAGCGCCACGAGTGGCGCGGTGCGCTCGAAGGCGGCCCGCAGCGTCTCGCCGTCGCCTTCCTGAACGACTACTACGTGGCCGACGCGCCCGACCCGAGGCAGCGCGATCGCAACCTGCGGATCGACTGGATCGAGGTCGAGGGGCCGCTCGACCCGTTCCCGCCCACGCCCGCCGAGCGCCGCCTCTTCCCGTGCGGCGGCGACCACCCGCACGGCCGCGAGTGCGCGCCCGCCCTGCTGCGCCGCCTGGCCGCACGCGCCTGGCGCCGGCCGCCGAATGCGCTCGAGGTCGGCCAGCTCCTCGCGCTGGTCGACGACGCTCTGGCCGCCGGCGACCCGCTGATCGACTCGCTGCGCCATGCGGTCGCGGCGGTGCTGGTCTCGCCGCGCTTCCTGTTCCGCACCGAGCTCGACGCGGCGCCCGACGATCCCGCCGCCCGCCGCCCGCTCGACGACTTCGAGCTGGCCGCCCGCCTCTCCTACCTCTGCTGGAGCAGCCTCCCGGACGACCGCCTGCAGGCGCTGGCCGAGCAGGGGCTGCTGCGCGATCCCGCGATCCTCGCGGACGAGACGCGCCGGATGCTGCGGGACGTGCGCTCCGCCGCGCTGGTCGGCAACTGCCTCGCGCAGTGGCTGCAGTTGCGGATGCTGGCGACGGCGGCGCCCGACCCGGTCGAGTTCCCCGCCTTCGATGACCCCCTGCGCGAGTCGATGCGGCTCGAGACCGAGCTCTTCCTCGAGGCGATCGTGCGCGAAGGGCGGCCGCTGTCGGAGCTGCTCGACGCCGACTTCACCTTCGTCGACGAGCGTCTCGCGCGGCACTACGGGATCGCCGGCGTGACCGGCGCGGCGATGCGGCGCGTGCGGGTGGTCGAACCGGCGCGGCGCGGCCTGCTCGGCCACGCGAGCCTGCTCACGCTGACCTCGAATCCGGCGCGGACGTCGCCGGTGAAGCGCGGGAAGTTCGTGCTGGAGCGACTGCTCGGCGCGCCGCCGCCGCCGCCGCCGCCGGGGGTCGGCGTGCTGGACGACAGCCGCGAGGCGAGCGCCGCGGCGACGCTGCGTGAGCGCCTCGCCGCGCATCGCGCCGACCCCGGCTGCGCCGGCTGCCACCAGAAGATGGACGCCATCGGCTTCGCGCTCGAGCGGTTCGGGCCGACCGGCGCGTGGCGCGACCGGGACGGCCCCCACCCGGTCGACGACCGCGCGACGCTGCCCGACGGGCGCGAACTGCGCGGGCCGGCCGACCTGCGCGAAGTGCTGCTCGAGGACGACGCGCTCACGCGGACGCTGGCCGAGAAGCTGCTGACCTACGCCCTCGGGCGCGGACTCGCCGATGACGACCTGCGGGCGGCACACTTGCTGGTCGATCGTTACCGTGGCCGGAGT
>VGYY01000083.1 GCA_016872815.1 Planctomycetota bacterium
GCCGCCGGCGCGGGGACCGCCGGCGCGCCGCCGCTCCGCTTGAGCCACGCCCACGCGCGGAACGGATCGGGCAGCGGCGTGCGGATCAATGCCACTTCGTCCGGCACCTTCGCCGCGAGCGCTGCATCGAGCCGTTCGCCGGGCGGCGGCACCCCGGTCAGGACGGTCACGCGCTGCCCCTTGCGCACGAGGTGGCGCACGAACTGCAGCGGCCGATGGACGCCGCCGCCCGCGAGCGGCGGGAACCACCAGCTGACGACCAGCACATGGCGGCGCTTCACCGGCCGCTCCCGACCGGCGTCGCCTCGATGCCGGCCGCGGCCGGGCCGCGCGCGGCGACCTCCTCCACCAGCGCGACGAAGCGCGCCAGGATCGCGTCCCAGCCGGCGCTGCGCTCGACCAGGCGGCGCCCGGCGTCGGCCAGCGCCGCGCGCTTCGCCGGCGACTGAAGCAGCTCCACCACGGCCTGCGCCAGCGCCGCGAAGCCATCGGCAACGACGAAGTCGCGCCCGGCGACGCCGTCGAGCCCCTTCGCCGACTCCGTCGTCGCCACCAGCGGCAACCCGGCCGCCAGCGCTTCCAGCGCCTTGTTCTGGATGCCGCGCGCGATCCGGAACGGCAGCACCGCCAGCGTCGCCCGCTGCAGGAACGGCACCACCGACTCGACATCGGCGGCGAGTTCGACACCGGGCCGCTCCGCCAGCGCGCGCACCGCCGCCGTCGGCGCCCGACCGACCAGCACCGCCTTCGCCTGCGGACAGCGCGCCTGCACGCGCGGCAGCAGATCGAGGACCAGCGCGCTCGCCGCATCGACGTTGGCCTGATAGTCGAGCGCGCCGACGAACAGCAGCTCGGCCGGAGCCCGCGCCACCGCCGGCCCGAACGGGAAGGCCGCGAGGTCGACGCCGTTGCGCACGACCTCGAGTCGCCGCGGCTGCGCGATCGCGCGCAGCGACGCCGCCTCGTCCTCGGTGCAGACCAGGGTCAGGTCGGCGTCGGCCACCGCGTGGCGCTCGAGCGCCGCCAGTCGCCGCGCCTCGATCCTGCAGGCGATCCGCCGCGGCCCCGTCACCGTTCCGCGTTCGGCGTAGAGGCGGAACTTCTCCGAGTCGACGTCGACCAGGTCGAGCACGCGCGGACGCCGGCCTTCGAGCAGCGGATCGACGGCGCCGCTGTAGACGACCGCCGCGTCGAACGGCCGATCGCGCGCCGCGGCCGCGAGCCGGGCGCGCAGTTCCGGCGCCGCGAAGTGAGCCGCCGTCAGCGCCCCGCCGGCCAGCAGCGCCCGTCCGGTGCGCCAACGCGCGCCCCAGCGCCCGAGCGGCACGACCGTCGCGCTGGCGACCTCGTCGGCCCACGCCGGAGCGGGGTCGATGTCGGCCTCGTCGGACAACGCGAACAGGTGCACCTCGTGGCGCGCCGCCAGCGCGCGCAGCTGGTGGAACGCGCGGATCTTGTCGCCCTTGGTCGGGCGGTCGGGCACCCGGTGCGCGAGATAGAGCAGCCGCATCGCGCCGGCCTCAGGCCAGCGACGCGCGCAGGTCCAGCGCCCACTCGACGAGGCTGCGCGGCAGCTCGCCCGGGTGCTCGACGCAGACCCAGATCGCGGCGCCGATGCCGACCAGCAGCACCGCCGAGGCCACGATCTGGACCACGCGCACCAGCCGCGCGCGCCGCAACTCCGGCACGGTCTGGATCGGCGCCACCTCGCCCAGCACCGGCAGCTTCAGGGTGTGGCGCGCCTGCTCGGCGCTGCGGAACGACGCGCGGAACAGCTCGCGGCCGATCACCGCCGCCAGCGCGCCGCCGACGCCGAGGAGCGTCGACACCGTTAGCGCGATGATCCCGAGGAACGCCGACGGCGCGGTGGCCGGCATCGGCTTCTCGAGCTCCACCACCGGCTGCTGCGCCCGCGGGCCGCGCCGGTCGGAGGCGAACTTCTTGTCGCGGATCGGCGCCAGCCGCAGCTCCTGCTCGGTCAGGAGCTGACGCTTGACCGTCACCTCCGCCTGCAGGTCGGTGTGCTGGCGCAACACCTGCGGCAGGGTCTCCAGCAGTCGGCGCTGATCGGCGATCTTCGCGGCGAGCGCTTTGCCGGCAGCGCGGAGCCCCTCGAGCTCCAGCTCGATCCCCTCGCGCTGGTCGAACACGATGCGCCACTCGAGATTCGGGACCTTGGGGCCGTCGTCGATCTGGCCGGCCGACTGGTTCGACAGCGCGATCAGCTGGCTCTCGAGCGAGTGGATCAGCTGGGTCAGCGGCCGCCACTTGTCGGTCAGCCCCTTGACCCGCATCGCCTCGATCTGCTTTACCGTCTGCTCCAGCGCGACCAGCGCGGCGGCGCGCTGCGAGTCGACCAGCGGGCTGGATGCCGGCAGCGTCGGCGGCAGCGACAGCTCGCCGTCGGGGCCGACCGCCAGCAGCTTGCGATCCAGCGCATCGAGCTGCGCCTCGATCCCTGCCACCTGGGTGGCGTGGAGCGCCTCCTGCTGCAGCAGCCCGTCGAGCTGGATCGTCGCGCCCTGGCGCTGGTCGATGTCGCTGATCTGGTGGCGGACCTGGAACTCCTCGAGCCGGCGGCTGATCTGGTCGAGCTCGCGCTTGCGCTCGGTCAGGAGCTGCTCGCCCATCGACAACTCGGCGGAGACGTCGGCGATGTGGTTGCGCACGCCCGAGTCGATCCACCAGCGGGTGAGCTTCTCGCAGAACTCGCGCGCGCGGTCCTTGTCGTGCCAGCCGAAGTTGACGAAGACCAGGGTCTCGCCGAGCTCGCCGCGGACGACGCGGGTGTCGATCTTCTCCTTCACCTTGCGCAGGAACACCATCCGCTCCTGCGGGCCCTGCGCCTTCGCGCGCGACCAGTCGTCCCACTCGCATTCGTCCAGCACCGGCTCGACATAGGTGGTCGAGCGCAGCTGGTCCTCGAGGTTGCGCTTGCGCAGCGAGTAGGGCAGCGTCTCCATGTCGCGCGCCTGCGCCAGCGAGTCGAACATCCAGTTCGAGGTGAGTTCGAGCTTGGCGCTCGAGACGTAGGTCTTCGGGACGAAGAAGTAGAGCCCGAGGCCGAGCAGGAGCCCGGCGCCGAGGCTGGTCAGGATCGCCAGCCAGCCGCGGCGGATGACGCCGAGGAACTGGCGGATCTGCTGCTGCGGGTCGGTCTCCCGCTCGAAGTCGGCGGCGCCGGCCATCAGCCGCGCCCTTCGGGTCCGGCCGCCACCTGCAGCGGAGCGTCGCCGGCCGGGGCCGCGCGCCCGAAGAAGTTGTTGCGGTTGCCGCGGAAGCGATCGGTGTCGCCGAAGGTGTCGATCGAATAGATCAGACGGTCGAGGCCGAGGACGTTCTGCACCAGCACGGTCAACGGCGAGAAGAGCTGCTGGGTGAAGAGGGTCAGGTAACCGAAGATGTTCGGCGGCACGTAGATGATGTCGTTCTCGCGCACCTCGGCGTTGGCGAGCGCCCAGCCGCCCTCCAGCATGTCGTCGTAGTCGAACTCGACGACCAGCGGGTGGTACGGGTCGGCGCGGATCAGGCGGATCGCGTCATCGTCGGCGAGGATCGACGGGGCGGCGTCGAACACGGCCCGGAACAGCGTCGTCTCGCCCTCGAACGGCTTGCGGCCGGCCAGCGCCACCTCACCGTCGATGTAGTACCACTTGGACGCGGACGTCACGACCTCGGCGCTCACGTCGGCGGTGGTGTTGTACTCGCGGAAGCGGTCGGTGAGCATCTGCTCGAGGTCGGGCACGGTCAGTCCGGCGACGAAGATCTCCTTGATGATCGGCAGGTCGATCACGCCGTCCGTGCGCACCTTGAAGGTGCCGTTGAACTCGACGTTGAGCGGGTCGGTGACGGTGACGGTGTCGCCGATGCCGAGGTAGTACTGCTCGTTGGTGTCGCCGACGTAGCGGGTCCCGAAGCCGCGCTGGTTCAGCAACTGCTGCACCCGGCCGTCATCGGGCTGGACGCATCCCGGCAGGAGCGTGATGGCGAGCAGCGGCCAGACCGCCAGCGCGGCAGGTCGCGTCGTCCTCGGTTCGCTCACGTTCTCTCCTGCTCCTTGTCCGCCGTCGGCACCGCGGTGCGGCTGGCCCGGCAGCCCTCCCTTCGGCCTTCGACGCGGCCCGGGTTGATACGCCCGTGGCAGCCGCCCGCCGGCCGGCTCAATGCCCCGGGGCGCTCCCGGGGGCGAGCCGCCCGCCGTACTGCCGGTCATAGTAGTCGCGGTACGCCCCCGAACGAATGCGGGCGACCCACGCCGCGTTGCTGCGGTACCAGTCGACGGTCGCGCGCAAGCCGGCGGCGAAGGGCTGACGCGGCATCCAGCCGAGCTCGCGCTTCGCCTTGCCGCAGTCGATCGCGTAGCGGCGGTCATGGCCGGGTCGATCGGCGACGTAGCGGATCAGCTCCTCGCCGCGGCCGAGGATCGCGAGCAGCGCACGGACCACGGTCAGGTTCGGCAGCTCGGTCTCGCCGCCGAAGTTGTAGACCTCGCCCGGGCGACCGCGCTCCAGCGCCGCGAGCAGCCCCGCGCAGTGGTCATCGACGTGGATCCAGTCGCGAACCTGCTGGCCGTCGCCATAGACCGGCAGCGGCTTGCCGTCCAGGGCATTGGCGATCATCAGCGGGATCAGCTTCTCGGGGAACTGGCGCGGCCCGTAGTTGTTGGAGCAGCGCGTGATGACGACCGGGAAGCCGAAGGTGTGGAACGCCGCGCGCGCCAGCAGGTCGGAGCCGGCCTTGCTGGCCGAGTAGGGCGAGTTGGGCGCGAGCGGCGTCTCCTCGGTGAACTTCCCGGTCGCGCCGAGCGTGCCGTAGACCTCGTCGGTCGAGACGTGGAGGAAGCGCTTCACGCCGCTCTGGCGCGCGACGTCGAGCAGGTTCTGCGTGCCGAGCACGTTGCTGCGCACGAAGATCGCCGGCTCGAGGATCGAGCGATCGACATGCGACTCGGCGGCAAGGTGGGCGACGTGGTCGATCGCGTGCCGGGCGAAGACCGCTTCGACCGCGGCCCGATCGGCGAGGTCGACCTTCTCGAACGCATGGCGCGGATCGCCCAGCACGTCCTCGAGCCACGAGAGATCGCCGGCATACGTGAGCGCGTCGAGGTTCACCACCTTCCAGTCGGGGCGCTCGGCGAGGACCTTGCGCACGAGGTTGGCGCCGATGAAACCGGCTCCGCCGGTGAGCAGGAGGGTGGTCATGTCGGGTTTCCGCGGGGTGGCACGGGCGATTGCGGATCCTCCGCTGCGCCCGCCTTCGCCCGCTCGGCAAGGTAGCCGAACAGTCCTTCGCGCCAGTGCGGCAGGCCATGGCCGAGGCGGGCGGCCAGCTTCCGCTTCGACAGCACGCCGTACGCCGGCCGCGGCGCCGGCCGCGGGAACTCGGCGCTGGTGCAGGGCGCCACCGGCGTCGCGAGCCCGAGCGCCGCCACGATCGCCACGGCGAATTCGTGCCAGCTCGCCTGGCCGTCGGCGGAGACGTGCCAGATTCCCGGCTCCGCGCCGGCGGCGAGCAGCTCGTGCAGCGCCAGCGCGAGGTGGTGCGACCAGGTCGGGCAGCCCACCTGGTCGGCCACGACCTTGAGCGCCGGTCGTTCCGCGGCCGCCCGGGCGATGGTGTCGACGAAGTTCTTCCCTCCCGCGCCGAAAACCCACTGCGTGCGCACCACCAGGATGCGCCCGCCGGCGGCGAGCTCGCGCAGGGCCGCCTCCTCGCCGGCGCGCTTGCTGCGGCCATAGCTCGAGTGCGGCGCGACCGGAGCGTCCTCCGCGTAGGGCGTGGTCGCGCTCCCGGCGAAGACATAGTCGGTCGAGACGCAGACGCAGCCGACGCCGCGCGTTCGCGCCGCGGCGGCCACGTTGGCCGTGCCGCCGCCGTTGATCGCCAATGCGCGTGCCGGATCCTGTTCGCAGGCGTCGACATCGGTCCACGCGGCGCCGTGGATCACCCAATCCGGGCGCTGGCGGTCGAGCGCGGCCCCGACGGCCGCCGCATCGGTCACGTCGAGGTCGGCGTGGCGCAGCGCCACCAGCTCGACGTCGCGCGGCCGCGTCCGTGCGAGCGCCGTGCCGAGGATCCCGCCGCCACCCGTGACCAGCACCCGCACGCGCCGCTCCGTCATCAACCGAGGTTGGCGCCGCCCTCGCGGACCAGCGTCGATGCCTTGTACAGCGACTCGAACGTCCCGGCGTCGCTCCACCAACCCTCGACGCGGTCCCACTCGAGCTGGCCGCGCTCCAGGTAGGCGTTGTTGACGTCGGTGATCTCGAGCTCGCCGCGCCCGCTCGGCTTGAGCGTGCGGATGATGTCGAACACCTGCGCGTCGTAGAAGTAGATGCCGGTGACTGCGAGGTTGCTCTTCGGCTCCTTCGGCTTCTCGACGATCCCCTGCACGCGCTCGCCCTTCACCTCGGCCACGCCGAAGCGCTGCGGGTCGGGCACCTCCTTGAGCAGGATGCGCGCGCCGCGCGGCTGCGCGCTGAACCGCTCGACCGAGGGCCGGATCGTCTGCTGCAGGATGTTGTCGCCCAGCACCACCGCCACGCGACTGCCGGCGATGAACGCCTCGGCGAGGCGGAGCGCGTCGGCGATTCCGCCCTCGCCCTGCTGGTAGGCGTAGTAGATCCGGGCGCCGAAGTCGGCGCCCGAGCCGAGCAGCTTCAGGAAGTGGCCGGCGGAGTCGCCGCCGGTCACGATCAGCACGTCCCGGATCCCGCCCTTCACCAGGCATTCGAGCGGGTAGTGGATCATCGGCCGGTCGTAGATCGGCAGCAGGTGCTTGTTGGTCACCTTGGTCAGGGGCATCAGGCGACTGCCGAGACCACCGGCCAGGATCACTCCCTTGATCTCTCCGCCGCTCATCGGTGACCCTCCCTCCGGCCGCCGGCGGCGGCCTGCCGCTCGCGGTACCACGCCAGCGTCCGGGCCAATCCCTCGGCGAACTCGTGGCGCGCTCGATAGCCGAGTTTCGCCGTGATCGCCGTGACATCGGCGGCGGAGCGCACGATGTCGCCGGCACGCGCGGCCCCGTGGCGCGGCGCCGGCGCCCCGCCGAGCAGGGCCGCCAGCGTCGCGTGCAGTTCGAGCAGCGTGCGCGACCTGCCGGTGGCGACATTGAAGACGCTGCCGTGGGCCACGTCCCGCTCGGCGGCCAGCCGCAGCGCCGCGACCACGTCGGCGACATAGACGAAGTCGCGGGTGTGCCCGCCGTCGCCGTGGATCGTCGGCGCGATGCCGGCCAGCAGCTTCTCGCAGAAGATGGAGATCACCCCCGAGTACGGCGAGGAGGGGTCCTGCCGCGGGCCATACACGTTGAAGAATCGCAGCGACACGGCGGTGAAGCCGCCGACGACGCCGAAGTGGGCCAGGTACTGCTCGCCGAGCAGCTTCTGCGCGGCGTAAGGCGACTTCGGCTGTGGCGCCTGCTCCTCGCCGACGGCGCGCTCGCCGGCATCACCGTAGATCGCGCAGCTGCTGGCGAAGACGACGCGGCGCACCTGGGCGGCCACCGCGGCGCGAGCGAGCAGCAGCGTGCCGGTGGCGTTGATCGCGTGGCACGCTTCGGGCTGGTCGAAGCTCTTCGGCACCGACGGGCAGGCGGCGAGGTGCCAGATCGTCGACACGCCGGCGCAGGCGCGCGCCAGCGCCGCCGCATCGGTGATCGATCCCTCGTGGAACTCGACTCCGGCCAGGCCGGCTAGGTTCGCCCGGCTGCCGGTCGAGAGGTCGTCCAGCACGCGCACGCCGCGGGCGCGCAGCCCCGGATCGGCGATCAGGTCGGCGACCAGGTGCGAGCCGATGAAACCGGCTCCGCCGGTGACCAGGATCACAGGGTCGCTCCCTCGGCGAAGAAGCGGTCGAGGCGGTCGACCACCCGTTCCGCCGCGCGGCCATCCCACCCATCCGGCACGCGGAACGCGGCGCGATCGCGCGCCAGCATGGTCCGGGCCGCCGTGACGATGCGCGCCGTGTCGTTGCCGGCGAGCACGTTGCCGCCGCAGGCGACCGTGACCGGCCGCTCGGTGTTCTCGCGCAGGGTCACCGCCGGCACCTTGAGCACCAGCGCCTCCTCCTGCACGCCCCCCGAATCGGTGAGGATCAGGCTGGCGCGGGCCATCGCCGCCATGAACTCGACGTAGCCCTGCGGCGGCACCAGCAGCAGGCGCGGCTCGGCGCGAACCGCCGCGAGCAACCCGAACTGCTCGAGCCGCTTCTCGGTGCGCGGGTGGACCGCCCAGACCAGCGGCAGGTCGACGGCGATCTGCTGCATCGCCGCGAGGATCCGCGCCAGCGGCGCGGGCTCGTCGACGTTGCTCGGCCGATGCAGCGTGACCAGCGCGTAGCGCTCCGGCCATCCGGCCGGGCGCGGCGTCGCCAGCGCCACTTCGCGGAAGCGGAGCAGCGTGTCGATCATCGTGTTGCCGACGAAGCTGACCCGATCGGGGCGCGCCCCCTCGTGGCGGAGGTTCTCGACGCCCGACGGCTCGGTCACGAAGAGCAGCGACGAGAGCGCGTCGGTGGCGAGCCGGTTCAGCTCCTCCGGCATCAGCCGGTCGCCGCTGCGCAGCCCGGCCTCGACGTGCGCCACCGGGATCTGCAGCTTCACCGCGGCCAGCGTCGCGGCGACGGTCGAGTTGACGTCGCCGACCACCAGCACGAGATCCTGCGGGTGGGCGACCAGCCACTCCTCGAACTGGGCGAGGACTTGCGCCGTCTGGCGGGCGTGGCTGCCCGAGCCGACCCCGAGGTCGGCATCCGGTCGCGGGAAACCGAGGTCGCGCAGGAACGAGCCGGCCATCTTCTCGTCGTAGTGCTGGCCGGTGTTGACCAGCTGGACCGCGTAGCCGCCGCGCGCCACCAGCGCGTGCAGCACCGGTCCCGCCTTCATGAAGTTGGGGCGGGCGCCGACGACGATGGCGACGCGGACGGCGCGCCCCACTTCAGCGCCCCCGGGCCGGATCGACGGCGGCGGCCTCGCGCGCGAGCTCGTCGCGCAGCCAGCGGACGAAACGGGCGATCCCCTCGCGCAGGGGGACGCGCGGGTCGTAGCCGAGCACGCGCCGCGCGGCCGCGATGTCCGCGCAGGTGGCGGGGACGTCGCCCGCCTGGTCGGGCTGCCGGTCGACCTGCGCCGCCACGCCGAGCTCCTGCGCCAGGAGCGCCAGCAACTCGGTCAGCGAGTGGGTCTCCGACTCACCGAGGTTGTAGACGCCCCACGCCTCGTCATGGTCCACCGCCTTCACCACGCCGTCGAGGATGTCGTCGACGTAGGTGTAGTCGCGCACCGAGGAGCCGTCGCCGAAACACGGGATCGGCTGGCCGGCCAGCATCAGCCGGGCGAACTTGTGGATCGCCATCTCGGGCCGCTGGCGCGGGCCGTAGACGGTGAAGAAGCGCAGGACCGTGACGCGCAGCCCGTGGATCGCGCTCCAGGTGTGGCATAGCAGTTCCGCGGCGCGCTTGGTGGCCGCGTAGGGCGAGATCGGCCGGTCGGCGGGATCGCTCTCGCGGAACGGCGGCTGGCCGGACGCGCCGTAGACCGACGACGTGCCACCGTAGACCAGCCGGCGGCAGCCCGCCGCGACCATCGCGTCGAGGAGGTGCAGCGTGCCGGTCACGTTGACGTCGACGTACTGCTGCGGTCGCTGCAGCGACGGCCGCACCCCCGCCTGCGCCGCGAGGTGCACCACCCGGTCGGGGCGCGCCGCCTCCATCGCCGCGCGGATGGCGGCCCGGTCGCGCAGGTCGCCCTCGACCAGGCGGAACCGCGGCGAACGCAGCGCGCCCGCGAGGTTGCGCCGCTTGATCGCCGGGTCGTAGTAGGGGTCGAAGTTGTCGAACGCGACCACCTCGTCGCCGCGCGCCAGCAGGCGATCGGCGAGGTGCGAGCCGATGAAGCCCGCCGCTCCGGTGACGAGGATCCGTGCCATGCGTTTGGTCCCGCCCGCCGCGGCTCAGAGCTTGAGCACGCGCGCCTTGGCCGTCTTCCCCTTGGTCGCGTTGCGCGAATCGACCACCAGCGGACAGTGCTCGAGCACCGGCGCGAGGTCCATCGCCGTGTGATCGGTCACGATCACCGCGCAGTCGGCCTTGCGGCACGTCTCCGCCGTCAGCGGCACCGACCGGAGCTTGCCCCATTCGAGCGTCACTTCGGACGCGTGCGGATCGTGGAAGGAGACTTCCGCGCCGCGCTGGTGCAGCTTGGTGGCGATGTCGAACGCCGGGGACTCGCGCACGTCGGAGACGTCGCGCTTGTAGGCGAAGCCGAGGATCAGCACCCGGCTGCCGCGCACCGCCTTCTTCTCGTCGTTCAGCCCGTGCGCGACCTTCTCGACGATGAACTCCGGCATCGCCGAGTTGACCTCGCCGGCGAGCTCGATGAAGCGCGCCTTGGTGTGCAGCGTCCGCATCTTCCACGACAGGTAGAACGGGTCGATCGGGATGCAGTGGCCGCCGAGTCCGGGGCCGGGATAGAAGGGCAGGAAGCCGAACGGCTTGGTCGCCGCGGCGTCGATCACCTCCCAGACGTCGATGCCGAGCCGCTCGCACAGGATCGCGACCTCGTTCACCAGACCGATGTTCACCATCCGGAAGGTGTTCTCGAGGATCTTCACCATCTCGGCGGAGGTGGCGCTCGACACCGGGACGATCTTCTCGAGCGCGGCGGCGTACAGCGCCTTGGTCACGTCGCCGCACTTCTCGGTGACGCCGCCCACCACCTTCGGCGTGTTGCGCACGGTGAAGCGCTTGCTGCCGGGGTCGATGCGCTCGGGCGAGAAGGAGAGGAAGAAGTCCCGGCCGACCTTCCAGCTCTTCCCCTGCGCCTCGGCGAGGCGCGGCAGCACCACTTCCACGGTGGTCCCGGGGTAGGTCGTGCTCTCCAGCACGATCAGCTGGCCGGGCTGCAGGCGCTTCTCGACCTCGAGCGTCGCGTTGACGATGTAGCTGATGTCGGGATCGCCGCTCTTGTTCAGCGGCGTCGGCACGCAGACGATCACCGCATGCGCCTTGCGCAGCTCGTCGAAGTCGGCGGTCGGCTTGAACTTGCCGCGCGCGAGCTGCGCCTTGAGCGCTTCGCCGCCGATGTCGTCGACGTAGCTCCGCCCCTTCTGCAGCGCCTCGACGCGGCGCGCGTCGATGTCGAGGCCGATGACGTCGAAGCCCTCCTCGGCGAAGGCGAGGCAGAGCGGAAGACCGACGTAGCCGAGACCCAGCACCGCCACGGTGGCCGTGCGCGCGTGGATCCGGTCGAGCAGTTCCTTGTGCGTCATGGCGACGGGCGAGCTCCGGCGGTCGGGGCGGGGGTGCGGGCGGAGGTGCGACGTCTCAGCCGAGGACGAGCGGTCCTGCCGCCTTCAATCGGCGCTCGAAGTCGGGCAGCGTGAGCCGGAGCCCCTCCTCGAGCGACACCTTCGGTTCCCAGCCGAGCTTCGTCCGCGCGCGGGTGATGTCCGGCTGCCGGATCTTCGGGTCGTCGACGGGAAGCGGCTTCTGCACGATCCGGCTCTTCGAGCCGGTCAGTTCCTTCACCTTCTCGGCGAAGGTCATGATCGACAGCTCGCGCGGATTGCCGATGTTGACCGGATCGTGCTCCTTCGAGCGGGCGAGGCGGTAGATGCCGTCGATCAGGTCGGTCACGAAGGTGAAGCTGCGCGTCTGGCTGCCGTCGCCGTAGACGGTGATGTCCTGGCCCTGCAGCGCCTGGGTCATGAACGTGGGCAGCGCGCGGCCGTCGTTCAGCCGCATCCGCGGGCCGTAGGTGTTGAAGATGCGGACGATGCGCGTCTCGACGCCGTGGTAGCGGTGGTACGCCATCGTCATCGCTTCGGCGAATCGCTTGGCCTCGTCGTAGACGCCGCGCGGGCCGACCGGGTTGACGTTGCCCCAGTAGCTCTCCCTCTGCGGATGCTCGAGCGGATCGCCGTACACCTCGGAGGTCGAGGCGATGACGAACACCGCGCCCTTCGCCTTGGCGAGGCCGAGCGCGTTGTGGGTGCCGAGCGAACCGACCTTGAGCGTCTGGATCGGGTAGTCGAGGTAGTCCTTCGGGCTCGCCGGCGACGCGAAATGGAAGATGAAGTCGACCTTGCCGCCGACGTGCAGATACTTGGTCACGTCGTAGTGGATGAAGGAGAAGCGGCGGTCCTTCAGCAGATGCTCGATGTTGCCGAGGTCGCCCGTGAGCAGGTTGTCGAGCACGATCACCTCGTGCCCCTCGGCGAGGAGGCGTTCCGCGAGATGGCTGCCGAGGAAGCCGGCGCCGCCGGTGATGACCGACCGAGACGTCATTCGTCCTGCTCCTGTCGCCGCGGGAAGCCGAGCGGCACGCGTGTCAGCGTGAGCCCGTCCCCCGGCCGCACCACCACGCGCGCCCCGCAGGCGCGCGCGATGCCGGGTACCGGTCCGTTCCCCTCGAGCGCGATGCCCGACTCACGGACCGCCAAACTCATGGTCTCCGGGGCCTGCACGCGCAGGCGCCCGCGGGCGTCATCGAACTGTTCGGCGGTCACGGTGAGGTGCGGCACCCAGGCGGCCGGCTCCGGCAGCGCCGGCAGGAAGATCCGCTGCCCCGGCGCGACCGTGACCAGCTCCTCGCCCCGGTAGGGCGTGCGCACGACCACCGGCGCCGGTCCGGTCACCCGCAACTCGATCGCCCGGCGGTCGTGGTCGTGCAGCGTGATCCGCGTGCCATTGCCGGCGCATTCGTTGCCGCCCGGCAGCCGCAGCACGCAGTCGACCCCCGCCTCGAGCCACCACTCGGCGTAGCGCGCGAACTGGTCGATCGCGAACTGGCGCGGCCGCGTGCCGACGGCGTCGAGCGCGCGCCAGACCGCGCGGCCGTCGAAGCGGGCGCGAACGCCGTCGCCGTCGGAGTACAACGCGCAGGCGCGACCGCCGTCGAGGCGCACTTCGTCCCCCGGCCCGAGCACGGCTCGCGAATCCCACCAGGCAAGGTCCCGGCGCACGCCATCGGCCCGGACGACCTGAACCGAGTCGGCGATCCGCCGCACGGCGCTTGCGGCCGCTGGCGGCGTGGCCGTCGTCGGCTCCTCTGGCAGGTCCGTCGTCGGCGCGATCAGGCCGCCGGCTGAGCGCTCGGCCAGCAGCCGCTCGAGCAGTTCCTCGAGCGCGCGCGAGCCGCCGGCCGGCTGGTCGTCGGCCGCCGGTGGCGGCGTCGGCGTCTGTGTCGGTGTCGGTGGCGGCGTCGGTGTCGGCGTCGCAGTCGCGGGGTCCTGTGCGGCGTCCGGCGTCGCGGCAGAGAGCGCTGCCGACGACGCCGACGACGCCGACGACGCCGACGACGCCGACGACGGCGCAAGCGCAAGCAGCACGATGGCCAACCAGACGTTCATCGGAATCCTCGGCAGCCGCAGCGCGGCACCCGCCACGAGCAGCGCTTGGACGCGGCTCCGGCCAGCCTATCGGCTGCCGCTCCGCGCTCGCCCAAGCGCCCGCCCGGGAGCGCCCCTCCCGGCCGTCTCCCCCGCCGGCAGGCGTTCACGGCAGGAAGTGGGTCTCGACGTACTTGGTGTCCATCTGCGCCTTGCGGAACGCCTCGCTGCGCAGGATCTCCTTGTGAATCGGGATGGTCGTCTTCACCCCCTCCACCACGAACTCGTCGAGTGCCCGCAGCATGGTCTGGATCGCCTCGTCGCGCGTCTCGCCGCGCACGATCAGCTTGGCGATCATCGAGTCGTAGTAGGGCGGGATGCGGTAGCCGGCGTGCGCATGGGTGTCGAGGCGGACGTTGCGGCCGCCCGGCGGGATCCAGGTCGTGATCAGTCCGGGTGACGGCTTGAAGTTCTGCGCCGGATCCTCGGCGTTGATGCGGCACTCGATCGCATGGCCGCTGAGCCGGATCTCCTCCTGTTTCCACGGCAGGCGCTCGCCGGCAGCGACGCGCAGCTGCGCCTCGATCAGGTCGATGCCGGTGATCTCCTCGGTCACCGGGTGCTCGACCTGGATGCGCGCGTTCACCTCCATGAAGTAGAAGCGGTCATCCTGGTCGAGCAGGAACTCGATCGTCCCGGCGTTCCAGTACCCCGCCTGCTTGCACAGCGCGCGCGCGGCGGCGCCCATCTGCTCGCGGATCTCCGGCGAGACCACCGGCGAGGGCGCCTCCTCGATCAGCTTCTGGTGGCGCCGCTGCGTGGTGCAATCGCGCTCGCCGAGGCTGAAGGCGTTGCCGTGCTGGTCGGCGATGAACTGCACCTCGATGTGGCGCGCCTTCTGGATCATCTTCTCGAGGTAGACGCTCGAGTCGCCGAACGCCGCCTCCGCCTCGGTGCGCGCCGCCAGGAAGCCGCTCACCAGCGAGACGTCGTTGTGAGCGACGCGCATGCCGCGGCCACCGCCGCCCGACACCGCCTTGATCATGATCGGGTAGCCGAGCTGCTTCGCGATCGCGAGCGCCTCCTGCTCGCTGGCGACCGGGCCGTCGCTGCCGGGGATGGTCGGCACGCCGGCCTTCTTCGCCGTGTCCTTCGCCTTCGACTTGTCCCCCATCAGGTCGATCGCCTCGGGCGGCGGACCGATGAAGGTGATGCCGCAGCTGCGGCAGACTTCGGCGAAGTGCGCCTTCTCCGAGAGGAAACCGTAGCCCGGGTGGATGGCGTCGACGTCGGCGATCTCCGCCGCGCTGACGATCCGCGAGATGTCGAGGTAGCTCTGCGCCGAGCGCGCCGGACCGATGCAGATCGAGTCGCGCGCCATGCGCAGGTAGCGGGCGCCCTTGTCGGCCTCGCTGCAGACGGCGACCGACTGCACGCCGAGCTGGTGGCACGCGCGCATGATCCGCAGCGCGATCTCGCCGCGGTTGGCGATCAGGATGCGGCGAAACACGGTCCGCTCAGCTCGGCTGGATCAGGAACAGCGGCTGGCCGTACTCGACCGCTTCGCCGTTCTCGACCAGGATCTGCACGATCTTGCCGGCCTTCTCCGCCTTGATCTCGTTCAGGACCTTCATCGCCTCGATGATGCAGAGCACGCTGTCGGCCTTGACGGTGTCGCCTTCCATGACGAACGGCTTCGCCTCCGGCGACGGCGCCCGGTACAAGGTCCCGACCATCGGCGACAGGAACTTGTCA
>VGYY01000084.1 GCA_016872815.1 Planctomycetota bacterium
GCCGCCTGCCGCCCGTCGCGCGCCGCCACCGTCACCGGCACGAAGGTCGCGCCGCCCGGCTGACCCGGCGGCCCGGGATCGAAGCGGACCAGCAGCGTCGCGTCGGGCCGCTCGATCAGCGTGTCGACCGGCACCACGAACGCGCCGCGCGCCGCGCGCCGCTCGATTCGCGCGCGGACGTAGAGCCCGGGCTGCAGCCAGTCGCGGTCGGCATCGCCGCTGTCGACGCGGACGATCGCGCGGAAGGTGCGCCCGCGCGGGTCGGCGGAGGGCAGCAGCGCGGTGAGCGGCGCCGCCAGCACGTGCCCCGGATGGGCGTCGCTCGAGAGTTCGACCGGCGCGCCCGCCCGCACCTCGCCCACCAGCGCCGCCGGCAACTCGAGCACCACCTCGCGCTGCACCAGCGGCAGCAGCTCGCAGCAGAGGTCGCCGGCGGCGACGAAGTCGCCCGGAGCGGTCGGCCGCGACGTCACCTGTGCGTCGAACGGCGCGGTCAGCCGTCCCTGCGCGAGGCGCGCCTGCTGCAGCGAGAGATCGGCCTCGAGCTGGCGGACGCGCGCCGCTTCGTTGCGCGCGCTCGCCTCGATGCGGTCGAGCGTGGCGGCGGAGACATCGACGTCGCGCAGGTCGCGCAGCCGCTTCACGTCGCGCTCCGCGAGCTCGGCCATGGTGCGCGCCTGCTCCAGCGCCGCCTCCGCCGCGCGCACCTCCTGCGCCATCACCGTGTCGTCGAGCCGCGCCAGCAGGTCGCCGTGCCGCACCACCTGGCCCAGCGCGATCGGCAGCTCGGCGAGGCGGCCGGCGCGCTCGAAGGCGACGCGCGCGCGCTCCGGCGCCAGCACGTCGCCCACCAGCTCGGCGTACTCGACCACGTCGCCGCGCACGAGCGCGACCGTCGTGACCGGTACGACGAAGGGCGGGCGCGGCGGTGGTGGCGCGGGCAGTGCGGGCGGACGCGTGAGCCACCAACCGACGCCGCCGATCGCGGCGAGGCCGAGCAGCACGGCGAAGAGGCCCGACGCGGTGGCGTCGCGTTCGCACGAATCATGGCGATCCGGGGCGTTCATCCGGACGAGTGTACGCAGATGACACAGGCCGGTGCCTCGGAGCCTCTCCTCGAGCCGGCACTGCCTTGCTGCGAGCGCTCGCTCACCGTCCCGGCAAGCGGACCAGGGTGACCTCGAGCGCCAGCGGGACGCCGGGCAGCGCGGACTTGCCGACGCCGTCCTGCAGCGACACATCCAGCACGGTGTCGATCGTGCGTCGCTCGAAGGTGACGAACTGGATCAGCGGTCCGTCCGGATCGTCGAACTCGCGCGTCTCGACCGGTCCTGCCGGTCGCGACACGACGCCGCGCAGCTCGAAGGCGGCATGGTCGACGGCCGAGCTGCGCAGCCGGGCGGTCAGGAACACGCCGTCGAGGCGCGGCTCGAGCTCCGGCGTGCCGATCTTCGCCTCGCCGGCGGTGTCGACGTCCCACGCCCGCAGGTAGTTGCCGAGCGCGCCGCACCAGAGCAGCGCCGTGCGATCGGACAGCGCCAGCGTCGAGAGCTCGGCCGCGGTGCCGACCGCACGCAGCTGGCGCGGCCGCGATGGATCGCATCCGACCTCGAGGTCGCATCGCGCGCCGACCCAATCGGCCAGAACGTCGACGTCGATCAGGCCGACCCGCTCCGGCGGGCGATCGTCGCGCCCGCGGGCGGCATCGAAGGGGGTCTCCCGTTCGACGCCGATCCACTCCTGCGGCCAGAGGTCGAACTTGCCGCCGGAGAAACCGCGCGCGACGACCAGGGCGCCGACGTCGTGCCACTGCTCGTGCGGCTCCTCGAACGGGCCGGCGGCAACGGCGACGGCAGCGCTGGCCGCAGCGGGAAGGGCGAGTGCGAGGCAACCTGCTGACGCGAGCGCGCAGCAGACGCCGAATTCGATCCCCATCGGTGACCCCAATCCGTCGCGCGCGCCTCCGGCATCGGCGTGCAAGAGTGCGAACGGCAACGCGGATGGAACGCGCTCAGTAGAGCACCGACAGCGCCAGCGTGACACCGCTCGCGGCCAGCGACCCGCCGAACGCGCGAGGAGGAGCGCACGAACGCGATCGCGACGGCCCGGAGCGCAAGCGCTGCCAGCGACGCGACGCGTCCGCGCCACCGGCAGCTGCCGGCAGCGCGGACGCCCGATGCAACTTCGGTTCGTCGCGCCTGGCGGTCAGGCGGCGGCGGTCGACCGGGCGATCACTTCTCGGTGCCGCCCATCACGCAGGCGAACTCGTTGGACCAGTCGCGCGACGTGCCCTTCCACGAACCACGCATGTTGGTGTAGCCGACGGTCTCGAATGCCTTCACGCCCAGCACGTAGAAGTTCGAGGTGAAGCCCTCGTAGCCGGCCGCGTACTTGTAGTAACGGTAATGATGGGTTGCATCGTTCATCGGGTCGCGCAGGTGTTCGCGCAGGTAGTCCGTGTCGACCAGCTCGGTGACCAGCTGGTGGTCGAGCGACGTATCCCAGCCACCGTAACCGACCTCGGCGTCGTGCGCCGGAAGCTTGCCCTTGTCGAGCAGGTAGCTCTCGATCGCCTGGCACATCGCCCTGCAGTCGTTGATGCGGCGCGCGTCGCGGCCGGCGGTGAGCTTGTTGCCCATCACCGACACCAGCACGCCGGCCAGCAGCGTCAGGATCGCGATCGACACCACGAGTTCCATCAGGCTGAAGCCTGCCCGGGCGCTGCGAGCCTGCGCCATGCGCCCTTCCCTCGTCCGACCGGTCATGGTTGACCTCCATAGTTGCCGGCCGAACTGGCCAAAACGCCGCCCGGGGCCGTCGCTTCGAAAGAACGGTGGCGACGCGTTGCCGTCGACGCTGCGACGGTCGTAGTGACTCGATCCGCAGCCATCAGCGAACTCCGAAGGGTCCACCGGGCTTTCGCCGTCGGCGCCACTCCGACTCGAGTTCGGCTCCGGGGGTTTTTCCTCGACTCCCGCCTGCGGGGGGCAGGTTTCTGCGTGAGCGGCCCCGGGCGCCCCGGTGCCAGCGCGCGTTCGCGCCTCGCGCCGAGGATGTCAGTTGCCGGCGCCTGCCGCCGCGATCGGCGCGGTGAAGCGATCGGTCCACTCCGCCATCTCGGCCAGCACGTGCAGCGTCGACTCGCGCGCGATGTAGCCGTGCGATTCGTACGGCAGCAGCACGAGGCGCGCGTCGCCGCCGTGGCCCTGGATCGCCTGGAAGAGCCGCTCGGACTGGATCGGGAAGGTGCCCTGGTTGTTGTCGAGCTCGCCGTGGATCAGCAGGAGCGGCTCGTTCATCTTCGGGACGTGGGTGAAGGGCGAGAGCTCGTGGTAGATCGCGGGCGCTTCCCAGTAGGTGCGCCGCTCGCTCTGGAAGCCGAACGGGGTGAGCGTGCGGTTGTAGGCGCCGCTGCGGGCGATGCCGGCGCGGAACAAGTCGCAATGGGCGATGAGGTGCGCCGTCATGAAGGCGCCGTAGCTGTGGCCGCCGACGATCGCGCGCGTGGGGTCGATGACTCCGGTCGAGCCGGCGAAGTCGATGGCCGCCTGCGCGCTGGCGACGATCTGCCTGACGAAGGTGTCGTTGGCGGTCTCGGGCGGTCCCACCACCGGCATGGTCGCGTCGTCCAGCACCGCATAGCCGTGCAGCAGCAGGAAGAGGTGCGAGATGCCGCGGAGCAGCGTGAACGAGTGCGGCGAGCCGCTCACCTGGCCGGCGGTCGACGCATCGTTGAATTCGCGCGGGTACGCCCACACCAGCAGCGGCAGCTTCGCGCCACCCTGCGTGCGCTCCGCGACGTCGGGGGGCAGGTAGAGCGTCGCCGACAGCTCGACGCCGTCGTCGCGGGCGTACTTCACCAGGCGCTTCTCGATGCGGCGCAGCTCGGGGGCGGGATCCTGCAGGCGGGTCACGGCGCGGCGCCCATCGCCCTCGCGCACCCACCAGTTCGGCGGTTCGGCGGCGGTCTCGCGCCGGGTCAGCAATTGCCGGCCGTCGGCGGAGAGCGGCGCGACGACGCTCTCGAGCGACTGGCCGTCGCACTGCCAGAGCCGGGTGGTCGCGAAGTCGGAAAGCGCGAGGCGGTCGAGGAACGGCACGTCACCCTGCGGCGTGGCCCCCTGGCCGATGAGCAGCAACGCATCGTCGTGCGTCGCGATCACGCTCCGGCCGGCGGCGTCGGGGCGCGCGAACGGCGTGCCCGGCGCGCGGTAGCGGTCCTGGATCGAGAGATCCCAGACCAGACGCGGCGAGGGCGGCGCCGTCGGAGCGGCGGCGCGGCCGTCGAAGTCGACCAGCCACGTGCGGGCCCAGCGGCGATCGCGGTCGTACTCGCGCACCAGCGCCCGGTCGGGCGCCGCCGCGGCGCCGGCCTCGAGCCACTGCAGCCCCTGGAAGCGGTGTTCGGCGGCGAAGATCTCGCGCGGCGCCGACTTCGTGACCGGATGCGCGGGCCCGTTCGCGCCGGCCACCTCGAGCTCGAACAGCAGGTCGCGCGGATGGACGTCGTTGCGCGGATCGCCGCCGTCCTGCGCCTCGGCCCAGGTGAGCGTGGCCGGGCGGCCGGGGCGCCACTGGATCGAGCGCGGCCCGACCGGCACGCCCTCGTTCGGCAGGCTGTCGCGCAGGCCGTGGCGCTCGACCTCGCGCACGACCTTGCCGTCGAGGTCCCACACCTCGGTCACGGCGGGGAAGTAGCCGGCCGGGAAGAGGTAGGAATAGGGGCGCAGCGTGCGCGTGATCAGCAGCAGGTCGCCGCGCGGAGCCGGATCGACGTCGGCGAAGACGGCGGGCGCGCCGATCTTGCGGAACGTCGGCCCGGACGGATCGACCAGCAGCAGTTCGCTGGTGAAGTAGTGATCGAAGAGCGCCTCGTCATGGGCGTCGCCGAGCAGGTCCTGGAAGGTGCGCACGACGCCGCGCTTGCCGCTCGACTCCTGGATCGCCGGACCGGCGGGGACATCCGGACGCTGCGGCAGCGGCGGCCGCGACTCGGGCACCATCTCGACGAGGAGGCGTCTGCCGTCGGGCATCCAGCGGAACGCGCCGCCGAGCCCGTTCACGCGCGGCGGGGTCAGCGCGCGGGCGCGGCCCGCCTCGGCATCGCCGAGCCACACCTCGATGCCGTCGCGCCGCGTGCGCGTGAAGGCGAAGTGGCGCCCGTCGTGCGACCAGTCGGGCAGGCCGAGGTCGGCGTCGGCGGGCAGCGCGAGTCGCGTCGTCGCGCCGTCGGCGATCCGCACCACCGACAAGCCGGTGAAGCGGCGCGGGCGATGCGGCCCGTTGCTGGCCGGATCGACGCGAACGCCGGCCAACCGCTCCATCGGCCGCGCCAGATCGGCGAGCGGCGGCAGCGTCGTGGTGTCGACCTGCAGCAGCCAGCGGCGAGTGGGATCGACCACCACCATCGGCGGCGGCGCCGCCTCGACCACGCGCGCGATCGCGGGCGGCGGCTGCTTCCAGCCGTCGGCGGCCGGGGCCGCGGCGGAGGCGGCAGCGACCGAACCGGTGACGAGCCCGGCGACACCGAAGAGCGCGCGCCACGATCGGGCGAATCCTCGCAACGGACGGGCGGGTGGCAGCCTCATCGCACGTCTCCTTCCACGCCTCGCGGTTCGATCGGGCGGGCGATGGTAGATCACCTGACCGGCCGCGCCAGCCACGCGCGGCCGATCCGCGAGGGATGCGATGACGCCTGCTGCCCCGCCCGCCATCACGCCGTCCGCCGTCCGCCGTTCGTTCGCTGCTGTGGCGACGAATGGCGGCCTACGCGATCGACGTCGCGCTCCTGTTCGCCGTTCTCGCTCCGCTGGCGTTCGTCGGCCAGTGGCTCACCGGCCATGTGCCCGATTCGCCGCACGCAGCCTGGTCCGTCCAACTGCTGCACTTCTCCCTGCCGGCCTGGACCTACTTCTTCGCCGCCGACCGATCCGCCCGCGGCGCCACGCTCGGCAAGCGCTGGCTCGGCCTGCGCGTTGCCGCCGCCGCCCGCGCCCGCGCCCGCACCGCGCTCAAGCTGCTGCCGTGGGAGCTCACCCATCTCTCCGGCTTCGCGCTCGGCGAGGAGTTCGGCGTCCTGACGCCGACCCAGGTCGTCGGCCTCGTCCTCGCCAACGTGCTCGCCGCCGGGTGGCTGCTGCTGGCCGCGTTTTCCCGCGGCGCCTGCAGCGCGCACGACCGGATCTGCGGAACCCGGGTCGAGCGGACGTGATTCCGCCGTCGGCGCCCGGTCGCGCTCTCCCGGTCGAACCGAAATCTCGAGGCGGGTCGCCCCCCGCCTACATCCGCCGGTACTTCGGCCCGCTGCCGCCTTCGCGCGGGGTCCAGCGCGGGCCCAGCACGTCGGTCGCCTTGCAGTCGATGCAGTTGGGGGCGTTCACGCGCAGCTTGCCGTCGACCACTTCGTAGACGCCCGCCGGGCAGAGTGCGGCGTACATCTTCGCCACCTCGGTCGGCACGTCGGCGGTCGGCAGCAGATGGGACGGGATCGAGTCGCGCGTCTGGTTGCCCGACTTGAACACCGCGTCGACCTTGCTGAAGGTCAGCTTGCCGTCGGCGACGAAGCTGCCACTCGGCGTGACCTCCTTCTCGTCGGCCGCGTCCTCCTCGATGTGCGGCCGGCCGCCGAAGAGCGCGCCGCCGCTGGCCGCCATCAGCGCCGCCTTGAGGCCGCCGACGTGGAAGCCGCTCTTGAATGCGAGGCGCATGTTCCGCGTGCGCCAGAGGTCCTTCACGATGACCGACTCGTTGACCAGCTTGTCGTACTCGCGCAGCGCGCCGTAGCTCACATCGTCCTTGCGCAGCGCGGCGAAGATCGCGCGCGCGGCGTAGATGCCGCTCCACATCGCGTAGTGGATGCCCTTCAGGGTCGGCACGTCGACGAAGCCGGCGGCGTCGCCGAGCAGCAGGATCCCGTCGCCGCTGCGCCGGTCGGGCAGCGACCAGTAGCCGCCCTCCGGGATCGTCTTCGCCCCCCACTCGACCAGTTCGCCGCCGGCGAGCAGTCGCGCGAAGAACGGATGCTGCTTCATCCGCTGCAGCAGCAGGTGGACGTCGAGCCCGGTCTGCTTCCAGTCCATCCCGACCACCAGGCCGAGGGCAACCAGGTTCTTCTCGAGCGGATAAGCGAAGCTGCCGCCGAAGGCGTCGTTCGGCAGCGGCCAGCCCATCGTGTGCACCACTTCATCGAGCGGGACCTTGGTCTCCCACAGTTCCTTCACGCCCAGGGCATAGATCTGCGGGTTCTTGCTGCCGACCTGCTGCCAGTCGAGCCACGCCTGGGTCAGCAGGCCGCGCGTGCCTTCCGACAGCACCGTCACGCGCGCCTCGATGTCGGTCGGCGGCTGCGCGCCGGCGCCCGCGCTGCCATCGCGCTCGAGGCCGCTCGGCGTGGTGCGCACTCCGGTCACGCGCGAGCCGTCGACCCGCAGCGCCGCCGCCGGGAAGCCGGTGAAGAGGTTGACGCCGGCGGCCTCGGCCTTCGCGCCGAGCCAGCGCACGATCTCGCTGATCGATGCCACGAAGTTGCCGTGGTTCTTCATCGTCGGCGGGGTGGGCAGTTTCCACTGGCCGTACTCGGTCAGCAGGTAGACCGCCTCGCCGCTCACCGGCGACTTCAGCGGGAACTCCGAATCCGGCATTCCCGGGAAGAGCTCGCGGAAGGCCGACGGATTGACCACCGCGCCGGAGAGGTTGTGCTCGCCGAGCGCCTCGGCCTTCTCGAGCACCCCGACCTCGAGGTCGGCGACCGACTCACCGCGCGCCTGCGCCTCCTTGACCAGCCGCTTGAGCTCGATCGCGCCCGCGAGCCCGGCCGGCCCGGCACCGACGAAGACGACATCGAGCGGCACCGCGTTGTCGCCGGCCGGACCGCGCACCAGCAGCGACTCAACCGGCAGCTTCGGCTGGAACCGCTTCGGGATGAGTGAATGCATCGGCGGCGCTCGTCCTCTCGGGGCCGCGGGCCCGATCGAGCCGCCCGCGACGAAGGGCGCGGGAGGATAGCGCGCGCCGGCGATGCGGCCGGGCGACGCGGCCGTGCCGACGTCCCTGCGGCCGGCTCACTCCCCGCCGCCGGAACCGCTGCCGGAGCCGCCGCCGGAACCACCGCTGGCGGCGCCGCCCTGCAGTTGCGCCCGGATCAGGGAGAGCAGGTGCTCCTCCTCGATCCGGTCCTCGTCGGCGCGCAGCTCGGCGTAGCGCTTCATCGAGCGCGTGGCGACCTCGGGTCGGCCGAGCGCGCGCTGGGCGCGGGCGAGCCAGCGCCACGCCTCGCGGCTGGTCGGGCGTTCCTCCGTCGCCTGCGTCAGCAACGGCAGCGCTTCGGCGGCGCGATCGCGCTCGACCCAGAGCATCCCGAGCTGCAGCGCGGCCTGGAAGCGGGCCGCCTTGCCGCCCTGCGTCAGCGCCGGTGTCAGCACCTTCTCCGCCGCTTCGTGCTTCCCCTGCAGCGCCAGCACCTGCCCGAGTCGCCACGACGCGTCGTCGTGTCCCTTCAGCTTCACCGCCAGCAGGAAGGCGCGCTCCGCCGCCTCGTAGTCGCGCAGGTTGGTGAAGTTCTCGCCGGCCGAGAACAGGACGAGTCCGTTCTCCGGCGCGAGGCGCAGCGCCTCCGCGAAGGCGACCTTCGCCTCGAGGTACTTCTTCTGCTGCCCGCGCGCGACGCCGAGCCCGAACCAGAGCAGGAAGTCGGCCGGGAACTTCTCCGCGCCGGCGGCGAAGACGCGCTCCGACTCGGCCGCGGCGCCGCCCATCGTCAGCACCGAGCCGACCAGATTGATCGCGTCGGCCTTCGCTGCGCCGAGCTCGGCCGCCCGCCGCGCGAACGGCAGGGCCGTGGCGAAGTCGTCGCGCACCTCGGCCAGCCAGCGCGTCATCGCCAGCGCCAGTTCGAGGTTGCGCGGATCGGCGGCGAGGATCGCCGCCATCTCCGCGCGCGCCTCGTCGAGCTTGCCCGCCGCGTGCAGCTTCTGCGCCGCCTGCCAGCGCGCGAAGAGCGCGGCGTTGTCGACCGCGACGGGCGGCTCCTCCTGCCCGGCGGAAGCTGCCGACGCGGCGAACGCGAACGACGCGGCGAGCGCGAGCGCCGCGCCGACGTTCCGCCTCACCGCACCCGCGATCATCGTCCGCCTCCCGCGTCCGACGCCGACGGCGCAGACGGCGCCGCCACCGTCTCGATCGCGCCGCCCTTCACCAGTCGCGCGGTCCGGCCGCCGGCGACGTCGCCGAACTCCTGCCTGGTGCCGTCGGGCCAGGTCACCTCGAGCCGGTCGATCCGCGGCGCGCCGCCGAGACCGAAGTGGAGCCGCAGGTCGCTCATGCTGGCGAACGAGCCGCCAGCGCGGACCTGCCGTGCCAGCCGCTTGCCGCCCACCGTCGCCACGGCGCGCGCGCCGATGGCGAAGCGGTTCATGCCCGTGGGCTGGCGCAGTTCGAGCAGGAGAGCGTCGCGACCGTCGCCCTGGTTGATCAGCAGCGCCGGCGGCTCGTCCATCGCCATCACCACGACGTCGACGTCCCGGTCGCCGTCGACGTCACCGAAAGCGGCGCCGCGGAACGACGCCTTGCGCTGGAGTCCGCTGCCGGCGGTGTCGGTCACGTCGCGCAGGATGCCGTTCACCTGCTGGTAGACGCGGTTCTGCTGCTTCCAGCTGAGCTCGGGCGCGCGCACGTCGGCCTCGGGATAGACGTGGCCGTTGGCGACGAACAGGTCGAGCGCGCCGTCGCCGTCGAAGTCGACGAACTCGGTGCCCCAGCCGAGCGACAGGTACGCCTTCGATCCGAACGGGTGGCGCGCGGTGATGTCGGCGAAGTTGCCGCCGCCCTCGTTGCGATAGACCGTGTTGTCGTCGTGGCTGAAGTTGGTCACGGCAAGGTCGAAGAGGCCGTCGCCGTCGAGGTCGCCGCAGGCCACCCCCATGCTGGCCTGCGCCACGCCGTCGCGGTTGACCGCCGCGCCCGACAGGTCGCCGAGATCGAAGAAGCGCCCCTTGCCGTCGTTGTCCCACAGCGAGTTGGCGCGCGAATCGTTGCCGACGTAGACGTCGACGTCGCCGTCCTGGTCGTGGTCGAAGGCGACGACGCCCAGCGCGTAACGCGGCTCGTGGTCGTGGATCCCGGCCTTCTCGCTCATGTCGCGGAAGTCGCCGTCGCCCTTGTTGCGGAAGAAGCTGTCGGTCTCGGGCACCATCCCCTTCGGACCGCACGCGGCCGGCACGTCGAGGAACGGACAGTCGACCTTGCGCCAGCAGTCGGGATCGCGCGCGATCGCCATGGCGAGGTAGTTGCCGACGTAGAGGTCGAGGTCGTCGTCGCCGTCGGCATCGAAGAACGCCGCCCCCACCGACCAGTGCGGATCGCCGACGCCGGTGCCGCGGGTGACGTCGGTGAACCGGCCGCTGCCGTCGTTCTGCAGCAGGCGGTTCGGCCCCCAGCAGGTGACGTAGAGATCGAGGTCGCCATCGCCGTCGTAGTCGGCCGCGGTCACGCCCTGCCCGAAGACGCGGATCCCGGCGCCCGAAGCTTCGGTGACGTCGCGGAAGCGGCCGGCGCCGTCGTTCTCGTACAGCCGGCACTGGCCGTCCTTGCGCGGCTTCCAGTCGACCGCCAGCGGATCAGCCCCTTCCGGCAGGTCGGGCGGGGGCCCGATCGTCCCGGCGTCGACCAGGAACAGGTCGAGATCGCCATCGCCGTCCTTGTCGAACAGCGCGCAGCCGCAGCCGATGCACTCGAGCAGGTAGCGCCGTTTCACCGGGTCGCCGCAGTGCAGCAGCGCGGTCACGCCGCGGGCGGCGGCCTCGTCGACCAAGGTGATCGGCGCGGCGCCGTCCTGCGCCACGGCGCCGGCGGCGCGCGGCGGCAGGGCGAGGAGCAGGAGCGGCAGCAGGGCGAGAAGGGCGGGCGCCATGGCTCCCTTCTTATCGACAGGCCGCGCGCGGCGCCTGCGCCACCGCCGGGTCACGCGTGGATCGCGCTCCCGGACACCGCCAGCGCCGCCTCCTTGATCGCCTCGGAGAGCGTCGGATGCGCGTGGCAGCAGCGGGCGAGGTCCTCGGCGCTGGCGTGGAAGTTCATCGCCACCGCCGCCTCCGCGATCAGCTCGCTCGCGTGCGGACCGAAGAGATGGACGCCGAGCAGGCGATCGGTCTCGCCGTGCGCCAGCACCTTGACCCGCCCCTCGATCGTCGCGGCGGCGCGCGCCCGGCCGTTGCCGCGAAACTGGAACACGCCCTTGCGGTAGGGCACTTTCGCCGCGACCAGTTCCTCCTCGGTCTTGCCGACGCCGGCCACCTCGGGCGTGGTGTAGACGACCGCCGGGATGGTGTCGTGGTTCACGTGCGCGTGGCGCCCCGCGAGGAGCTCGGCGCAGGCGACGCCCTCCTCCTCGGCCTTGTGCGCCAGCATCGGCCCGGCGATCACGTCGCCGATCGCGTGGATCGACGCCACCTTCGTCGTGAAGCGCGCGTCCACCTCGATCCGCCCGCGCCGGTCGGTGGCGAGGCCGACCGCGTCGAGACCGAGGCCGTCGGTGCAGGGCGCGCGGCCGATCGCCACCAGCACGCGTTCGGCGCGCAGCAGCTCGCCGCCGCTCGCCGCGCTGCCTTCGGGCGCCGCCAGCTCGACCACGGCCTGCGCCGGGTTGGCGGGATCTCGCGCCGCCCGCTTCACCTTGACGCCGAGCCGGAACCGGAGCCCCTGCCGCTCGAGGATCTTCTTCGCGTCGGCGGCGATCTCGCCGTCCATGCCGGGCAGGATGCGCTCCTGCAACTCGAGCACCGTCACTTCGCTGCCGAGGCGCGCCCACACCGACCCCATCTCGAGCCCGATCGCGCCGGCGCCAATGACGATCAGCCGCTTCGGCACCGCGGTCCACGCCAGCGCCTCGGTGCTGGTGCCGACGACGTCGCCGTCGATCTCGAGCCCGGGGAAGCGCGCCACCTTGCTGCCGGTGGCGATCAGCGCCTTCCTCGCGTGCACCATGGTGGCCGCGCCACTCGGCGGCTCGACCGCCACGGTGACGCCATCGGCGCGCGCTGCGACGAACCGCCCGGTGCCGCGCAGCCGCGTGATCCGGTGCTTCTTCATCAGCGCGTCGATGCCGGTGGCGAGCCCCTTCACCACCGACTCCTTGCGCTTCAGCATCGCCGTCAGGTCGAGTTCGACCGCGCCGACCTTCACGCCGTGCTGCGCGAGGTCGTGCCGCGCCTCCGCGTACTTCTCGCTCGACTCGAGCAGCGCCTTGCTCGGGATGCAGCCGACGCGCAGGCAGGTGCCGCCGAGCTGCTCCTCCTTCTCCACCAGCGCCACCTTCATCCCGAGCTGCGCGGCGCGGATCGCGGCGACGTAGCCGCCGGGGCCGGCGCCGATGACGAGGAGGTCGGAATCCTGGACCGGACCGGTCGAACTCACCGTGCTGCTCCTCCGCTTTCCGTCGGCTGCGCCGCGTTGGCCAGCGCGTCGCCGACGAGCCGCGCCATCTCCGCGTAACCCGCATCGTTGCAATGGCCGTCGATGACGAAGTACTCCTCGCGACGATGCTCCTGCATGAGGCGCCGGAAGGCGCCGCGAATGTCGATCAGCGGCACGCCGGCCTGCTCGGCCGCCCGCCGCTGCGCATCGGCGAGCGCCTCGCGTTCGCCGATCCGGTCGTGCGGGGTCGGGTAGTTCAGCAGGAACACTTCGATCTCCCGTTCCCTGCACATCTCGATCACGCGCAGCAGGTGGGAGGCGAGCACCTGCATCGGAGCGTCGAGGTCGCTGCCGGCCGACGCCGCGACGATCGCGTCGAGACGCGCGCGCGCTCCCGCATCGAGGCCGAGCGCGGCGGCCACGGTGGCGACGTTCTCCGCGGAAAAGCGGTCGGGGGAGAGCATCACTTCACGCGAGAGGTTGCGTTCCAGCCCGTCGATCGACCAAGCCTCGACGGCATCGCGCACGGCCGCGAGCGCGTCGCCGCGCTTGCCATGCAGCTTCGCCCGGAAGCGGAGCCGGTCCTCGCGACCGAAGGTGCCGTCATCGTCAGCGCTCGCCAGGGAACGGTCGACCGCTTCGAGCGCACGATCGACGTCGCCGCGCACCTTGTCGGCGCGACCGACGAGGTGCCAGAGCGTCGCATCGGTCGTAAACTCGACGAGCAGCTCGCGCGCGATCTCCCCCGCCTCCTCCGTGCGCCCCGCCGCGGAGAGCGCCAGCGCCAGTTCCCGCCGCGCCGCCGCCGCGCCCACCGCTGCCGCTCGCTCGAAGAACTTCAGGTCCTCGGCGACGAGATCGTGTGCACCGGCGGCGTGCGCGACGGCAATCCGCTTCATCCGGCTGCGCACGTCCGCGGGATCCGCCGCGATCCGCTCGCCGAGGCGCGAGAGACCCACGGCGGGATCGCGCGCCGCCTCGACTCCGGCGGCCCCGGCGTTGCCTGCCTCCACCCGCGTGAACCGTCGGGGCGACGCCGTCCCGGGATAGGGGCGCAACATGATGCCGCGCTCCTTCACCATGAGTTGCGAGCGGGTGGTCGTGCCCGCCGGACCTGCCGCGACGAACTCGATTGTGCCACCCCGGCGCGTCCACCGATAGGCAACGCCATCGAGGTCCGCCGAGCCGTCGGCGCTGATGGTCATGTCGCCTTCCTCCGCCCGCCATCGACCGATCAACGGATCGGGCTTGCCGGCAGCGACGACGGGAGCGGTCGGTGCGGCCGCAATCTCGACGGGAAGCTCTGCTGTGGCATCCGGCAGTGCTGCCGCTTCGCCCGGCTGCCGCAGCAACTGGAGCAGCCGCCAGGTCCGCCACTCGAAGCGGAACCGGTCCGCCCCCGCCGCGACCGCTCCAGGTGGGCGCTCGTGGTCGTCGAGCCGATCAGGTTTGCGCCACATGTCGTTGACGCCGACCAGGACGATGACGCACTCCGGATCGAGCTCGGTGAGGCGCTGCTCGAGGGTGACGACGACGTCGCGTGAGGTGTGCCCGGGCCAACCCGCGTTCACCACATCCGACTGGCCGCGGTACGGCCGCTGGCGCAACGCCGCCGCGAGCTGCATCGGCCACGCCAGCGACGGATCGCTCGATCCGACACCGTAGGTGAACGAGTCCCCGAGGCAGAGCGCGGCACAGGGCGTGCGCCCAGTCGTTGCCGCCGGCGCCATCGCCACCGACGCCTCGCCTTCGCCGCGGATCGCGCCGGCGGCGGCCAAGAGTGCCCCGAGCTGGAGCAGGCACTCGAGCAGGAACGGCGGTACGGCGAGGAGCAACGCGACCCGACCCCATCCGCGCCGGCTCCGACGCGGCGCCGGATGTGCATCGGACGACCCGGACGAGGTGGACGCCGGCGGATTCGCATCAGACATCCAGCAGCATCCGCGCCGGCGCTTCGACGCACTCCTTGATCCGCTTCAGGAAGGTGACCGCCTCGCGGCCGTCGACGATGCGGTGGTCGTAGGTGAGCGCGACGTACATCATCGGGCGGATCACCACCTGCCCGTCGCGCGCGACCGGACGCTCCTGGATCGCGTGCAGGCCGAGCACGCCCGACTGCGGCGGATTGACGATCGGGGTGGAGAGCAGCGAGCCGTAGACGCCGCCATTGCTGAGGGTGAAGGTGCCGCCGGCGAGCTCCTCGAGCGCGATGCGGCCGTCCTGGGCGCGCGCGCCGAAGTCGGCGACGGCGCGCTCGATCTCGGCGAAGGTGAGCCGCTCGGCATCGCGGAGCACCGGCACGACCAGCCCCTTGCCGCCGCCGACGGCGATGCCGAGGTCGCAATAGTGGTGGTAGACGATCTCGTCGCCGCCGGCGCCGGCGCGGACCTGCGCGTTCAGCGCCGGCACCGCCGCGATCGCCTCGCAGATCGCCTTGGCGAAGAAGGCGGTGAAGCCGAGCTTGACGCCGTGCTTCTTCTGGAACGCCTCGCCGTGCTCCTTGCGCAGCGCCATCACGGCGCCCATGTCGATCTCGTTGAAGGTGGTGAGCAGCGCCGCGGTCGCCTGCGCCTCGACCAGCCGCCGCGCGATGGTGCGCCGCAACGGCGACATCGGCACGGCCTCGGTCGCGCGCGCGCCGGCCGGCGCTGCCGACA
>VGYY01000085.1 GCA_016872815.1 Planctomycetota bacterium
GGCGGCATGCAGGGCGGTGCCGGGGCCAGGGCGTCGGCGCCGCCGATCGCCGCGACCTCGCGGGCGGCAAGCGCCGGCGCCGCCGGGGCGTCCTCGCTCCGGTCACTGACGCGGAAGAGCGCCGCCAGCGTGCGCGACGGCTGCGTCGCGGGGTCGGTCCGCCCGCGCGGCAGCGGCAGCAGCGCCCGCACCGCGAGCCGTCCGCTCGCCTGCGGCGCACCGCCCAGTTCGCGCAGCGACGCCGGTTGGGCGACCAGGTCGCGGCTGAATCCGTCCGCGCCCGGATCGCGTTCGAGCAGCGGTACGCCGTCGAGCGTCGCCAGGAGCACCACCAACGCCGGATCGGCGACGAAGCGGACCACGCCATCGCGCAGCCCCGTCACGCTTCCGCTCCAGTCGAGCACGACGCCCAGCGGCACCGCGCACCCGGCGCCGCCGATCTCCACCTCGGTCACCTGCTGACCGGCGAGATGAGCCGACTCGATGCTGTTCTCATCACCGGGCCGCAGCCAGGGCGTGCGCAGCAGCTGCACGGCCGCCGCGATCACCAGCGCCGCCCCGCACCCGCCGAGCCAGGGTCGCAGGCGGATCATCGGCGCACCTCGACCCGGACGCCCGCCGCCAGCGTCCGCCACCGCTCCGGCGCGAATTCGCAGACCAGCAGCTGCTCGGCATTGGCGGCACCCGCCGCCGCTCCCCACCGCAGCGCCTCGTCGAGCGGCAGCCCGCGCTCGAGCGCCAGTGCGAACGCGCCAGTCAGCGCGTCGCCCGAGCCGACCGCGCTCACCTCGCGCACCGGCGGTGGTTGCGCGACCAGATGGCGCGCCGCCGTCACGCAGTGCAGCGCGCGCGGTCCGTCGCTGATCACCACGCCGTCGACGCCGAGCCGGCGGCGGAACGGCTCGAGATCGTCGCTGCCCGACACGCCCCACGTCGTGCGCAGCTCGTCGAGGTTGGCGCGCAGCCAGTGCGGCGGCACCGTCGCGGCCGCCTGCGCCGCCGGCCCGTAGGCGTCGAGCACGACCGTGCGGCCGGCGGCCCGTGCCGCGGCCACGAACTGGCGCGGCAGCGGCTCGAACGCGCCGGCCGGCGTGCTGCCGTTCACCGTCACGATCCCGACCTGCGGCAGCGCCAGGGCGAAGCGGCGCGAGAGCTCCGCCGCCGCCGCGGCGTCGCCGCCACCGCCCTCCTCGAGATACTCGCGGAACCAATGGTGCTCGACGTCCCAGACGCAGGTCGACACCCGCGTCGGGACCGCCACCGGCACGAGCTCGGCCGGCACCCGCTCGCGGGCGAGACACTCGCGCAGCAATTCGCCGGTGGCGCCGCACGCGGTCGCCAGCGCCATCGCCTCGCCGCCAAGCTGCACCACCACGCGCGCCGCGTTCAGCCCCTTGCCGCCCGAGCTGGCGCGCGCCTGCACGCCGCGCACCACCGACGACGGCGCGGCCGGCTCGCGATAGAGCAGGTAGCGATGGACGCAGGGGTTCAGCGTGACGGTGAGGATCATCGCGGTCGCCCGCCGGCGAGGACCTCGCGCAGCAGCGGGTCCTCCGCCGCCATCCGCGCGCGGGTGGCGGCCGACGCCACGCCGGCGAGACGACGCTCCACGCGCCGGCGCGCCTCGCCGATCGAGGCCGCGGCCGCCGCATCGTCTCCGCTCTCGCTGGCGATGAGCCCGTGCACCCAGTGGATCTCGGCCGCTCGGCGCCGCTCGACGTTGGCCGCCGAGGCCTGGCGGACCGCCTTCCGGGCGATCGCCATCGCCCACGGCAATTTCTTCATGTCGCGGTAGCAGAGCGCGAGCGCCGCCAGCCCGCGCGCCTCGAGCCGCCCGACCGCGAGGCCGTGCGCCCGCGAGATGGCGTTGCGGGCGCAACGGATCGCCTTGTCGACCGAGCGACCGGAGAAGCGGCGCCAGCGGTAGAGCAGCGCCAGCGAGCCGAGCGCGCTCACCGCGAGGTAGCCATCGTCGAGCTCCACCGCGATGCGGTACGCGCGGACGAAGGGCCGGAACGCCGCGTCGGGCCGGCCGGCTCGTGCCTCGACGTCGCCGTGCACGTAGAGCGCCTGCGCGAGATGGCGGCGATCGAGGTCCGACTCGGCCGAAGCCTGCGCCAGCTCGCACGCGCGCCGCGCCTTGTCCCACTCGCACCGCTCGCGGGCGAGCCGCGCTGCGCCCAGCACCAGCGCGCGATGCAGCGGCCGCAGTGCCGGTCCGCGGACGATGGCCCGCCCCTGCGCGAACGCCTGGCCCGCCTCGTCGAACCGCTCGAGCTCGAGCAGCAGGTTGCCGCGCTCCTTCCAGTAGCGCCCGATCGACGCGATCGGCGCGCCCGCATCGATCACCGCGGCCGCCTCGTCGAGCACCTTGGCCGCGCGCTCCTCATCGCCGTTCCAGAGGTGCGCCTCGGCGAGGTCGAGCAGGATCAGCGCCCGCTCGGCGCCCGCCCCGCGCGGCGCCGCCTGCGCCGCCAGGTCGGCGGTCCGCAGATGCGACTCGGCGGCGAGGAACTTGCCCGTGCGCGACGCCAGCCGACCCAGCCCGTGGAAGGCGTGCGACCGCACGCCGGCGTCGTCCTGCTGCGTCGACAGCCGCGCTGCCTCCTGCCAGGTCGCCCGTTCGTCCTCGCGCAGGCCGAGGCGGTGCGCGAGCGGGCCGCGCAGCACCAGCGCCTGCGCCAGCAGCGCGACGTCGGCCGGCTCGCGGCGGGCGAGCTCCTCGGCGGCGACGACGAGGTCGTAGGCCCGCTGCGGCGTGCCCTCGACGTCGAGGAACCGCACACCCGGCCGCAGCGTGCGGGCCAGCGTCGCACGGTCGTCGGCGCGCTCGGCGTGGATGGCGGCGCGCAACGCAGCGCGCGGCGCGGCTCCCGGCGACTCATGCGCGCGCAGCCAGTGGCGCGCGGCGAGACCGTGGAGCGCGCGGCGGCGTTCCGGGTCGAGCTGGAGCAGGACGTGGCGGAGCAGCAGCGGTTCGCGGCACGCGAGCGCGCCGCCGTCGTTTACGACGAGACCGGACGCCATCAGCGCGGCGAGGAGCGGCGTGAACTCCGTCTCCGGCAGGCCGAGGAGTTCGCGCAACGCCAGCTCGCGGACTTCGCCCTGCAGCAGGGCGACCGCCTCGAGGAGCCCCCGCTCCGCCGCCGACCGCGGCGCAAGCCGCTGCGAATAGCGCTCGACCAGCGCCGGCGGGAGCGACCGGATCGACGTGCGTCGCGCCGCCAGCTGGTCGAGCCGGTCGCGTGAGCGCAGCCAGCAGGCGAGCTCGACCGCGGCGCCCGGGTTGCCGAGCGAGAGCTCGTGCAGCCGGGTCGCCACCGCCGCGACGGCGGCGCCTTCGAAGCCGAGGTCGCGCGCCAGCGTCGCGAACTCGCTGGGCGGCAGATCGATCAGCGAGAAGCGCGTGGCGCCGCTCTGCAGCCCCGCCAGCAGCGGCACGTGGCTGCGCGGCGGCGCCGCCGTCGGGTCGAACGTCGCGACGAGCAGCAGGGCGCGCGCTCCGGGCGCCGCCGCCAGCGCCTGCACCGTCTTCAGCGTCTCGGCGTCGATGCGTTCGACCGCGTCGACCACCAGCAGCAATGGCGCCTGGCGCGCGATGGCGAGGAACAGCTCCAGCAGCGCCTCGCGCAGCGGTGCCAGCGCCCGCGCCGCGCGGGGCGCCCCGCCGAGCATGAAGCCGCGCAACAGCTCGTGCGTGGCGGTCGCGCCGGGCAGGAGTTCCTCGAGCTGGCGATCGACGCGCTCGACCAGGGCGAAGACGCCGCCCGCCGCCGCCTCGGCCAGCCCGCAGGCGTCGTGGAGGAGGTCGCGCAGCGGCTCGAGCGGCAGGTCGGGGTCGCGTCCGCGCGCGACGAGGAACCAGCCGGCCGGCCCGCTCCGCTCCAGCCGCTCGGCCAGGGCGTCGATCAGGCGGGTCTTGCCGACGCCGGCCCCCCCTTCGAGCACCACGCGCCGGAGGCCGCCGGCAAAGGCGGCCCGCGCCTCGTCGACCAGCAACTGCAGCTCGTGACCGCGGCCGAGCAGGCGGGTGGCACGGCGCACCTCGAGCCGTCGCCGCGCGACCGACACGCGCTGCGACACCGGCGCGGTCGCGACGCGCCAGAAATCGGAGCGCTCGGCCGCCGCGAAGGCCGCCGCCACCGCCGCCGCATCGACCACACGCGCCGCCGGATCGCGCTCGAGCAGCGCCTGCACCAGGCGATCGAGGAACCACGAGAGCTCCGGCCGCAGCTCGGTCAGGGGGGTCGGATCGCGGCCCTGCACCGCGGCGACGTAGGCGTCGTACCCCTGGTCCCGTTCGCGCGCCCACGGGTGGTGGCCGGCCGCCATCTCGTAGAGGACGACGCCGAGCGCGAAGAGGTCGCTCTGCGGCGTGGCTGCGGCGCCCGACAACTGCTCCGGCGCGGCGTAGGCGACGGTGCCGAGGAAGCGGCCGGACGACGTAGCGCCGGTGGCGGGCGCCGGCGCGGCGCGCACTGCGGCGCCGCTGTCCGCCACCCCATCCGGGGCGGGTTCCGGCGCAGTGATCAGCCGCGCGAGCCCGAAGTCCACCAGCTTCACCTGCCCGCGCTCGTCGAGGAACAGGTTGGCCGGCTTCAGGTCGCGATGCACGATGTTGCGACCGTGCACGAACGCCAGCGTCTCGGCCACCTGGCGCCCGACCTCGCGCACGACCGGCTCGGGCTGCCCCCCCTCCTGCTCCAGCCGCGACTGCAGGCTGCCACCCTGCAGGAGTTCCTGGACGATGTAGTGCACCCGGCGATCGCCGGCGAGGCGGAGGCTGCCGATCTCATGCACCCGGGCGATGCCGGGGTGGCCGGCGCCCAGTCCGACGCCCGCCTCGCGCTTGAAGCGGCGCACGATCTGCGCGTCGGGGGCGAAGCTCGGATCGAGGATCTTGAGCGCCACCTCCTCGCCATCGGTCAGCCCGCGCCGGCCGCCGGCGACGGTGGCGCGCCAGACCGCGCCCATCGCCCCGGCGCCGAGCAGGCTGCGGATGCGGTAGCCGCGGATCTGGTCGGGGCGCTTGGGAGTGGGGGTGGCGGGGCTTGGCATCGAACCGTTTCCCCCCGGGCGGTCGCCTTGACTCGCTCCGGGGGCGCGCGGAGACTACCGCGCCCTTTCGCCATGCCGATCCGCTTCCACAACACCCTCACCCGACGCATCGAGGAGTTCGTCCCTGCCACGCCGGGCGAGGTCCGCATGTACCACTGCGGACCGACCGTCTACTCGACGCCGCACATCGGCAACTATCGCACCTTCCTGCTCGGCGACCTGCTGCGCCGGTTCCTCGAATGGCAGGGCTACAAGGTCGAGCAGGTGATGAATCTCACCGACGTCGGCCACCTGCTCGAGGACGCCGAGGAGGGCGAGGACAAGCTCGAAGCGGCCGCGCGGAAGGCGCGGAAGACGGCGTGGGAGATCGCCGAGCACTACGCGCAGGAGTTCTTCGCCGGGCTCGAGTTCCTCCACTTCCTGCCGGCCCACCACTATCCGCGCGCGACCACGCACGTGCCCGAGATGATCGCGATGATCGAAGCGCTCGAGCAGCGCGGCTACGCCTACAAGGTCGCTTCGGGCAACGTCTACTTCGACATCTCCCGCTTCCCCGCCTATGGCCGCCTGTCGGGCAACACTGCCGAGGAGCTCGAGGCGGGCGCCCGCATCGAGATCAACCCGGAGAAGCGCGACCCGCGCGACTTCGCGCTGTGGAAGATCGACGCGAAGCACCAGATGCAGTGGGATTCGCCCTGGGGGCGCGGCTTCCCCGGATGGCACATCGAGTGCTCGGCGATGTCGCGGAAGTACCTCGGTGAGAGCTTCGACCTGCACACCGGCGGCGAGGACAACGTCTTCCCCCACCACGAATGCGAAATCGCCCAGTCGGAGGCGGCCAGCGGCAAGCCGTTCGTCCGCTACTGGCTCCACGCCCGCCACCTGCTGGTCGACAGCACGAAGATGAGCAAGCGGCTCGGCAACGTGCACACGGCGCAGAGCCTGCAGTCGCTGGGCCATTCCGGCGACGCGCTGCGCCTGGCGCTGCAGAAGGCCCATTACCGCGAGCCGCTCAACTTCACGCTCGCCTCGCTCGACGAGGCCGAGCGCAAGGTCGCCCGCTACCGCGACACCGGCGTCCGGCTGCGCGACGCCGCGGCGACCGCGGCGGCGACGGAGGCGGCGGCATCGACGCGGCAGGCCGTCGACGGACTGCGCGCGCGCTTCGCCGAGGCGCTGGCGGACGACCTGAACGTCTCGGTGGCGCTGGCGGTGCTGGACGAAGCGGTCGGCGAGGCCAATCGGCGGGCGCCGCATGGCGGCGACGCCGCCGCGCTCTTCGGCCTGCTGCGGGAACTCTGGGGCGTGTTCGGATTGCTGCAAAAATCGCTTGAATCGACGCCCCTGGCCGATGCCGACATCCTTGCGCTCATCGCGGAGCGCGACGCGGCACGCAAGGCGCGCGACTGGAAGCGCAGCGACGAACTCCGGGACCTGCTGAAGCAGCGCGGCATCGAGTTGCTGGACGGCAAGGACGGGGCGCGTTGGCGGCGCAGCGGGAGATGAACGGATGAAGCTGGCTCCGACCGTGCTGGTGTTGGCCGCCTTCGGCGTGCTGATCTGGGTGAGCAACCAGAAGCCATCTTCCGGCGATGCGGGAACCGGCGACGAAACGGCCCACGCCGCGGGCGCCACGCCCCATGTTCCGGGCAAGTCGACGCCGGCCGCCGCGATCCTGCCGCCGATGCCACGCCATCCCGACAGCGTGATCGTCACCGTCGTCGATCCCGCCGGCCAAGGGCAGTACCAGCTGGCCGTCACCCTGGTCGCCCCGGACGGCAAGACGCTCGGTCCGAAGATGAGCGACATCGGCGGTCGTGCGGCGTTCGATGCGGTCGCAGCCGGCCGCTACGCGGTGCGGGTGAGCGATCCCGACTTCCTCTACACCGCGCCGGCCGACGTCACGGTCGATGCGCGGCCGGGCGTGGCCAACGACGTGAAGGTCGCGGTGGCGCGCGGCACCGCCGGGATCACCGGACGGTTGGTCGACGGCGGCGAGCGGCCGCTGGCCGATCACGCCGTCGAGCTCTCGGCGGGAGGCACTCGCTTCACGGTCAACACCGACGCCAAGGGCCGCTTCGTCGTGAACGGCCTCGCCGCCAGCATCTGGACGGTCACGCCGGCCGGCTTCCCCGATCAGGCGTCGCGGGTGTCGCTCGCCGACGGGCAGATCGGCGAGACCGCGCTGCGCCTGGCGAAGGTCGCCAGCGTCGCCGTCGAGCTGTCGGGTTCGCACCTGCATCCGGCCCATTTCGTCGGCGGCGAGGTCGCCCTGCTCCGCAAGTCCGGCGACGGCGCGACGGAGCCGGTCCGCCGGGAGATGAAGCTGTTCACCGACGGGACGCACGAGCACGGCAACGTCGCCAAGGCGGCGTTCGACGGCCTTGCCGCGGGGAACTTCGAGCTCGACGTCATCGATGCCGGCGGCCGGAGCCTGCTCGCCACCGGCTCGGCGTGGGCCCGGCCCGTGCCGGTCACGCTGGCCGAGGGCGACGCGCGGACGCTCCCGCTGAAGACCGGCGCTTCGGCGCGCGGCGCGGGCATCGTGGTGCCCGGTTGGGCGATCCTGCTGATGTGCGTCGCCATCGGCGCGATGATGCTGGTCACGCCGGTGCTGTTCCCGCCGCCGATCGTCGCGAAGCGGCCGCTCGGCATCCAGCGCTGAGCCGGCCGCGCCGTCAGTCGCGCCGTCAGTCGCGGCGGTCGGCAGGCTTCGGCGGGTCGTCGTCCGCGTTCACGTCCGCACCTGCGTCCGCATCGGTGTCCGCATCGGTGTCCGGAGCTTCGGCCAGCGGCGCCGCCGCGTCGACCGCCGGCTCGCCGCGCTCGGAACGCAACTGCTTCAGCAGGTCCGTCATCTTGATCGCCCCCGCGACCGACTCGTCGAAGGCGAAGGTGATCTGCGGCGCGGAGCGGGTGGCGAGCCCCTCGGCGATCCGCCGCTGCAGGAACCCCTTGGCGTCGGCCAGTGCATGCGCCGTCTTCGAGCGATCTCCCGGCGTGCCGATCACCGACCAGTAGATGGTGCAGGTGACGAGGTCGGACGCGAGCTCGACCCGCGTCACGGTGAGGAAACCGATGCGCGGGTCCTTCATCTCGTGCAGGAGGATGTTCGCCGCACGGAAGCGGATCTGCTCGGCGAGCTTCAGATTGAGACGGCTTGGCATCGGAGCGGCACTTCACCTCGGGGAAATCGGGCGCGACAGTCAAGCGCGGTGCGGCGCGGGCGCAAGGACCGGCCAGCCGCCCCCCGGGGCGCCAGCCAGCTTCGACAGTACGATCGCGCCTCCCCTCCCCCGCCCCCCGCGCCTTGCCGCGGAGACCCCCCCATGATGGAAGTCGGGATCCTGCAATTCTCCGTGCGCTTGCGCGGCAGCCATTCGCTGAAGGAGAAGCGCCACGTACTGAAGTCGATCAAGGACAAGCTGCGGGCGCGCTTCAACGTCTCCGTCGCCGAGGTGGACGACCACGACCTCTGGCAGAAGGGAACGATCGGCGTCGTCACCTGCAGCAATGACGCGGCCCACGTCCGGTCGCTGCTCGACCAGATCGTCGGGATGCTCCGGCTCCATCCGGTGGCCGAGTTGCTCGACCAGCAGATCGAGATCCTGTGAATCCGCGGATCAGGGGGCAACGGCTCGGGGGCGAACGCCGGCCGCGGAGTGACCGTAGTCGTGCGCGTCGCCCCCCGTCCTGCGTGCCGCCGTCGCGCGTCGCGTGACCGCTGCAACCCCGGGAAGGCGGATGAAGGTCCGTGAAGGAGCCGTGCATCGCCATGCCAACGTCGGAGAACGTGACGGAGTTGACGGTCGGCCTGGGCACGCTCGCGCTGCTCAACGCCGGACTGGCGCAGTCGAAGAACCGCAGCGGGCTGATCTGGTTCCTCGTCTCGCTGCTGCTCGGCCCGATCGCCACGTTCCTGCTCGTGCTGCTCGACAAGGTCCACTCCGACCGGAAGCGCACCCCCCGTCCATGACGACGGCGGCCGGGGGCACCGGCCGCCGTCGGGAATCTCGCTCCGGACCGGACGCGCCGCTCAGTCGAGCTTGAGCTCGCGCGCCGTCTGCACGATCTCGAACACTTCGAGCACGTCGCCGACCTTCACGTCATCGAAGTTGGCCAGCTTCACGCCGCACTCGAAGTTCTCCTTGACCTCCTTGGCGTCGTCCTTGAAGCGCCGCAACGAGTCGAGCCCGGACGTGTAGATCACCTTGCCGTCGCGGAGCACGCGGACCTTGTCGTTGCGGCGGATGATGCCGTCGGTGACGAAGCAGCCGGCGATGGTGCCGACCTTCGAGACCTTGAACGTCTCGCGCACCTGCACGTGGCCGATGATCTTCTCCTTCTCCTCGGGCTTGAGCAGGCCGGTCATCGCCTGCTTCAGGTCGTCGAGCATCTCGTAGATGACGAAGTAGGTGCGGACCTCGACGCCGAGCTGCTCCTGCAGCCGGCGCGCCTTGCCTTCCGGCGCGACGTGGAAGCCGAAGACCATCGCCTTGCTGGTGGCTGCCAGCATGACGTCCTCCTCGGTGATCCCGCCGACCGCCGCGCGCAGCACGCGGACCTTCACCTCGGCGCTCTTCAGGTTCTCGAGCTCGCGCTTCAGCACCTCGACCGAGCCCTGCACATCGGCCTTGATGATCAGCGGGATCTCCTGCTGCTTCACCGCGCCGAGCGTCTCGAACAGGTTCTCGAGCGTGACCTTCGGTCGCTCGGCCACCTGCTGCTGCCCGGTGCGCGCGATCCGCAGCCGCTCGTTGGCGACCTGCTCGGCGCCCTTCTCGTCCTCCACCGCGAGGAAGGTGTCGCCGGCGCCCGGGACGTCGCCCTTGAAGCCGTACACCTTCACCGGCATCGCCGGCGATGCGCTGTCGACCTTGCGGCCGGTGTCATCCTCGATCAGGCGGACCCGACCCCAGGTGCTGCCGCACAGGAACGGATCGCGCTGCTTCAGCGTGCCCTTGCGGATCAGGACGGTGGCGACGACGCCCTTGCCTTCCTCCTTGGACGCCTCGATCACCACGCCCTCCGCGCGGCCCTTCGGGTCGGCGCGCAGGTCATGGACTTCGGCCTCCAGCGCGAGGCGCTCGAGCAGTTCGTCGATCCCCTTGCCGGTCGTGGCCGAGGTCTCGACCACGCCGATCTTGCCGCCGAACTCCTCCGGCAGCAGGTCGATTCCCATCAGCTGCTGTTTCACCCGCATCGGGTTCGCCTCGCGCTTGTCGATCTTGTTCAGCGCGACGACGATCGGCATGTCCTTGTTCGCGGCGCGGGCGTGCTCGACCGACTCGACGGTCTGCGGCATGACGCCGTCGTCCGCCGACACCACCAGCACGACGATGTCGGTCACGTTGGCGCCGCGCGAGCGCATCTCGGTGAAGGCGCGGTGGCCCGGCGTGTCGAGGAAGGTGATCAGGCCACCCTTCGGCGACTTCACCTGGTAGGCGCGCGTGTGCTGCGTGATGCCGCCGTGCTCGGTGTCGACGATCTTGGTCTTGCGGATGGCGTCGAGCAGCGACGTCTTGCCGTGGTCGACGTGCCCCATCACCACGACCACCGGTGGCCGCGGCTCGCCCTCCTTCTTCGGGCCCGCCATGACCGCGGCCTTCTTCTGCTCCTTGTCGAGGAACTTCGACTCCGTCGTCTTCTCGGCGTGGATCACCACCTCGCGGTTGAACTCCATCGCGATGGTGAGCACCGTCTCCTCGTCGAGCGCCTGGCTGATGCCGATCGCGTTGCCCTTGAGGGTGAGCAGCTTCGAGATGATCTCGGCCGCTCGCAGCCCGAGCAGCGCCGACAGCTCCTTGACCGAGGTCGGGAGCTGCACTTCGAACTTGGTGCCCGCCGCCGGCTTGAGCATCCCGGGCGGCCGCCGCAGCTTGGTCCGCTGCTGCCGGCGCATCGGTCCGCGTTCCCAGAACTTGGGCTTCGCGACCTGCGCTTCGGAGACCGGCGTGAATTCGTCGGCCTCGGTCTGCCACTTGCCGGTCTTGCCGGTGCCGGCCAGCTTCTGCCGCTTCCGCTGCGCGGCGAGTTCCTGCTCGCGGTCGAGCTCGGTCTTGCGCCCGCGGACGGCGCCCGGGGTCGCCGACGGCCCAAGCGTGCGCTCGAGCTCGGTGTGGGTGGCCTCGGACTTGGCGACGTCAGCCTTGTTGAGCTCGATGCGGCCGATGATCTTGGCGCCGCGCCGCGCCGGCGCACTCGGAACCGCTCCGGGGCGCGCCGGTTCGCCGGCGCGGTGGGCCGCCGGCGCGACCGCCGGAGCCTGGTGCCCGCGCTTGGCCGGTGCGGCCGGACCCTCCGGCGGAGCGGCGGCCGCCTCGGGCGACGCCGCCTCCGTCACCACCTCGCCTTCGACCGGCTCCACGGCCTCGACCGCGCCGCCGCCGTCGTCCGTCCCGTCGTCGGCGAACTCCGCCTCCGCTTCCTCGCCCTCGACCTCGTCGTCCGGCGCGACGTAGGCCTCCATCGGCCCATCCGCGGCCTCGACCGCCTGGGCCGCCGCCTCGGCCGCGGCCTTGGCCAGCGCATCGCGCTGCAGTTTCTCGGCGGTCGCCCGCGCGGAATCCTGCTTCGCGCGCTCCTCGCTCGCCTTCTTCTCGGCTTCCTTCTGCTCCCCGGCCTGCTCGAGCTTCTCGAGGATCGCGTCCTCATCGAGGTCGCGGTACTTCCACGCCGCCTTGAGGATCCCGACCGTGCCCGGCTCGAGGTTGGAGGAGTGGCTCTTGACCGGCAGCCCGAGCTTCTTCGCCAGGGCGAGGAGCTCCTTGGAGTCGGCGTTCAGGTCCTTGGCGAGTTCATGAAACCGCAAGCGTCGACTCCTTCAGGCAGCGTATCAGGTCACTTCAAGGGAACGAGGACGGTCCGGGATCCGCGGCGCTCACGACGCCGCACCCGCCGAATCACCCGCGGGGGCCGCGCCCCCGCCGTCGTCGGCCGGTGCCGTCGAAGCTGCCGGCGCGTCCGGGCGCTCGGCCGGCGGCGGTGCCGGCACTCCCGGCGAGCCGACCTCACCCGGCGGGACCACCGAGCCGTCGGCGCGAATCGCCTCGAGGTTGATCTCCCAGCCGGTCAGCCGGCTGGCGAGGCGGACGTTCTGGCCACGGCGCCCGATCGCCAGCGACAGTTGGTCCTCGGTGACCCGCACCGTCGCGACGCTCTTCTCGGCATCGAGCTTGATGTCGGCGATCTCGGCCGGGCGCAACGCATTGAGGATCAGCGCCTCGACCGACTCGTTCCAGCGGATGATGTCGATCTTCTCGTTGTTCAGTTCCTCGGTGATCGCCTTGATGCGCGTGCCGCGGATGCCGACGCAGGCGCCGATGCAGTCGACGCGCATGTCGGCCGAGGCGACCGCGATCTTGGTGCGGTAGCCCGGCTCGCGCGCAACGCGCCTGATCTCGATCACGCCGTCGGCGATCTCGGGCACCTCGACTTCGAACAACCGGCGGACGAGCGTCGGGCTCGTGCGCGACAGGATGATCCGGACGCGGAGACGGTCCTTCTTGACCTCGGTGATCAGCGCCTTGACCCGGTCGCCGACGTTGTAGATCTCGCCGCGCACCACCTCCGAGCGCGGCAGGATCCCCTCGATCTTGCCGAGGTTGATGATGTAGTTGCCCATCTCGATCCGCTGGACGGTGCCCGTCACCAGCTGATCGACCTTCTCCTGGAACTGGTTCAGGACGACGTCCTGCTCCGCTTCCCGATGGCGCTGGATCATCACCTGCTTGGCGACCTGCGCGCCGATGCGCCCGAGATCGACGAGTTCCACCGCCTGGTCGCCGCGGAACGCCTCGACCTTGCCGCTCTTGCGATCGATGTGGACCACCAGCTCGTCACCCGCATCGAGCTTCTTGCGGGCGGCGCTCGCCAGCGCAAACTCGAGCGACTGGAAGAGGTATTCCTTGTCGATGTCCTTGTCCCGGTGGAGGGCGTCGATGATCCGGAGAATCTCTGCGCCGTCCATGTCGGGCCCCCCTTCGCGCCGGAATGCCCAGGCACCACCGCGTCCCCCGGCCGGACGCGGCTGCCGCTGCTTCGTCGACGTCGCCCGTGGACGACGCTGCTTCGGGCTCCGCACTGGAACGCAAAACAGCGCCGATTCCGTCCCACCCGCCGAAGCGAGCGAGGCGGAGACGAAAAGAAGTGGGCCGAACCCACTTCCTTGCGCGGCGCCTGAAGAAAGCGCGAGGATGGTAGCGCCGCCGCCTCCCCAGGGTCAACCGAAGGGTTTCACGCTGGTGCGCGCAACCTGCTTTGCCACTTGGGTTTGGGGCGTTTGCGCAGGGGTGACGTCGGAGCTGAATCGGGCCTCCGCGCAGGTGCCGCCGCGCGCGTCGACGATCGGCAGCGCGGCGGACTTGCCGGCGGATTGGCTGGCGGAGGCGCGGCGAGTGACCCTCGGAGCTGAATCCGAACTAGCGCTGCGTCAGGCACCGTCGACTGCCGCCTGGCCGCCTGAACTCGCCCTGGCGTGGCTGCGCCGCGTGCCGCCCATGGCGACGGCACTCGCGCCGCCGGACCGCCGTTTCGCCCTCGACCGATTCGGACGCTCGGCGGCGGACGATCTGCTCCTGATCGAACAGGTTGCGCTCGAGCCGGCGACCGTCGCCCGGGCGGCCTTGCGGGCCGTCCTCGAAGCCGGAGCGGAACGGCTCGCCGCCCCGGTGCGAGTCGCCGCCGCCAGTTGGCTCGGCCGCGTCGGCGATCTGGCCGACCTACCCGTGTTGCTCGCTGCCAGCGTCAGCGCGGAAGGCGAGCTCTCTGGCGCCGCGCGAGCTGCGGCCAACCGACTGGTCGCGACCGCGCTGCGCAGTGGCTTGGCAAAAGCCGCCGCGGAGCGCCTCGTCGCCGCGGCCGCGGCCGAGCCGGCCCTGGCAGAGCTGCGTGTGGACGCCGGCGCCGCGCTGGCGCTTGCCGGCTTCCACGCCGACGCGATCGCGCAGTTCCGCGTGGCCGCGCCGTCGATCGGCGAGTTGGGCGCCTCACTCGCGGATCAGCTGGCGACGCGGACGGTCGCGGGCATCGGGCTGCAGCGGCTCGCCGAATGCTGGCAGCCGCAGGGTGCGGTGGGCTTCGACCTGCCGCGTGACCCGCTGGCCCACGAGGACGAACTGCACGCGCTGCGGCTGCGCGGCGCCTTCGCCCTGGCGCTGCGCGCCGACGCACCAGCCGCGGAGCCCGCGCCGTTCCTCGCCGCGGCCTTCGATCAGGCCCCGGTGGACACCCGGCGTTGCATCGCCAACGAGGCGTGGTTCGGGCCGCTCGGCCCCCTCTACGGCCGCGCGCTCGCGCTCCGCAGCGGGCGCTCCGACCGCTGGCTGGCGGGCGGTCACGCCATCGTCGCCGCCATCGAGGCGAGCCACGAACGCCATGGCCACGGCGTCCTCGCCCGCGCCGGCACCGAGGACGATCCGGCGCACGAGCGGCCCGCGGCGTGGTGCTTCCTGACCGTGGCCGAGGCGCTGCTCGAGGAGTCGGCCGATCCGGCGGCCGCCCGCGCGATGGTCGCGCCGCGGCGCGTGGTCCTCGCCGCGACGTCCAGTTTCGCCAACCAGGAGCTCGCGGCGGAAGCGGCGCTGCTGCAGGCACGGATTGAGCTCTACGCCGGCGACGGCGCCGCGGCACACGCCGCGGCCGAAGAGGCGCTGCGCATCGCGCGTGAACTGCTCGCCGCTTCCGGCCGCGATCGCGCCGAACGGATCGGTGGCGGCGAGGCGCCACCGCCGCTCGGCGCCACGCTCGAGGGGCGCGACGATCCGGCGTGGTCCGGGCTGGTCGCCCGCGCGCTCGCCACCCGTTCGAGCGTGCGCGCCACGCTGCTCGGCGACGTGGCCGGCGCCGCCGCCGACCTGTTCGAGGCCG
>VGYY01000086.1 GCA_016872815.1 Planctomycetota bacterium
GCAGCAGCCAGGCGTGATGGCTCGTGAGCTGCGGCAGGATCGCCCAGCCGCTCGCGGCATCGCCGTCGAGCGCCCGTTCGATCGGGAAGTCGGCCTGCGCGTGGTCGGCCATGGCGCGCACGAGCGGTAGCGGCGTCGCGCTGCCGTCGGGCGCGACGAACTCGGCGGCCAGGCCGGTCAGCACGAAGTTGCCGTTCTCGAAGCGGCCGGGCCCGCCGCCCGGCAGCGCCGGATCAGTCAGCGCTTCGAGCTTCAGCGCGGCGATCGCGCGCGGCAGTTCACCGAACTCGAACGTCTCGACCTCGCTGGCGGGGGAGGGGCCGACCGCGAGGAGCGAGCCGTCCGGCAGCGGCTCGCGCACGGTCCCGTGCTGCGCGCGCCGCTGCAGCAGCGCCAGCGGCTCGAAGGGCAGCGCCGCGAGCGCCGCGTCGTCCCGCGCCAGCGCCGCGGCCAGTGCTTCGCGCCGTTCCGCCTGGCCCGGCAGCGGTGCCGCCATCGCCGGCGCCGGCACCAGCGCGTTGTCGTCGCTGCCCTTGTCGGCGAGGCCGTTGAAGCAGGCCAACAGCCCGAAGTAGTCGCGTTGCGAGATCGGGTCGAACTTGTGGTCGTGGCACTGCGCGCAGCCGAGCGTGAGGCCGAGCCAGACGGTGCCGAGCGTGTTGACCCGGTCGACCGCGTACTTGACCAGGTACTCCTCCTCGATCAGCCCGCCCTCGCCGGTGGTCGGATTGCAGCGCAGGAAGCCGGTGGCGAGGCGCGTCGAGGCGTCGGCGTCGGGCAGCAGGTCGCCGGCGAGCTGCTCGAGCGTGAAGCGGTCGAACGGCAGGTTGCGGCGGAACGCGTCGATCACCCAGTCGCGCCAGCGCCAGAGCGAACGTTCGTTGTCCAGGTGATAGCCGTGGGTGTCGCCGTAGCGTGCGCCGTCGAGCCACAGCCGCGCCTGGTGCTCGGCCGCCGCCGGCGAGGCGAGCAGCGCGTCGACGCGCCGCTCGTGGCTCGCACCGGCGCCGTCAAGCGCCGCTTCCGCAAGGAATGCCGCCTGTTCGGCCGCGGTCGGCGGCAGTCCGGTCAGCGCCAGCGTCGTGCGCGCACAGGCGCCGCTGGCGCTGGCGCAACTGGCCGAGCAGGCCGAGGGCGCCGCAGCGCGCGCGGCGCTGCCGATGCTGGTGGAGCGGCTCCTCTCAGACAAGACCGACCTCGACCTGCTGCGCTCGTGCGCGGTGGCGCTGGGACGGATCGCGTCGATCGAGGACGTCGAGGTGGTCGATGCGCTCGGTCGTGCGGCGGCGCGCGTCGGCGACGAGCAGACCCGGCGCTTCGCCGTGATGGCTCTGGCCGAGATCGGCCGCCGCGACCCCGACCCGGCCGCGCATCCGGAGCAGCAGCGCGCGCTGCAGCAGCGCTTCGTGCGCGAGTTGCAGCACGCGCGGCCGATCACCGGCGTGCCGTGGGGCGCCATCGCGCTCGGCGTCTGGGCGCGCAATCCCCGCGTCGACAAGGCGCTGCTGGCCGAGGCGCAGGGCAAGCTGACCGACGAGCTCACGAACCTCTCCAACCCGAGCCATCGGGCGGCGACGGCCGTGGCCCTCGGCCTCGCCGACGCGAAGGAGTCGCGCGGCCAGCTGCTCGACCTGTTCGAAGACGAGAAGAACCAGGTGCTGAAGAGCTACGTCGCGATCGGGCTCGGCCTGATGGATGCGCGCGATGCCGCGGAACCGTTGCGGGCGGCGATGGCCGCAAAGGGGCTCGACCCGACGTTGCGCCTGCAGGTGGCGCGCGCGCTCGGGCTGCTCGGCGATCGCCAGGCGGTGGCGGCGCTGGTGGAGAACCTGAAGCAGGCCGACACGCTGGGGGAGACCTCGGCGACGGCGCAGTCGCTCGGGCTGATCGGCGATCGCGAGGCGGTCGATCCGCTGCTGGCGATCCTCGGCGACGTCCGGCAGCCGGCGTTGCGGCGCGGCTTCGCGGCGGTGGGGCTCGGGCTGCTGGCCGAGAAGGGCGAGTTGCCCTGGAACACGCCGTTCACCATCGGCGCGAACTACCGGGCGAAGACGCCGGCGCTCGCGGAGATCTTCGACATCCTCTGAGCCCGGGAAGGCTCCACGGGCCGGTCCGACGAATCGTCGCAGGGACGATTCGTCGGACCGGGGCGCGCTACGCTGCCGCCATGCGCATGCTTCCCAAGCTGTTCGAGAACAATCGCAACTGGTCGCGGAAGATCACCGCGTCCGACCCCGAGTTCTTCGCCCGGCTCGCCCGCCAGCAGGCGCCGGAGTACCTCTGGATCGGCTGCTCCGACAGTCGCGTCCCGGCCAATCAGGTGGTGGGGCTGCTGCCCGGCGAGGTCTTCGTCCACCGCAACGTCGCCAACCAGGTCCTGCACACCGATTTCAACTGCCTGACGGTGCTGCAGTACGCGGTCGACGTGCTGCGCGTGAAGCACGTGATCGTCTGCGGCCACTACGGCTGCGGCGGCGTGCGCGCCGCACTCGAAGGCCGGCCGCTCGGTCTGATCGATCATTGGCTGCGCCATGTGCAGGATCTCTGGCATCACCATGCTCCCGAGGTCAATGCCCTCGCCGGCGAGGCGCGCATCGATCGGATGTGCGAGCTGAACGTGATGGAGCAGGTCGGCCACCTCGGCCGGGCCGGCGTGGTGCAGGAAGCGTGGCGGCTCGGCCGGCCGCTCCACCTGCATGGCTGGATCTACGGCCTCTCCGACGGGCTGCTGCGCGATCTCGGCGTCGGCTGCTCGTCGGCGGCGGAGGCGGACGCCCTGCAAGTGCGATTGTCCCGGCCCACCCATTGAGAGCGGGCGAACGGTCCCCGGGCGCGTTCGGCCCGGCCGGCGGCTGCCCGTGGTCGCGGCGCGCCGCTTTCATGCCACCAGGTTCACGGACACCGAGGGAGTCGGAGTGGATTGGCAAGTGATCGGACTGCTGACTGCGGGGTTCATCACCCTGCTGGTCGGCGGCGAACTCCTGGTGCGCCATTCGGCCCGGTTCGCCGCGCTCGTCGGGCTGTCGCCGCTCGTGATCGGCCTCACCGTCGTCGCCTTCGGGACCAGCGCGCCGGAGCTGGCGGTCAGCGTGATCGCCGGGATCGATGGCCGCGGTGATGTCACCGTCGGCAACGTGGTCGGCAGCAACATCTTCAATGTGCTCTTCATCCTCGGCGCCTGCGCCGCGATCTCGCCGCTGTTCGTCGGTCGCACGCTGGCCTGGATCGACATCCCGCTCATGATCGGCAGCGCGTTGCTGGCGGCGCTGCTCGGGCGCGACGGAAGCGTGCAGTGGTTCGAGGGCGCGCTGTTGATCGGCGGACTGGCGGCCTACACGTGGTACGCGGTCCGGCGCGAGCGCAGGGCGGCGGCAACGAGTGGAGCCGAAACGGGCGCCGCGAATCCGGCGGCCACCGTCGCCGCAGCCGGTGCGAACCCGGCGCGAGCGCGCAACGCGAGCCTGGCGTGGATCGTGGCGGGGCTCGGCCTGCTGGTGCTCGGCTCGCACTGGTTCGTGCAGGGTGCCGTCTCCGCCGCCCAGGCCATGGGAGTGAGCGAACTGGTCATCGGCCTCACCATCGTCGCCGCCGGGACGTCGCTGCCCGAAGTGATGACCTCGATCCTGGCCACGATCCGCGGTCATCGCGAGATCGCGGTCGGGAACGTGGTCGGCAGCAACGTGTTCAACGTCCTCGGCGTGCTCGGGATCTCGTCGGTCGGCGCGGGCTCGGTGGCGATCTCGCCGCAGGTGCGGACCGTCGACGCCCCGGTGATGATCGCGACGTCGCTCCTGCTGCTCGGCGCGGTGGCGCGCGGTCTCCGGATCGGGCGCGCTCACGGGATCGTGTTCCTGGCCGGCTATGCCGCCTACTCGGCGTGGCTGGTGCTCGACGCGCAGCAATCGACGGCACTGCCCCGCTTCCTGCAGCTGCTTTGGTGGATCGGCATCCCGCTGGTCGGGTTGGTGCTGCTGCGGACGTTGCTGAGCCGCCGCGCCGGACGACCGGATGAGCCGGCGGTCGGCGGCGCCGCCCGCACTCCGACGGCGTAGCCCGACCCGGGGGCGCTACTCTGCCGTCTTCTCCCTGACCGTCACGGCTGACCCGGAAAGAACCTCCCGCGTGCCGACCCCCCCGCGACCGCCCGAGCCGAAGAAGCGGATCCGCTTCAACTTCCTCTTCCTGATCGCGGCCATCACCGCGGTGCTGTTCCTGCACCAGTTGATGGGGGATGCCGCCACCGTCCGCATCTCGTACGACGAGTTCAACAAGGCGCTCGCCGAGGGCCGGGTCGAGCAGGTGGTGGTGGCGCCCGACGAGCTGCGCGGGGTGCTGGTCGATCCCGCCAGCGGGCAGAAGCAGCCATTCGCCACGGCGCGCGTGCAGCTCGAGCTCGCGGAGCAGCTGAAGAAGGCGGGCGTCGCGTTCCGCGGCGAACCGCCGTCGGCCGCCTCGTCGGTCGTGTTCTGGATCCTGTCGATCGGGCTGTTCGTGATGCTCTGGATGATGATCTCGCGCCAGATGGGCGGCAAGGGCGCGGCCGGCTTCATGAACATCGGCAAGAGCAAGGCGCGCGTCTACGTCGAGAGCGACACCAAGGTCACCTTCGCCGACGTCGCCGGCGTCGACGAGGCGAAGGACGAGCTGAAGGAGATCGTCGAGTTCCTGAAGGATCCGGTCGGCCACGGGCGGCTCGGCGGCCGCATGCCGCGCGGCGTGATGCTGGTCGGCCCGCCGGGCACCGGCAAGACGCTGCTGGCGCGCGCCGTCGCCGGCGAGGCGGGCGTGCCGTTCTTCTCGATCAGCGGCTCCGAGTTCGTCGAGATGTTCGTCGGCGTTGGCGCGGCGCGCGTGCGCGACCTGTTCGAGCAGGCCAAGCAGAAGGCGCCCGCGATCATCTTCATCGACGAGCTCGACGCGCTCGGCAAGGCGCGCGGCGCCGGCCCGATGTACGGCGGCCATGACGAGAAGGAGCAGACGCTGAACCAGCTGCTGGTCGAGCTCGACGGCTTCGACCCGCGCGCCGGCATCGTGCTGCTCGCCGCCACCAACCGCCCCGAGATCCTCGACCCGGCGCTGCTGCGCGCCGGCCGCTTCGACCGCCAGGTGCTGGTCGACCGGCCCGACCATCGCGACCGCATGCAGATCCTCGAGGTGCACCTGAAGAAGGTGAAGGTCGGCAGCTCGGTCAGCGTCGAGCAGGTGGCGTCGCTGACGCCGGGATTCACCGGCGCCGACCTCGCCAACCTCTGCAACGAGGCGGCGCTGGTCGCGACCCGGCGCAAGGGCGACATGGTCGAGCTGAACGACTTCACCGTCGCGGTCGAGCGGATCGTCGCCGGTCTCGAGAAGCGCAACCGCATCCTGAACGAGCGCGAGCGCGCGATCGTCGCGCACCACGAGATGGGCCACGCGCTGGTGGCGGCGGCGACCCCCGGCAGCGATCCGGTCCACAAGGTGTCGGTGATCCCGCGCGGGATCGGGGCGCTCGGCTACACCATCTCGCGGCCGACCGAGGACCGCTTCCTCATGACGCGCGAGGAGCTCGAGAGCAAGATGGCCGTGCTGCTCGGCGGTCGCGCCGCCGAGCACCTCGTCTACGGCCATTTCTCGACCGGCGCCGCCGACGACCTCGAACGCGCCACGCGCATCGCGCGGAGCATGGTCGCGCGCTACGGCATGACCGAACTCGGCCACGTGAGCTACGACGAGGACGTCGGCCATTTCCTGCAGCAGCAGAATCCGTTCGCGGCGCGGCGCGACATGGCCGACGCCACCGCGCGCGAGGTCGATGTCGCCGTGCGCGGCCTGGTCGACCGCGCCTTCCAGCGCGCGCGCAAGCTGCTCGAGAGCCACCAGCCGGTGCTGCTCGACGCGGCGAAGCAGCTGCTGGCCAAGGAGACCCTGGTCGAGGCCGAGCTCAAGCCGATCTTCGAGCGGTTGCAGGACGGCGGGGCGGGCAGTGGTCTGGCGGCTGCGGCCTCCCCCGCGTAGCGTCGCCTCCCGCCATGACGATCCGGGACGGGGCGGGCGCGCGAGACCGCGCCACGGGTGCCCGCCGCGCGCTTCCGGACCGGGCCGAGGAGTCGCCGATGTCGCTGCGTCGCCGTGCGTTCTGCTTCGTCTGCGCCGCCACGCTCGCCGCGCTGGCGCTCGCGGCGCGATCGGTGGCGCAGTCCACCGCCGCCGCGGGTGCCGCGCCAGCGGTCGTCGCGCCGGCCGGTCCGCCCGCCGACGCGCCGATCCACCCGGCGCGCCTGCTGGTCAAGCTGGCTCCGGGCACCGGCGCGCCGGCGGTGGCGCCGCTGCATGAGCAGCTCGGCACGACGGTGCTCCACGACCTGCCGCAGATCGGCTGGCAGGTGCTGGTCGTCCCCGCCGGCCGGAACTTCGAGCTGCGCGAGCGCTACGCCGCCGATCCGCGGATCGAGCGCGCCGACCTCGATCGCGCGCGGAAGCTCGCCTACGTGCCGAACGATCCCTACTGGGCGTACCACTGGCACCTGACCAACATCACCGCCGACCTCGCGTGGGACACGGTGAAGGGCTCGAGCTCGGTCGTGGTCGCGGTGATGGACACCGGGCTCGCGACGAGCCACGCCGACCTCTCGGCCAACGTCTGGGTGAATCCGGGCGAGATCGCCGGCAACGGCATCGACGATGACCTGAACGGCTACGTCGACGACGTGAACGGCTACGACTTCGCCTACGGCGACGGCAATCCCGACGACGCGTACGGCCACGGGACGCTGTGCGCCGGCGTGGTGGCGGCGGTGCAGGACAACGCGATCGGCGTGACCGGCGTGGCGCCGCTGTGCCGGGTGGCCGGCATCAAGGCGGCGCTCGACTCGGGCTACTTCTACGACTCCGCCACCGTGCCGGCCTACCTCTATTGCGCCGACATGGGCTTCAAGGTGATCTCGATGAGCTTCTTCAGCGATGGCGTGACCGCCGCCGAGCGCGACGGCATCGACTATTGCTGGAAGCACGGCGTCGTGCTGGTGGCGGCGGCGGGCAACTCGCTGTCGGTGATCCCCTACTACCCCGGCGCCTACGAGAACGTCATCGCCGTGGCGGCCACCGATTCGGCCAACAACCCGACCTGGTTCACCGACTACGGCAGCTGGGTCGACGTCGCCGCGCCGGGTGTCGGCGTCGCCACCACCTCCGTCGGCGGCTACACGACCGGATTCGCCGGGACGTCGGCGTCGACGCCGCACGTGGCCGGGCTTGCGGCGCTGCTCTGGTCGGCCAACCCCGCAGCGACCGCCACCCAGATCCGGGCGGCGCTCGAAGACACCGCGCGGTCGACCTTCCACCCACCGTGGGGCGAGTACACCGGCTACGGTCGGATCGACTGCGACGCGGCCGTCGATCGCGTGACCGGCGTGACCAGCGGCAGCAAGCCGGCGCGGCTCCTCTTCGTCGCGCCGGTCGGCGGCGACCGGACGCTCGACCCGACGCTGTCGCTGCGCGATCCGCGCCACCACGTCCGCTTCTTCGGCGTCGGCTTCGAGCAGCCGAACAAGGTGATCGCGCACGCCGGCATGACGCGCCTCCCGCTGTTCCGGCAGGGCCGCCGCGAGGTGGCGGCGAGCCGGCGCGGGCTGCGGGCGCCGTCGGGCGGGACGATCGCGCCACGCTTCGCGCTCGACGTGAACGGGACGCAGATCGGCGCCATCGACTGGGACGACGGCCCGGGTTCGACCTACGCGCCGACCGACTGCGGCACCTACGGCGGCACCGTCACCGGCGGCTTCTTCGAGCTGTACCGCGCCGACGGCGACCTGCTGAACTGCACGCAGAGCGGCGGCAAGATCTACTGCGAACTGCCGGTGCGCAAGATCGCCGAGCGCGCCCCGAAGAGGATCACCATCGACTTCACGCGGGCGTACACCAGCGCGAACGGCGCGACCGAGACGCTCTGGATCTACGACTGGAGCAGCTGGAGCTACCCGTACGGGAGCTGGGTGCAGCTCTGGTCGCGCTCGATCACGTCGTCGGCGATGGAGCAGGTGTCGGCGACGATCACGGTGAATCCGGCGAACTACCTCGACGACGAGGGCACGCTCTATCTCAAGCTCTCGACCAGCGGCGTGGCGAGCGGCGGCGCCCTCGACGCCGACGCCCTGCGCATCACGCTCGAGGAGTGACCGCGGGCGGTGCCGGTTCGCGCGCGCGATCGTCGAGCGCGATGCCCGACCACGACCAGCCGCCGAGCGAGAGGCCCGGCTGCGCCGTGACGCGCGCCGTGACCCGCGCGACGCGCGCGGCATGGCCGGGGCGGTACTGCGGGATGCCGGGTCGGTGGGGGAACGCAGCGAGCAGGCGCGGCGCACCCGCGATCCGGAGCGCCTCCGCCGCCTCCTCGAACGCGAGTCGCGCGATCGCCGCGGCACTCTCCGGCAGCGCGACCCGTCCGCCGCCGACCATCGCGCGCAGCAGGACATGGCCCGCGGGCGCCCGGCCCGGGAAGAGGCTGCTCTCGCAGAGCACGCCGAGCAGCGCACGGCGCTCGGCGCGCGGCACGAGGAACCCGAGCGCATCGACGTCGCCGCTCACCTGGCTGCGGGCGACGCCGATCGCGACCACTGCGAGGGGCGCCGCCTCGATCGCCGCGCACTCCGCGGCGAGCGCGGCGTCGACCGGCCGCAGCAACTCCGCCGCCGCCCACGCCGGCGCCGCGAGGTGGACCCGCCGCGCCCGCAGCGATTCGCCGCCGGCGAGCGCGATCCGCCACGCGTCCGCCTCCCGCGCCAGCCGGACGACACGAGCGCCGCAGCGGATGGCAACGGCAGCGTCGGCAAGCCGTTCGCACAACCGATCGACCAGCTGTTGCATCCCGCCGCGCAACGCCGTCAGTGCCGGTCGCCCCGTTCGCGCGGCCCGTGCCGCTCGCCCCGCCGCGCCAAGCTGCGCCGCCAACGCGCCGCGCAGCAGCGATCCGTGGCGCCGCTCCAGCGCGGTCATGCGCGGGAACGCGCTCGCCGCCTCCAGTCGTTCGACGTCGCCGGCGAAGATCCCGGTCACGACGGCGTCGAGCAGCGGCGCGACCAGGCCCGCCCCGCAGCGCCGCGCGACGAACTGCGCCACCGTCTCGTCCGCCTGCGGTCGCGCCGGCACGAACGGCTCGGCGAGCAGCCGCAGCTTCGCGCCGGCCGACAGCAACGGCGTCGACAGCAGGGAGCGCACTCCCGCCGGCGCCGCGCAGAGCCGCCCGCGATGGAGCACGAACCGCCGTGCCGCCGCCGCCGGATCGGCGGCGACCAGCTCCTCGCACAGCCCGAGTTCCTCGATCAGCGCATGGATCGCGTCGGCACCGCGCCGGATCGAGGCGGCGGCGCGCTCGACCAGGAAGCCGTCGATCCGCTCGGTCGCCACCACGCCGCCCGGCCGCGCTCCCGCCTCGAGCAGCACCACGCGCGCGCCCGGATCGCGTTGCCGCTCGCGCCACGCGGCCACCAGCCCGGCGAGTCCGCCGCCGACGACGGCCAGGTCGCACGCCGGCTCATCGCCGGGCGTCACGCACCTGCTCCGCGAGCGCCGCGATGAAGTCGGCGCGCACGTCGAGCGCCGGCGTCCGCACGAAGGTCGTGATGCCGGCGGCGCGCGCCACCTCCGCCAGCTCGACGTCGATCTCGTGGACCGTCTCGATGTGGTCGGAGACGAAGCTGATCGGCACGATCACCACGGCGCGCACCCCGGCGGCGCCGAGCCGGCCGAGCGTCGCTTCCGTGGTCGGCCCGAGCCAGCGCACCGGACCGGCGCGGCTCTGCCAGGAGAGTCGGTGGATTCCGCCGAAGTCGCGCAGTCGCGCCATCACGCCGGCGATCGTCGCCGTGATCTCGGCGACGTAGGGATCGCCGTCCGCGACGATCCGCAGCGGCAGCCCATGTCCCGAGAAGAGCAGCAGCGGTTCCGCCGCGCCCGCCGCCGCCCGCGCCGTCGCGATCCCCTCTTCGACGCAGCGCGCGAGCGCGTCGAGGTAGCGCCCGTCGCGCGCAAAGCTCCGCACCGCCGTCCACGGCAGCGTCGGCGCGCGCGTCGCCAGCAGCGCCGCGAGTTCGCGCACGCTCGACCCGGTCGTCGCGCGGCACTCGTGCGGGTAGAGCGGCAGCGCGATCAGCCGCCCGATGCCCGCGGCCAGCAGTTCGTCGAGCGCCGCCGCCGCGCGCGGGCGCCAGTAGCGCATCGCCGTGCGCACCAAGAACCGCGGTCCCGCTCCGTCCGCGTTCAGCGCCGCCTCGAGCGCCCGCTCCTGCGCCAGCGTTCGCGCCAGCAGCGGCGAGCCGCCGACGCTGGCGTAGTTGCGCCGCACCTTCGGCGCTCGCAGCGTGGCGATCAGCCAGGCGAGCGCGTGGCGGACCGGCGCGCCGCCGCGCAGCGCCAGGACCTCGGGATCGCGGAACAGCTCGAGCAGGAACGGCCGCACGCTCTCCGGTCGGTCGGGCCCGCCGAGGTTCAGCAGCACCACGCCGACCGGCCGCTCCGCGGCGCCGGCGGGTCGCGCGGCTGCGCTCTTGCTGCCGTCGCGTGCCGTCACACTGTCGCCGAGTAGCGCTTCACGCCGCCCGCCTCGTGCTGCGCCGGATCGAAGGCCATCGCCACGTTGCGCGCGAGGTGGCGGCCGACCGCCGTCAGCTCGAGCCGCGCGCCGGCCACGACCAGCAGGCCGTCGGTCACCATCTCCCGCAGCGCCGCGAGCTCGCGCGCGAAGTGGTCGCGGAAGTCGACGCCGTGGCGCGCGCCGATCGCCGCGCCATCGACGGCGAGCTCGCACAGCAGCGCGCGGATCACGTCGCGGCGCAGCGCCTCGTCGGCGCTGAGCCGCCAGCCGCGCCGCGTCGCCAGTCCGCGCGCGGCCACCGCCTGTTCCCAGGCCGCCAGCGCCGGCTCGTTCTGCGCGTAGAGCGGCCCGAGCTCGCCGATCGCGCTCGGGCCGAGCCCGATCAGGTTGCGGGCGTGGCGGACGGTGAAGCCCATGAAGGTGCGGGTCAGCGAGCCGGCGGCGCGGGCGGTGAAGAGCCGGTCGGTGGGGCGGGCGAAGTGGTCGAAGCCGATCGACTCGAAGCCGGCGTCCGCGAGTCGCGCCCGCGCCAGTTCGAGCAGATCGCGCCGCAGTCGCGGATCGGGCAGCGCCGACTCGGTGAAGGCGCCCTGCTGGCGCTTGAGCCACGGCACGTGGGCGTAGCCGTAGACGGCGAGGCGATCGACGCCCATCGCCAGCACCTGCTCGATCGTCCGCGCGAAGCCGGCGAGCGTCTGCCGCGGGAGGCCGTAGACGAGGTCGACGTTGAGGCTGCGCCAGCCGGTGGCCCGCGCATGCGCCGCCAGCGCCGCGGTCTCATCCGCGGTCTGGTCGCGATGAATCGCCGCCTGCACCTCGGGGGTGAGGTCCTGCACGCCCATCGACAGCCGATCGAATCCGCGCGCGCGCAGCAGGTCGAGCTGGGCGACGCTGGTCACGCGCGGGTGGACCTCGAGTCCCCGCTCGCGGCAGGCGGCGAAGTCGAAGCGCGCCTCGAGCAGGTCGAGCAGCTGCGCCAGCTGTTCCAGGTCGAGGTGAGTCGGAGTGCCGCCGCCGAGGTGGAGCCCGCCGATCGAGAGGCGCCGACCGGCAGCGCGCGCCACCGCATCGGCCTCGCGCTCCAGCGTGGCGAGCCAGCGCACGACCGGATCGCGCTCGCGGGTGATGAAGGTGTGGCAGCCGCAGAAGGTGCAGAGCCGCGCGCAGAACGGGATGTGGACGTAGAGCTCGGCATCGGCGAGGCCGTCGGCCGGCGGGGCCGGCTCGCGCCCGATCTCCGCCAGCCGCGCCGCGAGATCGGTGGCGCCGATCCCCTCGCTCCAGGCCGGCGCCGGCGGGTAGCTGGTGTAGCGCGGCCCCTGACGCCCGTACTTGTCGAGCAGGGCGTCGGCGATGGTCGCCATCGCGTTCATCGAGCGGTCACCGGCGGCGCGGCGGCGTCGGACGGCTCGCGCACTGCCTCGAGCAGCGCCGCGACCGTCTCGATGCGCGCCGCCGGCGTGATGCCGTGGCCGAGATTGAAGATCCAGCCGTGGCGGTCGCCCATCGCGCGGCGCAGCGCACGGACGTGGCGCGCGGCGACATCGGGCGGCGCCAGCAGCAGCGCCGGATCGAGGTTGCCCTGCACGGCGCGGCCGGCCGCCGGCCCGCGCGCGAAGGCCGGCAGGTCGACGCTCCAGTCGACCGCCACCGCGTCGGCGCCGGTCTCGAGCGCCAGTGCGGCATGGTCGGCGCCACCGCGCAGGAACCAGCAGACCGGCACGCCCTCGCGCCGGATGCGGGCGACCAGCTCGCGCGCCGCCGGCAGCACGAGGCGGCGCCAGTCCGCCACGGCGAGCAGCGCGCCCCACGAATCGAACAGCTGGATCGCCTGCGCGCCGCCGGCCACCTGCGCCGCGGCGTACTCGGCCACGCCGATTGCCAGCGCCTCGAACAGCGCCTGCGCCTTCGCTTCGTCCTGCCAGAGCAGCGCGCGCCCCTTCTCGAACCCCTTCGAGCCGCGCCCCTCGAGCAGGTAGAGCGCCAGCGTCAGCGGCGCTCCGGCGAAGCCGATGCGCGCCACCTCCGCGGGCAGCGCGCGCTGGAGCAGGGCGAGCGTGCGCGCCGGCGCCTCCGTGGTGTCCCTCGCCTCGTAGCGCGCGTGCGCCGCCGCCTCCGCCGCGCTGCGCGGACCGTCGACCACCTCGGGCCCGTGGTCGCCGTGGTGGAGCGTCCAGCCGAACCCCTCGAGCGGCACCAGCAGGTCGGAGAAGACGATGGCGGCGTCGAGCTTGAACCGGCGGATCGGCTGCAGCGTCGCCTCGCAGGCGAGCTCCGGCGTCGCGCACAGCGCCGCGAACGTGCCGCGCGCGCGGAGCTCGCGGTACTCGGGCAGGTACCGTCCGGCCTGGCGGTAGAGCCAGGCCGGCGGGCGCTCGGTCGTCTCGCCGCGCAACGCGCGCAGCAGCAGCGGTCGGTCGCTCATGCGTCGCTCCGGGGTTCGGCGGTGACGGCGAGGCGGTAGCCGAGCCCGCGGTGGGTGTGCAGCCACTTGGGCCGGGCCGGGTCGCGCTCCAGCACGCGCCGCAACCGCAGGATGAAGTTGTCGACCGTGCGCTCGGTCGGTTCCGCGGCGGGGCCCCAGACGCGGTCGAGCAGCTCGCCGCGCTTCACCACCTGGCCGCGCCGCTCGGCGAGGTAGCGCAGGATCTCGAACTCCTTGCCGGTCAGGCGATGGACCGCGCCGTCGCGCGCCACCTCGCCGCTCTTCAGGTCGATGCGGACGTCGTCGAGGCGGAGCACGCCGCGGCCGTAGATCGGTGAGGCGGCGCGCTCACGCCGCCGCAGCAGGGCGGCGACGCGTGCGCGCAGCTCGGCCAGGTCGAACGGCTTGGCCAGGTAGTCGTCGCCGCCGGCCTGCAGTCCGCGCACGCGGTCGGCGGCGCTGCCGAGAGCGGAGAGGAAGAGGATCGGCGTGTCGGGATCGACCGCGCGCAGCCGCTCGCAGAAGGCGAAGCCGTCGAGGCGCGGCAGCATCACGTCGAGGACCACGAGGTCGAAGCCGCCGACTTCGGCGCGCGCCAGCGCGTCCATGCCGTCGGCGACCTGTTCGACCAGGTGACCGTCGTGGACGAGGTTGACGCGGATCAATCGGGCGATGTCGGGCTCGTCCTCGACCAGCAGGACGCGGGCGGCGAGAGCCGTGGTCATGGCGCGCCTCCGTGAGAAGGCGGCGCGGCGCCGTCCTCGAGCGGCAGGACGAAGCTGAAGGTGGCGCCGGTGCCGGGCCCGGAGCTGTGCGCGGCGACGGTCCCGCCATGCAGCGCCACGATCTCGCGCACCAGCCAGAGGCCGAGCCCGAGCCCGGGACGGCTACGGTCGCGCTCGGCGTCGCCGCGCTGGAAGCGGTCGAACAGGTGGAGCGCGTGACTCGGCTCGAAGCCCGCGCCGCGGTCGGTCACGGCGACGAGCGCGCGGTCGCCCTCGCGCTCGACTCGCAGCGTGAGGTGCGGCGCGTCGCCGCCGTACTTGAGCGCGTTGTCGAGCAGGTTGCCGAGCGCGCTCTGCAGCAGGACCGGGTCGGCGATGACCACGAGTCCGCCGGTGAGGCGGCGCACCAGCGTCGCGCCGCGCTGCGCCAGCAGGCCGTCCCGCGCCGCCAGCGCGAGTTCGACCTCCGCCGCCAGGTCGACCGGCTGCGGCGCCATCGTGATCCGTCCGGCGTGCAGTCGCGCCGCCGCCAGCACGTTCTCCACCAGCTCCTCGAGGCGGCGCGCGTTCTGCAGCAGCGAGCGGATGGTGGCGGCGCGCTCGGCGGCATCGCTGCGGTCGAGTTCGAGCGTCTGTGCCGCCAGCCTGATCGCGGTCAGCGGCGAGCGGAAGTCATGGCCGAAGGCGCCGAGCAACTGGTTCTGCTCGTGCTCGCGCTTCAGCTCGCGCTGCATCAGCCACCAGATCAGCACGACGCCGCCGATCACCGCGGCGGCAAGGAAGCCGCCTTCCGCCACCGCCATGCGCACGCGGCTGGCGCGCACGGCATCGGCGTGCGCCGGCGCATCGCCGAGCGCGATCGCGTTGGCGCGGTCGCGGCCGCTCTCGCGCACCTGGAAATAGATCCACCAGCCGATCTGCGCCAGGCAGAGGGTGACCACGCCGAACAGGACGAGCCGCGCGCGGCGGAAGCGGCGCGCGCGCACGTCATCGGCGCGGGCGATCGGCGAGGGGCCGGCGACAGGAGTGGCGACGGGAGCGGTCACGGCATCAGCTTGCCGCACGCAGGGTCGGGTCGTCGCGCAGGTCGTCGAGCGCGGCGGCGAGCGCGGCGGCGGCGGCGCGCGCGACCGCCGCGTCGTGGGCGGTCGACACGAAGGCGACCTCGTCGGC
>VGYY01000087.1 GCA_016872815.1 Planctomycetota bacterium
CGATGGGGTCGGGCGGCGCCGGCCGCGCGCGGGCGGACGCCGGCGGAGCGCCGGCGTGATCGGCGCGATGGTTCGCGCGCGCTCGCTCGTCGTCCTGCTCGGCGCGGGCGTCCATGGCTGCGCGCGTGAGCCGTTCCGCTGCACCACGCCGTTGCCGCAGGGCGAGCCGCTGGCGCGACTGAACGAACCGTTGCGCCTCGATTTCAGCGCAACGGTCGATCCGGCGAGCGTCGCGGCCGGGTCAGTGCGGGCGCTGCGCCGCGGCGATGGGGCCGAGCTGCCCGGTCGCTGGCGTTGCGACGGCGTGACGCTCACTTTCGTGCCGGCCGCGCCGACGCGGGTCGATCTCGCCGATGCCGCGTTCGCGCCGGGGAGCGACGTGCAGGTCGAAGTCGTCGGACTGCCGCGGATGGTGGCGCTGCGCGCGCTCACCGGAGAGGCGCTGGCGTCCGGATTCACGCTGCGGCGACCGGTCGCCGCTCGGTCCGGCGACTGGCGGCTGGCGCCGGCCGCGGAGCTGTTCTGCGATCCGCGCCCGGGCCCGCCGGAACTGGTCACCCGGACCGCGCGCTTCGCCGCCGGCCGGATCGAGCTCTGCTTCAGCGAACCGCTCGATCCGCGGACGCTGGCGGCCGCGCGCTTCCGCCTGCACGGCCCGTGGAGCCGGGAGAGCCATCCGGCCGACAATCCCGACATGGCGGCGACGCTGGTGGCGAACGGTGAGGCGGCCGTGGTCGCGCTCGAGTTGCGGCCCGGGAGCGCGCTGCCGATGCCGGTCGACGCGGCGACCCCGCTCGAACTGCGGTTCGAGCCGAAGGACGCGCTGCGCGATCTGGGCGGCGCGGCGCTCGCGCAGAACGGCGGGCCGTTCTACCCGTACATTCCGGTCGCGGTCGGCGACGACTGATCGACTGCGGAGGAGCGAACGCGTGATCGACGCCGCCGTGGTGCTGCCGCCTCTGCTCGGGCTGTTCGGCGCTTGCGTCGGCTCGTTCCTGAACGTCGTGATCTACCGGCTGCCGCGCGAGGACCTCTCGGTGGCGCGGCCGGCACGCAGCTTCTGCCCGCGCTGTCGCCGCTCGCTCCCGTGGCACGAGAACATCCCGATCCTGTCGTGGGTCTTCCTCGGCGGGCGCTGCCGCGGCTGCAAGGCCGAGATCGGGCTGCGCTATCCGCTGGTGGAGGCGGCGACGGCGCTGCTGTTCGCGGGCGTCACCCATCTCTTCCTGTCGCGCGGGATCGCCGACGGCGAGGACTGGGTCGTGCTGGCGGTCGGGCTGCTGCTGGCGGCGGTCTGCCTGGTCGTCACCTTCATCGACCTCGACTGGCGGATCATCCCCGACGAGATCACGATCGGCGGGATGGTCGTGGCGCCGCTGCTGGCGATCGCCGCGCCGCGGCTGCACGAGGCGTCGTGGCTGCACGGCGTCGTGGTCGGCGCCGGGCTCGAACGTCATCTCGCCGCCGCGGTGACGGCGCTGGCGGGGCTCATCGTCGGCGGCGGGACGCTCTGGCTGGTCGGCATCGGCGGTCGGCTCGCGTTCAAGCCGAAGGAGGCGGGCGAGACCACCGACGCGATGGGCTTCGGCGACGTGAAGTTCATGGCGGCGGTGGGTGCGCTGCTCGGCATGGAGAGCGTGCTGCTGGTCTTCTTCGTCGGCTGCGTCGCCGGTTCGCTCGGCGGCGTCGGCAACTGGCTGCTCGGGCTGCCCGAGGTCCTGCGCGAGGTGGGGCGGCACGCCCGGCGCCACGGCCGCGGCGCGCGCTACACCATGCTGGCCGCGATGCGGATCGGCTGGCGGCGGCGGCGCTTCATCCCGTTCGGCCCGTTCCTGTCCCTCGGCGTGCTGCTGGTCTTCGCCTTCCGCGGCGGGCTGATCGAGTTCCTGCTGCACGATTGGCCGCAGCTGGTGCAGGGACTGTTCGCCCACTAGAGCGGTCGCCGCACTGTCGCGGGGAACGGAAATCCGATTCCCGTCGCGGGCGCCGCGGCCTTCATGCCGGGGAGTCGCCGCGCCGATGAGCCCACCGTGACTGCGCCGGCAGCGGGCCGGCGCGGCGGAGGGCCACCATGCTCATCATGCGCGAGCTGCTCGAACTCCTCGTTCGTCGCGGCGGCTCCGACCTCCACATCACCGCCGGCGCGCCGCCGAAGATGCGCGTCAATGGCGCGCTGCTCGACACCGAGTACGAGCCGCTCACCGGCGACGACATCAAGTCGATCGTCTACGGCGTGCTGTCGACCGAGCAGATCGCCCGCTTCGAGCGCGAGCTCGAGCTCGACATCTCCTTCGGCCTGCCGGGCATCGGCCGCTTCCGCACCAACGTGTTCGTGCAGCGCGGCTGCGTCGGGTCGGTGCTGCGCTTCGTGCCGGAGCGAGTCCGCGGCTTCGACGAGCTCGGCCTTCCGCGCGAGATCTGCGAGGAGCTCTGCCGCCTGCCGAAGGGCCTCGTGCTGGTCACCGGCGCCACCGGCTCGGGCAAGTCGACGACGCTCGCCGCGATGGTCGACCACCTCAACTCGACCCGCCCGCACCACATCGTGACCATCGAGGACCCGATCGAGTTCGTCCACAAGCACAAGAAGTCGCTGGTGAACCAGCGCGAGGTCGGACCGGACACGCACGAGTTCAAGAAGGCGCTGCGCGCGGCGCTGCGACAGGATCCCGACGTCGTGCTGGTCGGCGAGATGCGCGACCTCGACACGATCGAGGCGGCGCTCAGCATCTCCGAGACCGGCCACCTGACCTTCTCGACGCTGCATACGTCGGACGCGGTCCAGACCATCGGCCGCATCATCGACGTGTTCCCGGCCGGGCAGCAGGCGCAGATCCGGACGCAGCTCGCGTCGACGCTGTCGGCGGTCTTCTGCCAGCAGCTGCTGCCGCGCGCCAACGGCCGCGGCCGCGTCATGGCGTGCGAGATCCTGCTGTGCAGCCCGGCCGTCCGCGCGCTGATCCGCGAGGACAAGGGGCATCAGGTCTACAGCATCATCCAGACCTCGCGCAAGCAGGGCATGCGGACCATGAACCAGTCGCTGTCCGATCTCTATCGCGCCAACGAGATCTCCTACGAGGAGGCGCTCGCCCATTCGTCCGATCAGGGCGAGCTCGAGCGCCTGCTCCGGAGCACCTGAGCGCGATGTCGACCTACCATCGCAAGCTGCGCCAGATCCTGCTCAAGGAGGGGACCGTCGCCGAGGCCGCGTTCGACCAGGCGGTCGCGCAGTCGGAGCAGGCCAACCAGTCGGTCACCGAGACGCTGGCCCGGCAGGGCCTGGTGCAGCCGCGGGCGCTCCTCGGCCTGATCGCGCGGGAGATCGGCGTGACGCCGGTCGACCTGTCGCGCGTCACTCCGGCCGAAGACGTCAAGGAGTGGTTCCCCGAGGAACTGGCGAAGAAGCACTGCGTCTGCCCGCTGTCGAAGATCGGCGCCAGCGTCACGGTGGCGCTCGCCGATCCGTTCGACGTGGTCAAGATCGACCAGCTCCGTTTCGAGACGCACGCCGACATCCGGCCGATGGTGGCGCTCGAGGAGGCAGTGAAGGACGCGATCGCCCGCTGCTACGGCCCCGGCACGTCGGAGATGGTCGACCTGCTCGAGGGGCTGCACGACGAGGGGGTCGAGATCCGGGAGACGGCCGGCGACGCCGCCCACGACATCACCAGCGAGGCCGAGTCGGCGCCGGCGGTGAAACTGGTCAATGCGATGGTCTGGCAGGCCATCCGCGACAAGGCGTCCGACATCCACATCGAACCGTTCGAGAAGGAGGTCCGCGTCCGCTTCCGCCAGGACGGGATGCTGAAGGAAGTGCTGTCGCCGCCGAAGCAGATGGCGACGGCGATCATCTCCCGCATCAAGATCATGGCCGGCCTCGACATCGCCGAGCGGCGCAAGCCGCAGGACGGCAAGTTCCAGGTCAAGGCCGAGGGCCGCCAGATCGACTTCCGCGTCTCGACGCTGCCGGTGGTGCACGGCGAGAAGTCGGTGTTGCGCATCCTCGACCAGAGCAACCTGGCCGGCCAGCTCGACAACCTCGGCTTCGAGCAGAAGTGCCTCGACGACTACCGCCGCGCGATCAAGTCGCCGTACGGGATGATCCTCATCACCGGCCCGACCGGCTCGGGCAAGTCGACGACGCTCTACTCCGCGATCAACGAGATCCACTCGCCGAACGTCAACATCGTGACGGTCGAGGACCCGGTCGAGTACCAGATCCACGGCGTCAACCAGGTCCCGGTCAACCCGAAGCGCGAGATGACCTTCGCGGCGGCGCTCCGCTCGATCCTGCGCCAGGACCCGAACGTCATCCTGATCGGCGAGATCCGCGACAAGGAGACGATCGAGATCGCCACCAAGGCGGCCCTCACCGGCCACCTGGTGCTCTCCACGCTCCACACCAACGACGCCGTCGGCACCATCACCCGCATGGTCGACATGGGGCTCGACGCCTTCATGGTGGCGAGCTCGACGCTGCTCATCTGCGCGCAGCGCCTCGCGCGCAAGCTCTGCGAGCAGTGCAAGCAGCCGCTGCAGGTGCCGCTCGAGCGCCTGGTGTCGATGGGCGCGACCGAAGCGGAGGCGAAGGTCGCGACGATCTTCACGCCGACGCCCGACGGCTGCGGCCGCTGCGCGCGCGGCTACAAGGGCCGCTTCGCCGTGCTGGAGACGCTGCCGTTCACCGAGCCGGTGAAGCGCCTGGTCGTGAAGAGCCGCCCGCTGCAGGAGATCTCCGAGCAGGCGATCGCCGAGGGAATGATCACGCTGCGCCGCGCCGCGATGCTGAACGCGATGCGCGGCAAGACGTCGCTCGAGGAAGTCGCGCGCATCACGCTGGGCGGTCACTGAAAGGGGCGAGGGAGCAGCCATGCCGACCTTCAAGTACGCGGCGAAGACCAACGACGGGAAGCTGATCCGCGGCACGCTCGTGGCCGCGGCGCCGACCGAGGTCGTGGGCGAGCTGCGGCGCAAGAACCTCGTCGTCCTCGACGTCGAGGAGACCAGCCGCGCGAGCGGCAGCGCCGCCGCAGCCGGCCCGCGCATGGCCGCGCGGCCGGGCAAGGCGCGCAGCGACGAGCTGGTCATCTTCACGCGCCAGCTGTCGACGATGATCAGCGCCGGCATCCCGCTGCTCGAGTCGCTCGACGTCCTGGCCGGTCAGGTCGGCAACCCGGGGTTCGCCCGGACGCTGAAGCTGGTGGCGGACGACGTCCGCGGCGGCGCCGACTTCTCGACGTCGTTGTCGCGCCAACCGAAGGCGTTCGCGGCGATCTACTGCAGCATGGTCCGCGCCGGCGAGGTGTCGGGCCAGCTCGACGAGATCCTGGTCCGCCTCGCGGAGTACCAGGAGTCCTCCGCGAAGCTGAAGCGCGAGATCAAGGCCGCGATGACCTACCCGGTCATCTCGCTGTGCATGGTCCTCGGCATCACCATGTTCCTGATGATCGGCATCGTCCCGCAGTTCAAGCCGATCTTCGATTCGCTGCAGATCGACCTGCCGGTGCTGACCGCCACCGTCCTCGGCTGCTCCGAATGGCTGGTCGCGAACTGGCTGATCGCGATGGGGATCGGCGCGGCCGCCTTCTTCGGCCTGATGCTGGCCGGGCGGACCGAAGCGGGCGGGTTCGCGGTCGACTGGTTCATGCTCAAGATGCCGATCTTCGGCCAGCTGTTCCGCAAGGTGGCGCTGTCGCGCTTCTCGCGCACCTTCTCGACGCTGCTGCGCTCGGGCGTGCCGATCCTCGGCGCGCTCGAGATCGTCGCCAACACGTCGGGCAACCGCGTCATCTCGCGCGCCGTCCTCGCGGCGCGCGACTCGGTGCGCAACGGCAACACGCTGTCCGAGCCGCTGGACAAGAGCCCGATCTTCCCGCCGATGGTGACCCGGATGATCTCGATCGGCGAGAAGTCAGGCTCGCTCGAGCAGTTGCTCGAGAAGATCTCGACGTTCTACGACGAGCAGGTCTCGGCCGCGGTGAAGAGCCTGACGTCGATGATCGAGCCGCTGCTGATCGGCCTGATGGGCGGCCTGGTGGGCACCATCGTGTTCGCCGTGTTCCTGCCGATCTTCGAGATCCAGAAGAAACTTTCCGGTGGTTGAGCGGCGCAAGGGCGCGACTCGCCTCAAGCGGGGGGGGCGCCGCCGCCGAAGAAGAGGTCGCGCGCGATCGGGCGGTCCGGCCGCGTCGCAGGACGAATCACGAAGGAAATCGAGGGGTCACGCCTGCGGGGCGTCCTGGCGGGTTCCTTCCGGAACGCGGGCAATGGACAGGAGTCATGGAATGAAGAACTCGAAGGGCTTCACGTTGATCGAGTTGATGATCGTCGTCGCGATCATCGCGATCATCGCGTCGATCGCGATCCCGAACCTGCTCTCGGCGCGCCTCTCGGCCAATGAGACGGCGGCGATCGCCACGTTGCGCAACGTCGTGTCGGCGGAGTCGCAGATCCAGTCGCAGGGCGCGATCGACACCGACATCGACGGCATCGGCGAGCACGGCTGGTTCGCCGAGATGGCCGGCTCGGTCAACATGCGCGACTCGACCGGCGCGGGCGGCGGCCCGGTCCTCAATCCGCCGGTCCTCAGCGGTTCGCTCTCGGTCGTCAACGCGAACGGTTTCGTGAACAAGTCGGGCTACTTCTTCCAGATCTACCTGCCGGACGTGAACGGCGCCGGACTGGACGAGGCCAACGGCGGCGGTTCGCCGACCGGCGAGAACGCCGACCTCTGCGAGACGACCTGGTGCGCCTACGCGTGGCCGGCCGGCTTCAGCAACACCGGCAACCGTGCCTTCGTCGTCAACCAGACCGGCGACGTGCTGCAGACCAACAACCTCGCGGGCCCGGCCGGTTCGTACACGGCGACCACCACGACGCCGACCGGCGACGCGGCCTTCTCGGCTGCGGGCGTGATCACGGCGGCGCTGTCGATCGCGAACCTGCCCGCGGCGGCGCAGGACGGCAACGTCTGGGTCGTGGTGAACTGACCAGCAACTCCGCAGGCGTCTCGTCGGCCTGACCCCGACGAGCGCGTGACCTGAATCGTGCGCGAGCCCGGTGGGTGAGCCCCGCCGGGCTCGCGGCTTTGTCGCGGCGCCCCGCGCCGCGGGTCAGCGGCCGTCGGGGCGCGCCGGCGCGTCGCTGCTCGCGCCCTTACCCTCCTCGCGCAACCGCGTCGCCTTCTGGATCAGCGCGTCGGGCATCTGCGCGGCGTCGGCCGCGAGCACGTCCTCGAGCAGCTTCGCGCGCTCCGCTTGCGCGCCTTCGAGGCGGCCCCAGAGCGCGTCGAACGCGTGGTTCTTCATCAGGTGGTTCGGTTCCTCGAAAACCACCCGCCGCAGCGCCGGATTGACCGCGCTCGAGGGCTGCTTCGCCAGCGTGAAGATCGCCTGATGGCGCAGCTCATGGGGATAGCGCGCCTCGTTCAGCAGCTGGACGCAGAGCTCCACCACCGACGGATGCGGGTGGTCGGCGAAGAGCGCCAGCAGCTGGCAGCGCAGCGTCACCTCGCGGCCGCTGCCGAGCTTGGCGACATCGACGACGTCCTTCCACCACTTGTCCCCGTCGATCTGCTGCAGCGCCACCGCCCCGGCGAGCTTCAGGTTTGGCTCGTTGGTCGCGCGAACGAGCGCCGAACGGGCGAGATCGAACGCTTCGGTCGGCGCACCGCTCGAGAGCGGCGGCACCACCTGGCGCAGCAGGTACTCGATGAAGTCGACGTTCCGGTCCTTCTCGAATGGCTGCAGGTCGATTTCACGGCGGACGACGAAGACGGCTTGGTGGCCGAGGGCGATCAGGCCATCGCGGCAGCGTGCCACCTCGGTCTCGAGTGGCGTCACGTTGGTGCCCTGCCGCGCGAGTTCCGCCGTCAGCTCGACCACGGCATGCTTCAACCTGGCGAGCGCCTCGGCGGCGACCGGAAACGGGCTCTTCGGCTTGGTCCGATCGGAGCTGTCGGCGGGGGCGCTGGGTGCGGTCGGCCGGACCGCGGCAGCGGAGTCCGCAGATGGGGGGCCGGCGCTCGCCGGTTCCGCCGATGGTGCGCCGACCGCCGGCAGGGACTGCCAGCGCTGCCGGAGTTCGTCGAGGAACAGGCTGATCTGCGCCTGGCGATTCAGGGTCCCTTCGAGGTTGATGGTCAGTCGTTCGAGCCGGCCAGTCAATTCGGCGACGGCGGCATCCGGTTCGTTTCTCCTCAACAGCACCCCGACTACAAGGCCGGTCGTGATGAGTTGGAGCGCGATCAGCGCCCCGGCGAGCGATGGCTTCATGGCGACGGTGGGTTCCTCATGGCGTTCGGGGCTGCGATGGGCAGCGCGCGGTGAGCGATCGCGCCCGCCCGGGGGGTGGTCGGTCGTGCGGCAGCGGCCGGAACGGGAGGGCGGGGATGGTAGCCGTCCTCCTGCTCGGGCCGCCCCGCGCGACAGGCACATCCGTTGCGGCTCAGGCAGAACGCGTTCCAACTGGAGCGGTGTCGGCGAGGTCGGTCGCGACCGTGCGTTTTGACAGCATTTCAGGGCACCGATACCATGCCCCGCTTCGCGTCGCCCCGGGGGCACCCCCGGGGACGAGGGCGGAGCGCCCGAGGAATTGAGGTCAGGAGCTTTGCGAGGATGAACCGCACCCTTTGGTCTCGCTCCCGCGCATACGGACTCGTCGGCATCGCCGCCGGCGTGTCGGCCTCCGCGCTGGCTCTGTCGCTGGCCGCCTGTGGATCCGGCGGTGGGCAAGGCGGCACGCTGTCCGTGACCGGGACGATCTTCGGCTACGACCCGGCGACCGGGAACTTCGATGCGTCCGGGCAGCAGGGCGAGGCGCCCCTGATCCCGCTCAACATGTGCATCGTGTTCGACTTCTCGCAGGACATCATCGCGGCGACTGCGAACTCGAACTCGATCGTCGTGCAGGAGCTCGACACGTCGGTGTCGCCACCTGCCGCCGGCCCGCTCGCCGCAGCGACCTACACCGTCACCGGGAATCGGTTGACGATCTGCCCGCTGGTGACGTTCACCGACACGACGGCCATCTTCGGCTGGGGCGACGCGACCGACCCGAATCCGAAGACGTATCAGATCCTGTTCCAGACCGCCCCGTCGACCACCGTGATGAAGTCGATCAGCGGCAAAGGCGTCGCGTCGCGCGATCGCGGACCGTACCTGTTCCGCACGACTCAGCAGATCTTCGACCAGAAGCAGGGCGCGCCGATCCCGACGATGCGGCTGCTCCACCCGGTCAGCGGCGCGACGGTTGCGACGAATGCGGTGCCCACCAACCCGGTGCCGCTGATCGAGATCACGTTCGATGAGCCGGTGATCCCGTCGAGCGCGGTCGATCCCGGCGGCGTCGGAACCAGTTCGAACATCCACGTCGAACTGGATACCGACGGCGACACCAACACCACGGGCGATCGTGTCACCATCCCGGGCCTCTACTCGCTGTCGCAATCGGGAACCAGCGCCACGGTCCTCTTCGAGAGCCTGCTGACCGATCTGCCGACCGATCTTCCGACCGGCTGCACCTACGTGGTGACGGTCGACGGTTCGGTGCAGGATCTGTCCGGCAACAGCAAGGTCTCGGTGAGCAGCGATCCCGGAGCGGAGGATGTCTTCACCTTCGTCACGGTCCCGGGAGCAGCGACCACCCCGATCGCGGCGCTGGCCGAGAACTTCGACGATCAGGCGAACAACGACCTGAGTGCCTCGTCGGCGAAGTGGGGTGCCTCCTTCGTCGGCTTCCTGTCTCCTGGGATCGGCGGCGGGACCGGCGGCGATGGCGTCTTCGATCCGTTGAACGCGGGTTTCCAGACCTCGCCGCCCAGCGGCATCACCGTCAACGTCTCTGCCAAGCTGGTGCTCATGGCGACGGCTGACGGGCTCGGCGCGCAGCGCATCTATGAATTCACCAGCTTCTCCGTTCCGGGCGGCTGGACGGTACGGCCGGCGGCCGCCTCCATCTTCCCGCTGGCAATCCAGGTCTCGGGCAGCGCCACCATCACCGGGACGCTGAGCGTTGGCGGCGTCGCGGCCTCAGTGGTCACGGGATCACCGGTCGCCGGCGGCGCGGGCGGCGCTTCGCGCGCCGGCGGCACCGCCGGCGGCACCGGCGGCGCTCCCTCCGACGCGGCCGGCGCGACGCTGCTCTTCCCGAATCTCGCCATCGGCGGCACGCCGACGTTCCCGAACTACGCGTTCTCGGCGTCAGGCGCCGCGAATCAGGGCGTCTCGGGTCGCACCACGGCCCTCAACACGACGGCCTCCACCTTGACCGACGGCAACTACTCTGCGCAGATCGGTGCGCTGTCGGTCACCAATCTCTGGATCCAGCCGAACGTGGGTGCCGATGACTACCGGTTCGAGCGCTACCACACGGCGTTCAAGGTGGTCTCGGTCAATGGCTCCGGCGTCGTGACCGTCGTCTCCGATCCGACCAGCGCGGACTATCGCGGCGAGCTGGCGCAGGAAACCGAGAACCCCTACCTCGAGGGCGACGGCGCCGGCGGGTTCCGTGCGCCGCTGCTTGGCGAGGTCTTCGACGCTTACGTCATCGGCGAGCTGGCCGGCAAGCGCGGCGGCACGCTGTTCGACGTCGACCTCGACGGTGTTCTCGACGACGCTCTCGTGATCGACACGGCGGGCGGCGGCTCCGATCCGCAGGCCGTGATGCAGACGTTCCTCACCCTCGGTCGCTCCGGCGGCGGCGGTGGCGCCGGCGCCATCGCGGCCGGCAGCAGCGGCAGCGACGACCCGACCGTCACCAACGGGCCGGGCTTCTTCGGCGGCACCGGCAACAGCGGCGCGGCTGGCGGCGGCGCCTATCCGACCGCGACGCTGCTGAGCCGCGTCGATTCCGACACGCTCACGCTGACGACGCCGCTCTTCGATGACGGCAGCGGCAATCCCGACGCCGGCTTCGTCGGTTGGCTCATCAACCCGAACATCGCGCAAGGCAATACCTTCGCGATCGCATCGGTCGACAGCACGAGCCAGGTCACCATCACTCCGATCACCACTTCGACCGGCGCGACGATCAACCTGCTGACCACGTCGATGCCGCCCGGCAGCACGGTGCGGGTGACGGCGCCCTACTCGGTCGGCGGTGCCGGCGGTGGTGGCGCCGGCATGCACTGCGCGGGCAGCAGCAAGGTGCCGGCCAATCACACCGGGCACCCCGACCTGACCGACTCGCGCAATCAGAATGGCGCTGGCAACACGACCGGTTTCTACGACGATGACGGCGGCATCGCGCCGCCGAACCAGGTCCAGAACGGTCTCGAAGACTCGAGCGAGTCGATCTTCACGCTGCCGCGCTGGATCGTCGGCGGCGGCGGTGGTGGCGGCGCCGGCGTGCTCGACCTCGTCGTCGCCGGCAACGTCGACATCTCGGCGAGCGGTCAGATCCTCGCGGACGGCGGCGAGGGCGGTCGTTCCGATTTCGCCGGGACGACGGCGTCCTCGGGCGGGGGCGGCGGCGCCGGCGGCACGATCAAGGTCGGCTCGGGCGGCTCGATCGCAGTCGCCCTGGGCGGTCGGATCTCCGCTGCCGGCGGCGTCGGCGGCGCGGTCGGATTCGGGAACCCCGGCGGTGCCGGCGGTGCCGGTCGCATTCGCCTCGAGAATTCGCTCGGCAACCTGTCGCCGCTGAACTTCATCGGCGTCGGCACGCCGGCGCTCACGGCGGAGCACCTCGGCCGGTTTCCGGGTGGCGGCTCCAGCGTGGCGCAGTCGCTGTTCCTGCCGAGCGGAGCGCTCAATCCCGACTATCAGAAACTGACGATCTCCTACTCCGTCACCGAGGACGGGCTGCCCATCACCGCGACCTACGTCGTCAACGCCGACGGAACGATCGACACGGTGGCTTCCAACCCCGACGGCATCCCGTTCGACCTGCTGCTCAGCGCCACCGGCGCGGATCCGGCCACGGGCCTCGTCGATCCGGCGACCGCCACGGCGTTCGTCGATCCGACCACCGGTGGCTCGACGCTGGCCGACTACATCGGACTGCCGTTCCTCCGGTTCAAGATCGTCCTCACCGATCCGGTGACTCCGGTCATCATCGGTGGCAAGTCGTACACGGACGTCCGCATCGATTCGATCACGATCGACGTGAACAGCGTCAAGCCGTGACCGCGCAGTGAGTTCCGCGGGCGCGCGCGATCATCACGATCACGCGCGCCCGTTTTCGTTCCCGGAGCTTCGCCTCGAGGTGGCGGGTGCCTGTGTCGCCGGCGCCTTCCGCGGCCCATGCGGACTGGCCGTTGCCGCCGACGGTCGCATCGGGCGAGTCGCAGCGCACGCCGCCGGTCATGGGCGCGCCATCGACCTGCGCCCGTCCCGTTGCATCGCCATTCCCGCATTCGCGAATGCGCACGTCCACCTCGACCTGAGCTCGATTCCCGCGGAATCGCTGCCGCGCTCCGGGTTCGCGGACTGGATCGAGGGGCTGGTCGCGGCGCGCAACGCCAGCGGTTCAGCCGCGGGGTTCGAGCGCGCCGTCATCCGGGGCGCCGAAGAGCTGCTCCGCCACGGCTGCGCCGCGATCGGCGACATCGACTCGACCGGAGCGGCGTGGGCTGCGCTCCGCCGAACGCCGCTCGAGGGCGTCGTCTTCCGCGAATGGCTGGGCGCGACGGTCGGGCCCGCGCTCGCCGCGGCGAACGCGGCCGCGCTTGCCGAACGATCGGGTGCCGAGGGCGACCGTCTGCGATGGGGCATCTCTCCGCATGCGCCGTATTCGACCTCGGCGGAGGTCTACGCCACGGCCTTCGCATCGGCGCGGCAGCACGGTGTGCTCGTCACCAGCCACGTGGCCGAATCGAGGGAGGAGGAGGCCTACCTGCGCGAGCGCGCCGGACCGCTGGCGGAGTTGTTCCGCCGTTGGAACGTCGAACGGCGACCCGGCGGCGACGACGCCCTCTCGCCGCTCTCGCGCCTGGCTTCCCTGGGGCCGCCGCGCGGCTTCCTGGTGGTCCATGGCAATCTGCTGCCGGCAGCCGATCTCGATGCCTGCGCTCGCAATGGCTGGCCGCTCGTGCATTGCCCGCGCAGCCGCGAGTGGTTCGGCCACCCGTCGCCGCCGCTGGCGGAGGCAGCGCGGCGCGGGGTCCTTCTCGCGCTGGGGACCGACTCGCGCGCGAGCAATCCGTCGCTCGATCCGTGGCAGGAACTCGCGACCTGGCGTCGCCACGACCGCGAGCTCGCCGATCGCGCGCTCATCGCCGCCGCGACCCGCGGCGGCCGGGCGGCGCTGCAGCTGCCGCCGGCCGAGTTGCGCGACGGGGAGTGGGCGACGTTCCAGCTGGTCGAACCGGTCGACGGCGCCGATCTCGGCGCCGACGAGTGGCCCGCCGTCGCCGTGCGCGGTGGCCTGCGAACCGTCGCGCTGTTCATTCGTGGTCGCGTCGCGTGGCAGGCTGCACACCTGCCGTCGCTCGGAGGCGCCGACCTGCCCCCGCCCGGCTGACGCGGCGGCCGCGGCCGTCGATCGACCCCGGCTATCATCCCGCCCGTGCAGGCTGCGCTCGCGCGCAACCGGTGCGTCGCCGAAGGCGGCGCCTCGGACTTCACCTGCGGGATCGTCGGGCGGGGCACCCGTGGCCGGACCGATCGCGCTCATCTCGGACCTGCACTCGAATCTCGAGGCGCTCACCGCCGTCTTTCGCGACATCGACGCGCGACGGGTGAGCGACGTCTATTGCCTCGGCGACATCGTCGGCTATGGCCCGGAGCCCGAGCCGGTGATCGACCTGGTCCGCTCGCGCTGCAGCATGGTGCTGCGCGGCAACCACGACGACGCCGTGTTCGCCGGTGCCGAGGACTTCAATCCGATCGCCCGGCAGGCGCTCGAGACCAATCGCGAGATGATCCGGCCTGGATTGTTCAAGCCGGCGGCGAAGCGGGCGCGCTGGAACTGGCTGCAGTCGCTCGAGCCGAGCGAGCGGCGCGGCGACGTCCTCTTCGTGCACGGTTCGCCCCGTGACCCGGTGCGCGAGTACGTGATGAAGTCGGACGTCGTCTTCGCTCCGCAGAAGATGGAGGAGATCTTCCAGCGGCTGCCGCGGCTCGGCGTCTTCGGGCACACCCACCAGCCAGGCGTGTTCGTCGAGGGGGGCGGTCACGCGACGCCGGAGGAACTCGGCGGCCGCTACGTGTTCGGCCGGCAGAAGGCGTTCATCAACGTCGGCTCGGTCGGGCAGCCGCGTGACGGCAACGTCGCCGCCTGCTACGCGCTGCTCCACGACGATCGGATCGAGTGGTGGCGCGTCCCCTACGACATCGCCGCCGTGCAGGCGAAGATCCGGCGTCTGAAGGGGATCGACGATCTCTGCGCCGAGCGGCTCGTGCTCGGCCGCTGACGCGCGCGGCCCTCCGTTCGGCGCTCGCTCCGGAATCCCGCTCGGGCGATCAGCGCCGAAGCGACTTCAATCCGTCGCGACCCGGCCACGGGTCTCCCGGGGCGAACTCGACGGCGGTCTGCGCGACGCCGTAGAGCGCCAGCATCCTCGTCGTGTGGGGATCGGCGAGATCCGGCGGGTCACCGGCGACCGGCAGCACCAGTCGATCGGCATACCAGGAGACCTGGATCGGGTTGAGGCCGGTCGCAGCCGGGATCAGCACCACCGGCACGTCGCGGCCGGCCTTCGCCGCAAGCTCGCGCCCGAGCAGGTGCGAGGAAGGTCGCGTCGCGTCCGGCGTTCCCCGTGGCAGTGAATCGGCACCGAGCCAGATGAACGCGGTGGCGAGGAAGGCCGCGAGCAGGGCCCCCGCGCCGCGGCCGGCGCGCCGCAGGCCGGTCGCGGCCGAACCGGCGACCGGCAGGAGCAGCGTTCCGAGCAGCGCGGCGCTGCCGCCAAGCGGCAGCAGCCAGTAGAGCTGGAAGTACGG
>VGYY01000088.1 GCA_016872815.1 Planctomycetota bacterium
CGCGCGCGGACGCTCGCCACGGAGCGCGGCGACGCGAAGCTCGCCGCCGAGATCGCGCAGCGCCTCGCGGTCTATCGCGCCAACCAGCCGTTCATCGACGCACGGCTCGCGGAGCAGTAGCGCCGTGCGCGGCCGCGTGGCTACTGCCCGCCGCCGTGCACCTCGGCGATGGTGAGGTCGAGCTCGCCCTCGACGCGCTGACCGCGCTTGACGCCGGCGCGGATGAAGCGGACGTCGCCGAAGACCGACGTGCGCGGGCCGGCACCGCGCGCGCCCGCGCCGGCAGCAGCCTCGCGACCCGCGCGCGCTGGCTCGCCACGCCGGAAGTTGCCCGTCACCGGAATGGCCTCCGCGGTCGCCGCCTCGAACGCCGCCTGATCGATGCTGACCTCGAAGCTGAGCAGCTGGCCGTTCGTGGCGCGGACTCCGGCGACGGCGAGTTCGACGCGCGGCGGCGCTCCGGCGGCGCCGAAGAACCCCTGCGCCTTGTGCTCGTACGCCGCGACGCCGATCCGCTTGAACGCCACCGGCTCGCCGTCGAGGGTCAATTCGAGGTCGACCTTGCCGAGCTTGCTCGGGTCGTCGGGCTTGTCGTTCTCCCACTTCGCGCTGAAGACGCCGCGCAGGGTGCCGAGCCGGGTCGTGTAGGTCGGGAGCACCGGCGCGGTCGCCACGCGCGGCGGCCAGCGCGCGAGTTCGCCCTCGAGCTGCGCCCGCCGCCCGGCGATGAATTCACGCACCGCGTGCGCTGCGCGCTCGGTGTCCTTCTGCGCCCGATGGAGGTGCGGCCGCGCCAGCTTCTGCAGCCGGTCGATCTCGGCGTTGAAGTCCGCCTCGCGGAAGGCGCCGTCGAGCAGCGACCGCAACGTGTCGCGGTAGCGGTCCGACATCCCCGGCGCGTGGTAGATCCGGTTGCAGAGGATGCTCTTCGCGTAGAGCGCCGTCGTGCTGTCCGGGCCGCGGAAGCGCCGCTCCGACCAGTTGCCGTCAGCGCCCCACGGGAGGAAGCTCCCCTTCCCGGTCGTCGGCACCACGTAGAAGTAGAAGTTGTTCTGGTTGCCCGAGTAGCCGTCCCAGAACTGCGCAATCGCCTCGCAGGCGACGAAGCGGAGGAAGGCGTCGAGGTCGATCGACTCCGCCACCTTGGCGAGGTCGAGCGGCGCCTCGCCCTCGAACAGCGCGGCGATGCGCGCGAGGTCGGCCCGGTCGGTGGTCTTCTCGTTCGTGGTGGCCGCGAAGTTCTCGAGCGTCCGCGGATGGAAGTCGGTCAGCGTGCCCTCGTAGAGGTTGCCGTCGTCGTCGCCGAAGAGGCGCTTCAGCAGCGGCTTGCGGATGCTCTCGACGTGGGTGTAGACGCCGAGGTTCTCGCCGTTCAGCGTGACCCGCGCCAGGTTCGAGCGCGGCGCCGGCAGGCCGGCGTCGCGGAACAGCTTGTAGGTCAGGTACTGGCTGACCAGCGAGGTGTCCTGCTTGTTGTTGTTCAGCGTGAGGCGGTCGAGGCCGACGATCGGGTCCTGCTCGACGTACTCGTCGAACTTGATCTTGAGGGAGGGGCGCTCGCTGTCCATCGAGCCGAACAGCCCCTTCTTGCGCACCGCCACCTTGCGCACGACCACGCCGTCGATCTTGACGTCGGCCGGGAACCACGTGAACGGATCGTCGATCGGCGCGCCGGCGAAGAACGACGCGCCATGACGCCGCTGCTGGCGCAGCGCGTCCCAGTCGTCCGGCTTCATCGTGATCCGCACCTCGACGAGGTGCGCCGGATCGAGCAGCACGTCGGCAGTCAGCGGTGCCGCCGGGGCGGCCGCCTGCGGCGCTCCCGCCAGGCCGACGATCGCGCTGGTCAGGACCTCGAGGGCGTCGAACACGGCGTTCTCCCGCGGACGGGGGCGGCGGGGGGATCGTACGCGCAGCGGCTAGAGACGCCACCGGCGCTCGCCCCGCCCGGCGGCTGCTCGCACCGGCCGCTCCTTCAGGGCTGCCGCGCGAACAGGAAGCGCAGCACGTCCTCGAGGCGGGCCGCCCCCGCCGACTCGTCGTGCACCGCCCCCGCCACCGTCACCGCCGCGAAGTCGTCGCCGCGAACGGAACCGCTCGCCGCGAGCACGGCGGCGAAGCACTCGAGTTCGGCGACCAACGCCTCCGACCGGCGCGCCTGCGCGGCGGCGCGACCGCTGCCGGGATGGTGCGGAACGGCGCTCGGCGAGTACTCGCCCATGCGACCGCTGCTGTTCTCGATGGCGACGACGATGCGCGGCGCGATCACCCCCGCCGCCACCAGTCGATCGCAGGTCTCGTCCACTTCCCACTCGCGGCCGGCGAACGCGGTGGCGGCGTCGAAGCAGTTCTGGCCGTCGTGGAGGTAGAGCACGGGAAAGCGGGCCGCCGGATCGCCGGAATATTCGCGCGGCAGCCAGACGTGGAGCGGTCGCGCCGGCAGGCCGCTCTTCGGGCCGAAGCCTGGATGGTGGTGCAGCCGCGCCGGGTCGACCACGGTCGAGGCGCGGCGCGCTCACCGGCGACGCGGGCGAGCGCCGCAAACTGGCGCGCGTCGTCGAGTCAATGTCCCACGCCATCGCCCAGTGCTGCCGCGGGTTGTGACGATTCATACGGTCGTCACGAGCGTCACGGAGCGCACCCCTCAGGGCGAGCGGGGACGTCGCGGGCGTCCGCTCAGGAAGTTCCGGGCGGGCTGCGCTGCCGTCGGACGATCGCGGCCGCGGTGTGGAGGTCCTGGATCGCGAGGCCGACCGACTTGAAGAGGGTGATCTCCTCCGCGCCGGTTCGCCCGGGCTTCAGTCCGCGCACGACTTCGCCGAGCTCGGCGGCGATGCGGTCGGCGCTCCAGAATCCCTCACGGATCGGCGTCAGCAGGTCGCCCGCCTCCGCCAGCGCGGATTCGCGCTGATCCACGACCACGCGGGCGCGGCAGACGGTTTCGCCGGGGATCTCGCGCATGGAGGGCAGGTACGCGCCCACCGCGTTGAGATGCGTTCCGGGCGCGAGATCGCGATCGTCGAACAGGGGCCGCGTCGAGGGCGTCGCGGTGCAGACGATGTCGGCGCCGCGCAACGCCTCAGCGGGTGAGGCGACCGCGCGCACGTCGATGCCGAATGCCGCCGCGCACGCGCGTGCGAATGCCTCGGCGCGGTCGTGGTGCCGGCCGCAGACGCGCGCCGCGCGGACCTGGCGAACGGCGCACATCGCCTCCAGCTGCGTGCGCGCCTGCACTCCGGCGCCGAAGATCGCGACGGTCGCGGCCTCCCGCCGCGCGAGCAGGTCCGTCGCTGCGCCCGCGGCCGCACCGGTCCGCAGCGCGGTGAGCGCCGCGCCGTCGAGGATCGCGCGCGGTTCGCCCGTGTCGCCGTCATGGAGCGTGACCAGCGCCTGGATGCGCGGCAGCCCGCGCGCAGGGTTGTCGTCGAACTGCGCCACCGTCTTCACGCTCGCTGCCCGTGCCGCGGTCGAGAAGCACGGCATCAGGAGCAGCCGCGACCGCTCGCCGGGCAATTCCACGTGGGCGCGCAGCGGCATCACGACCGCGCCGGCGGAGAGATCGGCGAACGCCGTCTTCATCACCTCGACCGCCGCTCGCATCGGCAACGCGCTGCGGATCGCCGCCGCGTCGAGGTAGGTGAGGGTTCGAGCCGGTGGCTCGCTGCCCGGCGGTCCGGGCTCCCGCGCCGGCTTCATCGCGAGACGCAGGCCGTGCCGCAACCGGAGCCGCAGCAGCCGGGCTTCAGCGCCAGGGCCGACGGCGTGACGGCGAGACCGCCCTTCGACGTGCAGCGCAGCTCCGAGGGCATGGCGAGCCCGACGGCGTAGACGGCGTCGATGGTCTCGTCGAGCGGGATGAAGTTCGTGTAGCCGCCGAGGATGAGGTCGGCGTTGACGAAGGCGGTGGCCGCTGCCGCGCCGTTGCGCGTGTGGCAGGGGATCTCGACCATGCCATGCAGCAGGTCGCACACGGTGCCCATCGTGTTCTGGAACCCGATCGCCGCCGCATCGCACGCCTGCCGCGCGGTGCCGCCGACGGCGTCCACCACGGCAGCGGCGGCCATCGCGCCCGACGCGCCGATCTCGACCTGGCAGCCCGCGACCTCGGCCGCGAACGTGCCGCGGATGGCGAGGATCATCCCGACCGCCCCCGCCGCGAGCAGGGCCAGCGCGATCTGCTCGCGCGTCACGGCCCGTTCCTCGGCGAGCGTGACCAGCGTGCCGGGGATCACGCCGGCCGAACCCCCGGTGGGAGCCGCGCACACGACCCCCATGGCACCGTCCACGTGCATCACCGCGAGGGCGCGGGCGGCGGCGCGCGTGTGCAGGCTGCGGACGGAGAGCCGGCCCTCCCCTTCGGCCTTGAAGATCTGGCCGGCGCACGACGGCAGCAGCTGCAGTCCGGTGAACGCCGGGTCGAGCCCGCGCTCGACCGAGCGCACCATGATGTCGTAGCGGTGCAGCATCTCGGCGATGACCGCCGATTCGCTGATCCCGAGCAGCTGCGCCTCGTGCGCGAGGGCGATGCGACCGAGCGAACAGCCGCGCTCCTCGGCGAGGCGCACCATCTCCGCGGCGCTGGAGAAGAGCGGCGTCCCGACCTGCACGAAGTAGACCGGTGCCGACTCCCACACCCGCGCGCCCTCCCCCAGGGAAGAGCGGAGCGCCGGGGCGAAGGCGTGGCGCCGTCGGCTGGCGAAGCGCACGACGCCGTTCGCACGCGAGACGGCCGGCGCTTCCAGCAGGCCGCCATCGCCGCCGAGCAGCGCCAGCGCCGCGTCCGCGCGCGAAGACGGCACCTCCACGAGCGACTCCCAGGCCGCGCCGTTGAACAGCACCGGCCGCTCATCCACGTGGGTGATCTCGACCTCCCCGCCGCCGATGCTGCGCGCGACGACATGCACGCGCCGGCCGTCCGCCGCGGTGAGGTCGAGGTCGGTCGTGTTCGGGTGGTCGGCGCCGGCGAGGGAGCGGACGGCGAACTGCAGGTCCATCCCGGCGCCCGGCGCGTCGTTCAGCGCGGTGAAGAACGTCTCGTCCGTGAGCGGACGGCTCATCAGCCCCATCGCGAAGCCGCGGTCAGCACCTTGCGGCGCGTAGGTGGCGGCGTAGGAGCCGTTCGGGTCGAACGAGAGCGTCGCCTGCCTCGGCGTACCGCCGAGGATCGAGCGGGCCATCGAGCCGATGTGGAACGCGCCCGCCGTATGCGAGCTCGACGGCCCGCGCATCACGGGGCCGAGGACCTGGTTGAAGATGCTGATGGTCTTCATGGTGCCGCCGCTGACCCATCTCGGTCGCAGGATGCAGCCGCACGCCCGGCTGTCGCGCCTTGCATCGTGTCGGTTCCGATGCCGGATTCAAGGCCTCGGCCGCGGACTGCCCAGTGCCCGTTGGCAGTGGCGTCTGATTGAATCAGCGGACGGTGTTCCCGGCGCGAGACGCCCGCTGCAACTCCATTCGGAATGCCCCCTGCATGAGAGAGCCGCTCCGCCGTCGCGCGTTCCCGCCCACGTTCCTGCAAGCGTCTCTGGCCGCGTCTGTGGCCGCGTTCCTGGCGTGCGCCGCCGGCTCCGCCCGCGCACTCGCGTCCGACGCGAACGTCCCGGTGGCGGCGCCGCCCAACATCCTGTTCATCTTCTCCGACGATCACGCGCAGCACGCGATCTCGGCCTACGGCTCGCAGGTCAACCGCACGCCGCAGATCGATCGGCTGGCGCTGGAGGGGGCGCGCTTCACCCGTTCGTTCTGCGTCAACTCCATCTGCACGCCGAGCCGCGCCACGCTGCTCACCGGGCAGTACTCGCATCGCAACGGCGTGCCCGCCTTCAACCGTTTCGACGGCGCACGCGATCACGTCGTGAAGCGCCTGCGTGACGGCGGCTACCACACCGGCATCGTCGGCAAGTGGCATCTCGGCAGCGACCCGACCGGATTCGATCGCTGGATCGTGCTGCCCGGCCAGGGGGCCTACTGGAATCCCGCCTTCCTCGCGCCGGGACTAGAGCTCACCCTCGCGGGCCATTGCACCGACGTCATCACCGAACTGGGACTGGAGTTCATCCGGACCCGGCCGAAGGACCAGCCGTTCTTCCTGATGGTCCACCACAAGGCGCCCCACCGCTCCTGGCAGCCGGCGCCGCGCCACGCCGCGCTGTTCCGGGACCGGATCATTCCCGAGCCGGCGACGCTCTTCGACGACTACGCGACCCGCCCGGCCGCGCTGCCCAGCAACGAGCAGACCATCGCGCGCGACCTGACGCGCCACGACCTCAAGCTCGAGCCGCCGGCCGAGCTGCAGGGTCCCGAACGGGATGCATGGCTCGACGTGAAACCGACCGAGGTCGAGGTGGATGGCAGCATTCTGACCGGCCGCGAGCTCGTGCGCTGGAAGTACCAGCGCTACATGCGCGACTACCTCGCGTGCGTGCAGGGCGTGGACGACAGCGTCGGCCAGCTGCTCGACCACCTCGAAGCGACCGGCCTGGCGCAGAACACCATCGTCCTCTATTCCGCCGACAACGGCTGGTTCCTCGGCGATCTCGGCCTCTACGACAAGCGCTTCATGTACGAGCCCGGCCTCTCCGTCCCGCTGCTCGCGCGCGGCCCCGGCATCAAGGCCGGGATCCGTCCGGCGCAGCTCATCGCGAACCTCGACCTCGCCCCCACCTTCCTCGAACTCGCCGGACTGCCGGTGCCGGAGTTCATGCAGGGCCGCTCGCTGGCGCCGCTGCTGCGCGGCGAAGCGCCGCCGGACTGGCGCACCTCGATCTACTACCGCTACTACCATTCCCCCGGCGATCACAACACCCTCGCCCACCTCGGCGTCCGCACCGCCACGCACAAGCTCATCCACTACTGGGTACCGGATGCGTACGAGCTGTTCGACCTCGGCGAAGACCCGCTGGAGCAGCGCAACCTGCTCCACTCCGCCGCCGCTGCGATGCGCCCCGAGGTCGCCGCCCGCTTCGCCGAGCTGAAGGCCGAACTGGCGCGCCTCCAGGCAGAGTTCGGGGACGACGGCCGCTTCGCCGATCCCGCGACCTGGCCGGCCGGCTCCGTCGGCGGCGCCTTCGACGACAAGACGCCGTGCGGCACGAAGACCATCGCCGAGGCGATGGCGCTCGCCGTCGCGGACTAGCTGGAACCGAAACTCGCGACCGCGGACCGGGGAATCTTCGCTGAGGGCGAGAGCCGTCCTCAAGGAGGCGTGACGAGGCTGCCGCTGCGGCAGCTTCCTTCACTGTCGCGCGCGCACCCGGCAGTCCGTCACTGCCCGTAGGTGTAGGACGCGCCGAGCCCGAGCGGCAGGCCGAGGCTCCAGTAGGTCACGAGGAAGAGCGTCCAGATGATCAGGAAGGCCAGCGAGTAGGGCAGCATCACCGAGATCAGCGTGCCGATGCCGGTCGCCCGGTGGTACTTCTGCGTGAAGGTGACGATCAGCGGGAAGTAGGGCATCAGCGGCGTGATGATGTTGGTGCTCGAGTCGCCGATGCGGTAGGCCGCCTGGGTCAGCTCGGGCGAGATGCCGAGCTGCATCAGCATCGGTACGAAGATCGGCGCCAGGAGCGTCCACTTCGCCGACGACGAGCCCATCAGCAGATTGACCAGCGTGCAGACCAGGATCATCCCGGCGATGGTCACACCGCTCGGCAGCCCCATGCTGGCGAGCGCGTTGGCGCCGGAGACCGCCAGCAGACGGCCGAGGTTCGACGTGTTGAACGAGTAGATGAACAGCGCCGCACAGAACGCCATCACGATGTAGTAGCCCATCGTGTTGAGCGTCTTCGCCATTGCCTGCACGACGTCGCGGTGCGTCTTGAAGGTGCCGGCGACCTTGCCGTGGACGATGCCCGGCAGCAGGAAGAGGATCAGGATCAGCGGGACGATCGAGCCCATCAACGGCGCCGTGCGCTCGGTGAGGTCACCGGCCGGGCCGCGGAACGGCGATCCCGCCGGAAGACACGCCAGCGCCAGCCCGGCGATCCCGAGCGCCATCGTCACGACGCCGAACCGGAGCCCCTTGCGCTCCTTGTCGCTGAGCGGCTCCATCTTCGGCATTTCGGCCGGGTCGCCATCGATGGTGAGGCGCTTCAGCCGCGGTTCCACCACCTTGTCGGTGAGGAACCAGCCGAGCAGCACGATCAGCACGCTCGACGCGATGGTGAAGGTGTAGTTGCAGAGCGGATTGACCGTGTATTTCGGGTCGATGATCTTCGCGCCGCTCTCGGTCAAGCCGGCGAGGATGGTGTCGAGCGCGGTCGGGACGTAATTGGCGCAGAAGCCACCCGAGACCGCGGCGAACGCGGCCGCGATGCCGGCGATCGGATGGCGGCCGGCGGCATAGAAGATCACGCCGCCGAGCGGGATCACCAGGACGTACCCGGCGTCGACTGCGACGAGGCTCAGGAGCCCGACCGCGATCGTCATCGGCGTGAGCAGGACGCGCGGCGTCACGCCCAGCAGCGACTTGAGCCCCGCGCTGATGAAGCCTGACTTGTCGGCGACGCCGAGACCGAGCATCGCCACCAGCACGACCCCCAGCGGAGGGAAATTCACGAACTCCTTCACCATCGTCGAGAGGAGCGTGACCAGCGCCTTGCCCGAGAGTTGATTCTGGACCGTCAGCAGGTCGAACGTGCCGCCGGCCTTCGGCACGCGCACCTCGCGCCCCTCGAGCAGCGCGGAGAAGACCGCCGTCAACGCCAGGGCGATCATGAAGAGCGCCGCCGGATCGGGCAGCTTGTTGCCGAGCCGTTCGATCAGGTCGAGCGCGCGGTCGAACGGCGACTTGCGGGCGGATGCGGCGGTCGCGGGCGACTGGCTCATGGCGCGGATCTCTCCGAGGCCCCGGATCGGCGCGAACATATCGTCCCGCGTGGTGCCACCGAACGATCGTCTCGCATCGAGCCTTGGCCTCGCCCCGATGCTCGATCCGCAGCGTGGCCGCACTGCATGCGCTCGACCGGACGATTCCATTCGGAGAGCCATACAATCGCGCGGCCCGGCGTCGATCCTGATCCGCCGCGTGGGAGCAGCGCATGCGACTTCTCTGGTTGACCGTTGCGACGACGCTGATCGGCGCGCTCATCGCCCGCCCGCAACCCCGTCGCCTCGTCACCGCCACTGAAACCGGCGTCTTTCGCCTGGACGATCTCCTGCCGCAGGCGGAGGTCGAAGGCCTCGAAGTGCCCTTGCACTCCGAGGAAGCGCTGACCCTCAGCGTCATCGACGCCACCAAGGAGCTCGGCGGTTTCGTCGCCGACAAGGCGGGTGCAGCCGGCGCGCGGGCCGGCCTGGTCCAGCAGGAGGGATACACGCGCGTCTTCGGTGGTTTCGGCGCATCCTGCACCACCCGGTTCCTCGGCATCCGCGAACAGGACCTCGGTCTCGTGGTCCTGCGCGTGCGCGCCAAGGGCATCGCGGCAGTCAGTCTCGCGCTGCGCGGCGCGACCGACAATGCGCAATCCACCCTCTCGATCGCCCAGCAGCTCGCCCAGGGTGGCTTGCTTGGCACGCAGATCCCTGTCGTCGCCGACGAGCAGTGGCACACCATCGCACAGACGACTTCCGGCCTGGACATCGCGGCGGGAGCGACGCTCGAACGGCTGACGCTCGGGCTGGTGGCGACCGCTGCCGGCGCCTACCTCGATGTCGAGTGGGTCCATCTGCTCGAGGCGCGCGCCCCCTACGTGCATGCGGTCGCCGGGCCCGTCGTCTTCCGTCGCGACTACACGACCCGCTCCGGGATGTTCCTCAACTCGCCGGCCACGGTGACCTATGCCATGCAGGTTCCGCCGCAAGGCCGGTTCCTGGCCGAGCTCTCCGGCCTCAACGATCAGCCCTTCACCTTTCGCCTGGAACTCGAGGCGAGCGGCAAGGCGACGTCACTCCTCGAGCGACAGGTGAACTCCACCGAAGTGACCCGCCTCGACGTGGACCTGGCGGCGTGGAGCGGGCAGCAAGTCAACCTGCGGCTGCAGGTGGTCGAGGACGTGGAGCCGGTGGTGGCGTTGCTGTTCCATCCCCTGGTGCGCGCGAGTCGCAGCGCGACGCACCGGAACACCCTGCTCTACTTCTGCGACACGCTGCGCGCCGACGCGCTCTCTTCCAACGGGAATCCGCGCGCGACCACGCCGTGTCTCGATCAGCTGGCGGCCACGGGCATCCGGTTCGAGCGCTGCTTCTCGCAAGCACCCTGGACCTACGTCTCGGTGCCGTCCGCCCACACCTCGCTGCAACCCACCGCGTCCGGGGTTCGCGGATTCGGGGATCGACTTCCGGATGCCGCGCTCACGCTGGCCGAGGTCTTCCGCGCCGCCGGCTACGTCACGGCCGCCTTCGCCTGCAACCCGCTGGTCGGGTCGACCACCGGGCTCGAGCAGGGGTTCGATCTCTTCGTCGAACCTCCCGCGATCACCGGCGGCGCCGACACCTGGGCCACTCACGGATCCCCCATCCTCACCCGGCTCGGGCTCGAGCTGCTCGACCGCCTCCCCGGGGTGCCGGTCTTCCTCTACCTGCATGTCGTCGACCCCCACGCGCCGTACAACCCGCAGGCGCCGTTCAGCACCCGCTACGCCAGCGAGGACGACGCGAAGCGGTTCGCCGCCGACATGAAGACCGCGAACGGCAGCGACATGACGCCGGTCGTCGCCGCGACCCGCGCCCAGATGGCGGAGAAGAAGATCGACTGCGACCGCTTCGCCAGGACCGGTCGCGGGCTGTACGACGCCGAGGTCGCCGCCTTCGACCTGAACTTCGGCGAGCTGCTCTCGGGACTGAAGGAGCGCGGCCTCTACGACGACCTCGTGCTCTCGTTCAACTCCGACCATGGCGAGGAGTTCCTGGAACACGGCGGCACGGGACATGGTCAGTCGCTGTTCGTCGAGCTGATCCACGTGCCGTGGATCCTCAAGGCGCCGAGCCTCGAACCCGTTGCCCGGTCCGTCGCCGACCACGTCAGCAATCTCGACCTGGCGCCGACCCTGCTCGCCTTCGCCGGGCTGAGCGTTCCCGAGTGCATGCAGGGCCGCGACCTGAAGGCGGATCTGTGCGCCGGGGGCGACGTGCCGGCCGTGCCGATCATCTCCGAGTTCCACGGCCTCGGTGTCGCCGCACCGAGCGAGTCGCTCCAGGGACGGTCGTTCGCCGTCCTCGAGAATGGCTGGAAGACGCTCATCCACTACCCCGGCAGCACGATCGCGATCCCGGGCACGGCGCGGCCGCCGTTGCAGATGTTCGATCTGGCCGAGGATCCCGGCGACACCAGGGACGTGGCCGGCGAGCGCATCGGCGCTGCCGAATCGACGCGCAGTCGGCTCGAGACGTTCCTCTCGCGGCAGAACGAGATCCGGAACGAGCTCGGGACGTCGGCGGACGGGACGATGTCGGGCGCAGCGGCAGCGCTTCAGGCGCTGGGATACGGGCGCTGAAGCTGCCCCTCACCGCAGCCGGAACTGCGGCACGCGCACCACGCGCTCGGCGCCGGGCAGCGGAACCGTCGCGCGCCGCGTCCGTATCGTCGCCGCCCCGCTTCCGCTTCCCGAGGTCGCACCGCATGCCGCTCCTTCCCGCCCGCCTCGCACTCGCCGCCGCCAGCCTCTCCGCGGCTCTCCTCGGCGCTCCGGCTGCCGCGCAGTCGCTGCCGAAGCTCGAACTGCGCCGCATCCTGCCGCAGCTGAAGCTCGAGCGGCCGGTCTGGATGGAGGAGGCGCCCGACGGCAGCGGCCGCCTCTTCATCGTCGAGCAGGGCGGGCGGATCGTCGTCACGGCGAAGGGGGGCGACGGCAGCGACGCCAAGACCTTCCTCGACCTGACGGCGCGCCGCCCCTACGTCGAGAACGAGGAGGGGTTGCTCGGCTTCGCCTGCCATCCGCGGTTCAAGACGAATGGGCGCTGCTTCGTCTTCTATTCGCAGCAGGACCCGAAGCGCACCGTCATCAGCGAGATCGCGGTCGCTGCCGACGATCGCGACCGCGGCGACCTCTCGAGCGAGCGGATCCTGCTGACCATCGCGCGCCCCTACTGGAACCACGACGGCGGCTTCCTCGGCTTCGGCCCCGACGGCTTCCTCTACTTCACCTGCGGCGACGGCGGCGCTGCCGGCGATCCGCACGACCACGGCCAGAACCTCGCGACGATGCTCGGCAAGATCCATCGGATCGACGTCGATCGGCGCGACAGCGCGGCCGGCGGCCGCCCCTACGCGATCCCCGCCGACAACCCGTTCGTCGGTCGCGCCGACGCGTGCCCCGAGATCTACGCCTGGGGCCTGCGCAACGTCTGGCGGATGAGCTTCGATCGGGAGACCGACGAGCTGTGGGCCGCCGACGTCGGGCAGGACCGCTTCGAGGAAATCGACCTCGTGGTGAAGGGGGGCAACTACGGCTGGAACGTGCGCGAGGGATTCCATCCCTTCAAGGCGACGACCGTGGCCGGCGAGCTGCTCGAGCCGGTCCTCGAATACGCCCACACCCCGGAGTTCGCGCGGCAGGCGAAAACCGGGGACCACGGCATCGGCACCAGCATCACCGGCGGCTACGTCTACCGCGGCTTCACCGAGCCCGAACTGCGGGGCGTCTACGTCTACGCCGACTTCACGCTCGGGACGATCTTCGGCCTCTGCCATGAGAACGGTGCGCTGGTCGTGCACGGCACGCTGCTCGAGCAGCCGAAGAACGTGACGAGCTTCGCCGAGGACGCCGACGGCGAGCTCTACGCGCTGATGCTCGACGGGACGATCCATCGCCTCCACGTCGCGAAGACGAAGTCTTGACGCTGCCGCCGCCGAGCGCGGCCGAGATCGAGGCGATCTGGCGCACCTATGACGCCGTCGAGGCGCGGCTGACTGCGCCGGTGAGCGCGCGGATGGTGGCGCTGGCGCGGCTCCTTCCGGGACACTGAGTCCTCGACCTCGCGAGCGGCCGCGGCGAGCCGGCGCTGGCCGCGGCACGTCGCGTCGGGCCGCTCGGCCACGTCCTCGGGATCGAGCGCGACGCGCGGATGGTCGCGATGGCGCGCGAACGGGCGGCCGCCGAGGGCGTCGCTGCGGTCGAGTTCCGCGTCGGCGACGCGCAGCAGCTCGACACCCTGCCGGCGGCGAGCTTCGACGCCGTGCTGTCGCGCTGGGCGCTCATGTACCTCGACGACCCGATCGCCGCCCTCGTCGGCGCGCGGCGCGCGCTGGTCGAACGCGGTCTCCTGGTCGTGGCGCTGTGGGCCGAGCCGGAACGCGTCGACTACCACTCGCTGCCGCGCCGCATCCTCGCCCGCCACGCCACCCTCCCGCCGCCCGACTTCGCTGCGCCGGGGCCCGTCGTCGCTCCGCTCCTCCGGGCCCCGCTGCCTTCACTCGTCCCGGGGAGTACAACTCGAGGCGTGGTACAACGATCGGGGGCAGGTCAGGCCCATCACGACGCGCGCCGTCGTGCCGTTCGTCACGTCGCGCAGAAAGAGATCCTTCTTGCCGCCGAGGTCGTTCGGCACGAGGTCGCTGGCATACGACGAGAAGAAGACGAGGACGGTACCGGCGTTCTCGACCACGATCTCGACGCCCTCGGATCCCGAGCTCGAGTTGCCGGGATCGCCGGCGTCATCGACGCTGACCTGCGTCGTGTCCTGGGCGCGAGCGGCGGCTGCGAGCGCCGCCGCGGCCGCGAGCGACCGCGTGAGGGCCTGAAGCGAACGCATCATCGAAATTCCTCCTTTTCACCGCGCGATCACGACGCGATCGCTTCGCAACAGCAGTCGTGGCTTCGCCGTGACGTGCTCCGCGAGTCGTTGCTGAACCACAGGCAATGACGCCGGAACGAAGCCGCGCGGGGCTCATCGATTTCCAGGGCCGCCCGTCAGCGCGGACGCGCCGGCGGCGGAGCATGGGCCCGACCACGGGGAGCGCCCCCAGGAGAGCGCGCTGGAACGGTGGATGATGTGGTTCGATCGTCCCGCGGCGCGCGGGATCGGCCGCTACCCGAAGCCTCGCCCTCGCGCCACCAGCCGTGACCCTCACAAGGCAGGGCCAGGCGCCGCTGCATCGCCTCGCCGCTCATCCTCTCGCGGCTGGCCGCCGGCGCGCAGGCGCGGATTGCGCGTCACCGTGGCGAAGCTGCCGGCGGCGGCGGATCCGACGACCAAGCTGCTGCCGTCGAAGGTGGGCGCGGGAGCTGCGCGCGGAGTGGCGCCCCGCGCGCTACTCGAGGTCGATGAGCGGCGGAGTGAGCTTCGACGCCTTGATCGCCGCGATCGTTTCGCGGACGCACTTCGCCTTGAGAGCCATGAGCTCCTTCGGGAAGTCCGGCTCGTCCTGCTCGAAGTAGTCGGCGATCCTGGCCAGCTCCGGCAGGGCCGACTTCGCATGGGTGCCGTAGCTCAACAGGATCTTCATCAGTTCGGGCGTGCGCTCCTGGCTGTCCCATGGATTCTGGTGGCGCGTGTAGCTGACGCACGCCGCGATGCCGTCCTTGACGCCGTGACTGGCCAGGAGTCGGAGTCCTTCCACCCGGATCGTGTCGGCGAACATCTCTCCGCTCGGAGCTGGTTCGACGACGGCCTGAAGGACCGCGGGCAGCAGCGGCTTGATCTGCTCGAACGACAGGTTCCGGTAGACCGAACGCATGCTGCCGCGAGCGCGCCCGTCCTGATTCTTCAGCCCGGCGCGAACGGCGCGCTGGAGCGCTGCGAGATCGACCCCTTCGAGCGAGCGGGAGAGCAGTCCGCCGTCGTCGTCGAACAGGGCGAAGGTGAGATAGCGCTGCAGCATCCCGCGCGGGTCGTTCGCTTCGTCCACCGTTGCCAGCAATTCGAGGAGCTGCGGCGCCGCTGGCAAGGCGAAAGGTCCGATTTGAGCCAACGCGTCCGCCGC
>VGYY01000089.1 GCA_016872815.1 Planctomycetota bacterium
GCGGGGGGCCGGCGGAACGGGCGGCCGCCGCCGGAGCGGCGGCGCAGGAGCGACGGCAGCGGCGGCTGCTCGCGGAGGCGCAGTCGGCGGCGGCGGCACTCGACCGGCGCGGGATCGGGCCGCCCGTGCTCCCGCCGCGAATCGCATCGGCGCTGGCCGCGGCCGGCGAGCGCTTCCTGCGCGACCGCGCCGAGCTCTACGCGCCCGACGCGACGTTCAGCACCGCCGTCCGCCGCGCCGCTGCCGAGGCGGTCGCACGGCGGTGCGGCGCGCCGTTCGTCGTGGTCCATTGCCGCGCCGAGGAGCGGACGATCGAGGCGCGACTGGCGCGCCGGGCGGGGGAGCGCGGCCACGCCTCCGACGCCGACCTCACGGTCTATCGCGCCGCTCGCGATCGTTTCGAGCCGCCGACTGAACCGCGCTGCCGGCGCGCCGCGAAGCGGGCGTCGCGTCCGTTCGCCGCCACCGCGACGGGCGCGACCATCAGCCGCGCCTCGCGCTCCGGATCGTTCAAGTGCACGTGCGCGTCGATCAACCCCGGCAACGCGGAGCGGTTCTTCCCGTCCAGCGCGCGCACGCCGTCGGGAAGGGGGCCGCCCGCCGCAGTCACGGCCGCGATGCGGCCGTCCCTGACGAGCAACGCTCGATCGGGAACGACGCGTCCGGCCTCGAGGTCGACGATCCGCACCGGAGCGATGCGCACCGGCTCGTCGCCAGTGAGGTGAGCCAGGGTGGCGGACGACAAGACGAAGGTGAGCAGGAACGCCATGAGCGAGACCGTCTCCGTCGAGCTTGGCAATCGTCCGACGCGTCAGCGTTCGGGCTGGTTTTGACCTTCAGGCTGCTGCGAGTGCTGAGTCAGGCGCTGTTCGCGCGACCTGAGTCCGACGCGTCCAGGCTGACTTCGACGCCGAGGCGAAGGGTGGGCGCAGCCGCCAGCGCGCGCGAAGCGGCCGCCACGGCCGGTACGGCGTGGCTGACCGCACCGAGCAACACGGCTGGCTCGTGGCGGAGGCGGCGTCGACTTGCACGATCGGCTCGCGCAGCTCGATCCGCCCGTGCTGGAGCGCACCAGCTTCTTCACCGGTGATCTCGCCGCGCCTCCCTCAGAACCGGATCGAGTACGACACGCCGAGGCTGTAGTCGTGATCGAGATTCGCGATCACGAGCCCGAGGAGGTGCGTGCTGCCGAGCGCGTAGTTGATCGTGTAGTGCAGGTTGCGCCCGTCCCACAGGTTCGTCGTGCTCAGCTGATCGGTCCACGCGATCCGCAGGCCGCCGATCGCGATGACCTCGTCGTCGAACGTCCCGAACAACGCGCCGACGTAGGGCGCGATCGGCAATCCGGTCCAGCACTCGAGGTCCTTCGAGAACGTCCCGTAGTAGGCTTGACCGTTCGGCGTGCCGATGCGGTCCGAGCTCGTGCCGAAGATCAGGCCGGGCGTGCTCTCGGTCTCCTCGAGCGCGAGCCAGTTCGCGATCGGTCGGACGTCATCGGCGAGCGGGTTGAACTCGACACCCGCCGAGAACGTCGGCGTGAACTGATACATCAAGGTCGTGCGAACCTCCGCACGATCCACGTCGATGCCAGAAATCCAGCGGGCGCTCAGGACCCACGGCTTCTCGATGTTGCCTTCGGCGGTCGCACGGACCCCCGCACCCTCACCGGGTCAGACGGGTCACGTCGGGACCCGCGAGACGGGGTCCTGGCAGAGCGCGATGGCGAGGAACAGAGCGACGGGTTCGAGGATCATGGGCACCGACACCGTGTCTCGTGTTGGACCGGGGTGAGGTCGAGAGGCGGACTGCCCGCCTCGCGATGGGCTTCAACCGCGTGCGGCGCTTCCGGCGAGTGGAGCCACTCGGCGGCTTGCGGGTCACAGGCTAGCAGCGTGGTCGAGTCGCAACGAAGCGGACTCGAGCGGAAGCCTCGCGGCGCTCGAGACGCGTGGAGGCCAACTTGACGAACCGAGGGGTCGATCCTCCGCCTCGAGCGTTGCGCGCCGCCTCGCTCCCGGACGCGCAACGCGGAACGACGTTCACCTCCCGCTGCTGCGGCAACTCGCCGAGTCGCTCGCGCGCCGCAGCTGGCGAGCTGCCGCGGCGCGACCGAACGGATGCGCCGCCAGCGTCAGTGCGATCGGCGCGACGCCGCGTTTCGTCAGGACGAGCTCGCACGCCTCGACGCAGTCGCCGCAGCTCAGGCAGTGGTGGACGCCGCTGGTCGAGGCGATCGCGAAACCTTCGTCGCGCGTGACCTCCGCGGTCAGCTCGCGCGGCCGCAGGTCGACCGGGCAGACGTGGTCGCAGGCGTTGCAGTCGATGCAGGTGGCGGGACTGAAGCGGATGCCGAAGGCGGTGCTCGGCATCACGACCGAGTAGTAGAGGCCGACCGGGCACCAGCCGCGGCAGAAGGCCCAGTGCCACCGGTGCGCGTGCGCCTGGATCAGCGCCGTGCCGAGGAGCAGCACGCCGGCGGCGACGGCGCGCGCCGACGCGCTGCCGTCGAGCCACAGCCGCGGGTCGATCCACCAGTGCAGCACGGCGGCGGCGAACAGCAGCGCGAACAGCCAGCTGCCGGCGATCGGGGCGCCGCGGCCGGGGCGGCCGGCCGGGATCGCGCCGACCTGCTCGACGAGGCGGTTCGCCTGCGCCAGCGGACAGCCGAAGCCGCAGAAGAGGCGGCCGCCGAAGGCGTTGACGACGAAGGTGATCAGGTAGCTCGCGACGCCGAACAGCACGCCGCCGAAGAGCGCCTTGGCGAAGGTGACCGGTTCGCCGAGGAACCGGTGATCGCCGCGCCAGAGATCGAGCCGGCCGAGTCCGAGCAACGGCGGCGCAGCGACGATCGCCAGCGACGCGAGCGCCAGCGCGCCGCGCAGGGAGCGGTAGCGATGGGGCTGGCGCAGGAGGACGCGCAGGAGTCCGGCGCGCTTGGGTGCGGTCGGCATGCCGGCGGGGGAAGCAACCCGCTGGCCGCGATCGGGCCGCTCCCTCGCGGCACGAACCCCCTGCTCAAGGCCGCGGCGTCAGCCGGTCGGAATCGAGCAGCCGTTCCCGGCCGGCGGGAAGCCGGCCGCGTTCGGCAGGAGCCGTCGTCTCAGGACGTCACCGGCGGGCGCGGATGGGGAAGGGGGGCTGCTCTGCGGCGCGACGCGGGTTCCGGTCGAGCTCCGCCAGCACCTCGGCGATCGCGCGCTCGAGCTGCGGATCGCGGCCGTCGACGCAGTCGGCGGGCAGCATCTCGACCTCGAGGTCGGGCGGCACACCGACGTTCTCGACGCAGAAACCCTCTTCCTCGGTCCAGATCGCCAGGTTGGGCGCGGTCACGTTGCCGCCGTCCATCAGCTCGGGGAAGCCGAGGATGCCGACCAGCCCGCCCCACGTCGGCCGGCCGATCAGCTTGCCGAGCCCGAACTTGCGGAACATCCACGGCAGCAGGTCGCCGCCCGAGCCGGCGGTCTCGTCGACCAGCATCACCTTCGGCCCGTGGATCGCCGCCTGCGGCGTGACGAAGCTCTCGCCGTAGCGGGTCGCCCAATGGCTGATGTACGGGCGGCGCAGCAGGTCGATCACGTAGTCCGCCACCGACCCGCCGCCGTTCATCCGCTCATCGACGATCAGCGCCTCGCGGTCCACCTGCGGGAAGAACCAGCGCTTGAAGTAGTTGAAGCCGGCGTTCGAGGTGTTCGGCACGTAGACGTAGCCGATGCGCCCGTCGCTCGCCTCGGTCACGCGCCGCAGATTCGCCTCGATCCACTCGCGGTTGCGCAGCCCCGACTCGCTCTCGAGCGGCACCACGCGCACGGTCCGCTGGCCGGCGCCATCGACCGACGGCCCGACGGTGAGCTCGACCTGTCGGCCCGCCGTGCCCTCGAACCGGGCGTGGAGCTCCTCCGCAGCGAACAGTTCGACGCCGTCCACCGCCAGCAGGAACTCGCCCGCCTTCACCTCGACGCCCGGCGCCGCCAGCGGCGCACGCAGTTCGGGCTCGAACGGCTGCTGGCCGAACACCTTGGCGAACCGGTAGCGGCCGTCGACGACCTCGTAGTCCGCGCCGAGCAGCCCGCCCGCCACCGGCTTGCCGGCGATCAGCGTGTCGCCGCCGCCCGAATAGCTGTGGCCGACCGCCAGCTCGGAGCAGATCCACTGGATCACGCGGTTCAGGTCGCCGCGCGTCGCGAGATGCGGCACGAAGGCACGGTAACGCTCGCGCATCGCCGGCCAGTCGGCGCCATGCATGCCCGGGTCGTAGAACCAGTCGCGGTTGATCCGCCACACCTCCTCGAGGATCTGCGCCCACTCGGCGCGCGGCTCGATCCGCACCTCGATCGCGTCGAGCGCCAGCTTGCCCTTGCTCTTGTCGAGCGTGTCGCCCGCCGCGACCACGAACCGACCGTCGCCGCCGCTGACCAGCAGCTTCTTGCGATCGGCCGACAGCTCGAAGCCGTCGACTCCCTCCTGCACCACCTTCTCCCTGCGCGTCGCGACGTCGAAGCGCGCGAGGCTGCGCTTGGTCGGTGGGCCGGCGAACGGCGCGCGCTCGCCCTTCACGTACCAGAGCTGGCCGTCGGCGCCGCCGACGAGGTTCGAGTAGGACGCCGCCGGCAGCGGCACTGCGAGCGTCCGCTCGGCGAGGCCGTCGACGTCGATCGACGGCGCCGCGGACATGCTGCTGCCCTCGCTCGCGGCGCCCATGCCGCTGCTGCTGCTCGCGCCGGCGCCGGCGCTTTCCGCCGCCTTGGCCGCGACCGGCTCCTCGTCGCTCTCCGGCGCGAACGGCGACGGTGTCCCCTGCTTCAGGCAGACCACGTAGAGCGCCTGCGACTGGGCGAGGTCGCTGCTGGTCAGCGAGAACCAGTTGAGCAGCGGGCCAGCGTCGTTCGACGCGGCGAACCAGAGGTACTTGCCGCTGGCGTCGAACGCCGGTTCGCTGACGTCGGCGATGCCGTCGGTCACGGCGTGCGACGCACCGCCCTCGACGTCGTGCAGATGGAGCCGCCGGAAGCCGGTCCGCCCCGCCAGCGTGTAGGCCAGCCACTTCGAGTCGGGCGACCAGGCGAGCTGGATCGAGTCGTTCACGCCGTAGATCGGCTCGGCTGCCACCTTGGTCGCGCGGCCGGCCGCCATGTCCACCTGCCACAACACGCGCGCGTTGTCGATCACCGCGAGCCACTTCGAGTCGGGCGACCAGAGCGTCGGCACGTAGAAGCCGGCACCCGGGAGCGCGATCTTCCGCCGCTCGCCGCCGTCCTGCGGCGCCACCACGAGGTGCTCCTCGCCGCCCTCGTCCGACGACCAGACGATCGACTTGCCGTCGGGCGACCAGCGCGGGTTGCGTTCGTGCACGCCGGTCGACTGGGTCAGGTTGCGCGGGTTGCCCTTCTCCGCCGGCACCGTGACGATCTCGCCGCGGAAGCCGATCGCCACGCGCGCGCCGCTCGGCGAGAGCGACAGCGAGCGGACGTATTGCGCGCCCTTCACGAAGCGCGGCCGCGTCTCGACCAGGTCGGCCGCGACGGCGACGTGCAGCCGCTCGCCGGCGCCGGCCGAGGCATGAGTGGGCGGATGGAAACGATGGAGCCATCCGGCCTGCTCGTAGACGATCGCGTCGGGGCCGGCCGAGGCGTTCAGGATCGGGAAATCGGCGTGGGTCGTCAGTTGGCGCACGGACTTCGCCGCGGCGTCGAAGCGGAAGAGGTTGAACTCGCCGGCGCGGTCGCTGCGGAAGAAGAGCTGCGCCGCGCCGCTGGCGCCGCCGTCCGCGCCGGCCGCCGCGAGCCACATCGGGTCGGTGTCGTTGCAGCGGCCCTCCGGCTGCGGCACCTGCTCGACTGACAGGTCGGCGAGCGTGCAGATCCAGATCCGGCTCGCGCGTCCGCCGCGGTAGTTCTTCCACTGCTGGAACGGCTCGGAGAGCGGCACGTAGGCGACCTGGCTGCCGTCCGGCGACAGCGCCGCCTTGAAGCAGGCGGGCAGCGGCAGGCGCGTCGGCCAGCCGCCTTCGACGCTCACCCGGAAGAGGTGGTGGAAGCGCCCGGAGTGGACGTCGCGCTGCGAGGTGAAGAGCAGCTCCCGGCCGTCGGCGGTGAAGCCCTGCAGCAGATCGGGACCCGGGTGGTGGGTGATGCGGCGCGGCTCACCGCCGCCGGCAGGCATCACGAAGACGTCGAAGTTGCCGTCGTACTCGCCGGTGAACGCCAGCCATTGCCCGTCGGGCGAGAAGCGCGGGCGCGACTCCTGTCCCGGATGGGAGGTGACGCGGCGCGCGCCGCTGCCGTCGCGATGCACCACCCAGAGGTCGCCGGCGTAGACGAAGGCGAGGTGCGTCGCCGACAGCGCCGGTTGCTCGAGCATGCGCGTGTCGGCCGGGTCGGGGCCTTCCGCCACCAGCGCGGCGGCGGCGTGGGCCGCGTCAGCGACGGCGCCCGGGCGACTGACCGCGCCGGTGGTGGCCGCGGAGCCGCAGGCGAATGCCGCGGCGAGCGGGAGTGCCGCCAGGAAGGGCCTGACTGGACGATCCAGCAGCGAGCAATCGGTCATCGGTTTTCCCCGTGAGTCGGCGCGACGAGCGCCGCAGGGTACTGCGGCTGCCGGCGGAAGTTCCGCGCGCCGGATCGCCCCGGAAACGGCAGGAGAGCGGCGGGCCATCCGGCGCCCGCCGCTCTCCGACTCACGTTTCGCTGGCTTGCACTCGCCCCGCGCGGGCGCGGGTCACTTGGCCGCCGGCTTCACCCGCTTCAGCTTGGTGATGCGGCCGAGCACGTTCCAGTCCTGCACGTAGAGGTTGCCGTCCCGGTCCCAGGCGAGACCGTGCGGCGAGGTGAACTGGCCGTCCTTCAGGCGATCGCGACGGACGTCGAAGTTCGAGCGCAGGCCGGGATCCTCGTTGTCGCCGAGATGGCAGACGAGCTTCATGTCGCGATCGAAGATCGTCACGCGGCCCTGCAGGTCGGGCACCGCGACGTCGCCGTTGCCGTGCTCGATGGTGGTGAAGCAGGGCAGGCGCAGCTCCTGATCGAAGAGCTTGACGAAGCTGCCGTCGAGGTCGAAGTGCTGCAGGCGGTGGTTCGCGCGGTCGGCGATCAGCAGCAGCGGCTTGTCGTAGCGGGTGTCGAGGCAGAGGCCGTGGCAGGTCTGGAACTTGCCGGGCTCGGTGCCGCCGCCGCCGAACGACTTCACGTACTTCTGCTCCTTGTCGAACAGGTGGAGCCAGGACGTCGAGTAGCCGTCGGCGACCACGATCGCGCCGTCGGGCAGCACGGCGATGCCGGTCGGGGCGTACTGCCCCTCGTTCTGGTAGATGCCCGACTCCTTCGGATAGGGCACGCGCCAGACCACCTTGCCGTCGAGCGTCAGCTTGACCGCGGTGCGGCCGCCAAGGTGCGCGGCGTAGATGTACTCGGTGCCCGCCTCCTCGCGCAGCACCAGCCCGTGCAGCCCGCCGCCGAGCTCCTGGCCGACGGCGCCCTGCCAGTTGCCGTCCTGGTCGAAGATGCAGAGCGCGTTCGCGGTGTCGGTCGTGACGTAGACGCGGTTCTTCGCGTCGACCACGATCCCGCCGTGCGTGCTGCCGAGTTCGGCCATGCCGGCCGGCAGCTTCGCCCAGTTGCGGACCCACTCGTAGGTGTGGCGGCCGGAGCCGAGCAGGAGCGGCTGCTCGGCGCTCACCGGCGCCGATGCGGAGGCGGCAGTCACGGCAGGAGCTCCCTGAGCGGGCTGCGCGATCGCGGCGGGAGCCGCGAATGCCGCTGCGAACGCCGCAGCGACCGCGGGCAGCTGCCGCCGAATCGAGACGGATCGGGTCGAGATCCCTGACATGCGCATCTCCCCTTCATCGTGCAGGCGGCACGTCCTCGCCGCTCGCGGAAGGGGCGGGAGGATAGCGGCGGTCGCGGTCGGCGCGCGCGGCGGCTGCGCGAGCCAGCTGGCCACGTTGCTCGAGCAGCGCGATTTCGAGGGACAGCGCCCGGCGGTGAAGTTCGGCGGGGAGCGGACAGGGGGCGGTGGCGGCCCCGGCGGGAGCCGCGGGCGCTGCGGACGCGAACGGCGCGAGCAACGAAGTCAGCGCCGTCTCGGCGCGATCGGTGGCGTGCAGCGCGAGGAGCTGCTCGATCCAGGCGAGGCGGGCGGCGACGACGGCAGGGGCGGCGTCGTCGCGACCGCGGTCGGCGAGGGTCGCGGCCCACTGGTCGAAGCGCGGGCGGGCGGCGGCGGCCGCGACGAGGAAGGCGTGCAGTTCTGCGGTCTCGGGGCAGCCGTCGAGCCGGCCGACCAGCTCGTCGCCGCGGACGATCAGCGTGGCGACGGCGGTGGTCGCGCCCGCGAGGCGGATGAGCTCGGCGTGCGGGTGGGCCGCCGCGCTGGTGTCGGGGACGACATCGACCCGGACATGGCGCCAGCGTTCTGCGCCGAGGCCGTCCTGCAACGCCGCCCGCCCGCTGTCCCGTGCCAGCAGGGCATCGAGCGCCGCGCTCGCCGCGCGGTCGCGGCGGCGGACATGCACGACCAGCCAGCTGGCAGCGGGGTCACCGCGCCGCGCCGCCGCGGCAGTGTCGGCCAGCGCCGCAACGAGGTCCGTCTCGACCACGATCGCCGCCGGCCGGCGCAGGATCGCGAATCCGACGCAACTGCTGACCACGGCTACCAGAATCGCCACCCGCACCATGGCGGCACGATAGTCCGAACGGCGCCGCGTCGGAGCGCGGCTCCGCTCCCGGCCGCGCTTCAGCGCGTGCCCGCTGGCTTGGCCAGACGCTGGTCTAGCGCGTCGGAGCAACCTGAAGTGAAGAGCAGGACCGTTCTTCGTTCGCACCGAGGCTACGCCGACCGTCGGCGGTCTGTCGCTGCGACCTCTCGCCGCCGCACGGGACCCCATCCCGTGCGGCGGGTTCGTTTTCATCCGGGCCGGAAGCGGCGCCCGCTCACGCCAGGTCGAAGAGCAGCGCCTCGCAGTCCGTCGTCGCCGTGAGCGCGATCGCGCCCGCAGCCTCGGTCGAGAGTCCGTCGCCGGCGGTCAGCGTGATCGCCTTGGTGCCGTCGCGCTCGCGGACGGCCAGAGAACCGCGGACCACCTGCAACCACGCGCCACGCCCGTCCGCCAGCGGGCATTCGACCCGCCCGCCCGCCGCGAGGCGCACGCGCCAGACGCGGGCATCCTGGTCGATCGTCGCGCTGCCGTCGCTCCCATCCGGCGAGAGCAGCAGCGCGAGCGGAGCGTCGCCCCCCTTCGGCTGCCAGTCGGAGTAGCGCGGTTCGCTCCCGCGCGCGCGCGGCTCGATCCAGATCTGCAGCAGGTGGGCCGGTTCGGTGGCGCTCGGGTTGAACTCGCTGTGGCGCACGCCACGCCCGGCGCTCATCAGCTGCACCTCGCCCGGCTCGAGCACCTTGCCGTTGCCCATGCTGTCCTGATGCTGCAGCGCGCCCGCCAGCAGGTAGCTGAAGATCTCCATGTCGCGGTGGCCGTGGGTCGGGAACCCGGCTCCCGGCGCGATCCGGTCCTCGTTGATCACACGCAGCGAGCGGAAGCCCATGTGCGCCGGATCGAAGTAGTCGGCGAAGCTGAAACTGTGCCGCGCGACCAGCCAGCCATGGTCGACGTGGCCGCGCTCGGCGGAGCGGCGAACGGTGAATCGCATGGTCGGGCGCCCACGGTGGTGAGAACGGGCGATCGCGGAGCGCAGGCGCGGCGACCCGCGGACGGGGGGCGGTCCTGGACGGCGGCCGCGGCGGTCAACGGGCGAGGACGACCACGCCCGACGCGTTGATCTCGTAGCCCTGGCGCGGGATCGGCTTGCCGCCCGACTCGCTCTCGAGGTGCGCTGCGTCGGCCTCGCTGATCTCCTTGGGATAGAAGCTGCCCTGGATCAGGACGCGCTGGCCGATCGCTTCGAGCGGGAACTTGTACTGGCCGCCGCAGCCCGATTCCCAGCGCACCATCGCCGTGTGGCCCTGGTCCTCGACCTGCATCCAGCAGCCCTTCTTCACGCAGACGTTGGTGATGGTCGCCTCGACCAGCAGCGTCTGCTCGAAGTACTTCGCCGGTTCGGCGTCGACGACGGCGAGCGGCAGCACGGCGCGCGTCGCGATCGGCTCGCCGATGTGCTGGCCTTCCGGCAGCGGCGCCGGTCCTGAACGGCAACTCGCCGCGAGCGCGAGCGGCAGCAATGCGACGAAAGCCGCGCGGCGGAGCCGCGCCGCGTGCGTGCGGCGGTCGTGCGGTTGGCTCAGGGCGGGGCTCCGGGGATCGAGGGACATCGGCGGGTTCCTTGACGGTGGCACGGTGGCGCAGCGGTTCGGTCGCGAATCGCACGCGGCGCGCAGCCTAATCCAACCGCTGTGCGCAATACAGCTGCAGTCGGTCGGATGTGCGGCCCCGGCGCGCCCGCGGCGCAGCGCCGTCCGCCGACTCTTCCGTCATGATGCGCTGCCCGCTCGCGCGCTCACCGGGCTCTCCGCTGCGCCGGAAACACGCACTTCGAGGGTCGGCTGATGAACCGCGATTCCGCTCGTCCCTCGCGCCGTTCGCTTCGCTGGGCGCTATTCGCGTCGCTTCTCTGGTCGGCAGCATTGTCCGGTCGCTCGATCGCGCAGTCGACTCCGCCCGCCACCGTCGCCCCTGTCGCGCGCACGGTCGACTTCTCCGCGCCCGAGCCGCGCGCCGCGCTCCTCGCCGAGTTCGACGCGCTGCGCCGGCGCGCGGCGGTTCCGGGCGCGAGCGTCGCGGTGATGCGCGACGGTGCGATCGTGCTGGCCGCCGGGCTCGGCGTGCGGCGCATGGGCGACGAGACGGCGGTCGGTCCCGACACGCGCTTCCAGGCCGGTTCGATCAGCAAGCCGGTGGCGGCGGTGGGGGCGCTGCGGTCGGTGGCTGCCGGGACGCTCGCGCTCGACCGCGACGTGGACGAGCAACTGGCGAGCTTTGCGCTGCCCGACAGCCCGCTGCGCCGTGGCAAGCCGATCACCCTGCGCGGGCTGCTCTCCCACACGGCCGGCCTGTCGGTGCACGGCTTCCGCGGCTACCTGGGCGACGAGCCGGTGCCCGAGCTGCTCGACATCCTCGAAGGGGTGCCGCCGGCGAATTCGCCGCCGATCGTCGTGGAGCTCGAGCCCGGCACCAAGTGGAAGTACTCGGGCGGCGGCTACACCGTGATGCAGCAGCTCCTGGTCGACGTCACCGAGCGCGACTTCGCCGAGCTGCTCGACGAGACGGTGCTGGCACCGGCTGGGATGACGCGCAGCACCTATGCGCAGCCGCTGCCTCCCGATCTCCGCGACGACTTCGCGAGCGGCCATTCTTCGCTGCCGCCGAAACCGGTCCCGGGCGAGGCGCCGACGATGCCCGAGCTCGCCGCCGCCGGCCTCTGGACCACGCCGAGCGATCTGCTGCGATTCGGGCTCGCGCTGCAGCGGTCGCTCGCCGGCGCGGAGGGCTCGCTGCTGCCGAAGGCGTTGATGGCGGAGGCGCTGCAGCCGGCGCTCGACGGCGACTACGGGCTGGGGTTCCAGCTCTTTCGCGATTCCGGCCTGCCGCTCTTCGGCCACGGCGGCGCCAACGTCGGCTTCCGCGCGCTGCTGATCTTCCGGCAGGATCGTGCCGAAGGGTTCGCCCTGATGACCAACGCCGATGGCGGCGATGGCCTGCTCGGTCCGGCGCGCGCCCGGCTGTTCGAGGCGCTCGGCTGGGAGCCGCCGAAGCCGCCGGCGGCGCCTGCCGGCGCGGGTCGCTGACGATCACCGCCCCGTCGCCGCCTCCCACTGCTGCCACATCTCGCGGTGGATGCGTTCCATCATGCCCTTCGGCCAGAGCTCGGGGTGGGGGGCGTAGAGCGAGCCGTGGTCGCGGCCCTCGACCAGCACGATGTCGGCGTCGGAGCCGAGCTTGGCGATCTCCTCCTTCAGCAGGATCGTCGCGCCTTCGAGCCGGAAGGTGTCGATCAGCCCCATGTAGAGATGGAGCTTGCCGGCGAGCTTCGGGCCGAGCGTCGCCCACTCGCGCTGCAGCTTGAGGGAGATGTCGTATGGCTGCCAGGAATCGGCCACCGCGGCGTCGATCGCGCCCGTGTTCAGGTCGACCAGCGGCTTCGGCATTCCATCCGGGCCAAGCTCGCTGAACACCGCGTTGAAGCTGAAGAACTGCCCGCCGATCGGCTGCTGCTGCTGCTCCATCTGCATGAACTGCTGGATCGACGTGGTGAACTGCCCGCGCCGCCGCATCAGCATGATCGGCTGGCCTTCCGGGTCGGTGTACGCGTTCTCGTAGCTGTAGATGTCGATGCCGGTGAAGTCGCGGAAGTCGACCGAATCGGGCGCCGTGGCCCAGCAGCCGCCGAAGAAGTCGGGGTAGGCGATCTGCAGCCACAGCACCGACCAGCCGCCGCTCGAGTGGCCGGTCAGGAGCCGCCCGGCCGGCACGCCCGCCGCACCGAATCGCGCCTCGAGCGCCGGGATGAACTCCTCGGTCAGCGCCTTGCCCCACGGCCCGCCGGCACGCGAATCAGCGAACTCGTGGTGGCCCCATTCCCATTGCGCGTTCAGGAAGACGTGGAGCATCCGCGGCATCGCGCCGCTGCTCATCGCCTTCTGCATGCCGGGGCCCTGCTGCCACGCGACGGTGTGGTCGCCGCCGAAGCCGTGGACGTTGAACGCGATCGGCAGCTTCTCGCCCGCCTTGCGATCGAGCGGCTCGACGACGCCCGCCTCGATCACGCGATCGACGCCCCAGAACTCGCTCACGCACGCGCTCTTCAGCATGAACTCGCTGATCCCCGGCAACTCGGCGGGCGCCTGGCGCGGCGTCGGTTTCGTGCCAGAGAGCTTCGGGCGGATTCGAGAGCCTTCGGTCGCTGCGGCGGGAGCCTCCGCAGCGGGCGTCACCTGCGCCGCTGCCGGCATCACACCGATCGACAGGGCGAGCCACCAGCGGACCTGCCACCTCGCGAGCGCCACGATCGGTCGGAACATGCTCGACAGTCCTTGCGCCAGACCTTGCCGGGGCGTGCGCCCGGACGCGACCGCCGACGATAGCCGCGTGCCTGTTGCCGGCTCCGCGCCGGGGCTCATGAGCAAGGCGGGCTAGGCGAACAGCTCGTGCACCACCTCCCCGTGCACGTCGGTCAGCCGCATGTCGCGGCCGGAGTGGCGGAAGGTCAGCTGGGTGTGGTCGATGCCGAGCAGCCAGAGCATGGTGGCGTGGAGGTCGTGCATCTCGAGGCGGTCCTCGACGGCGAAGTAGCCGTAGTCGTCGGTGGCGCCGTAGGTGGTGCCGCCCTTCACGCCGCCGCCGGCCAGCCACACGGTGAAGCCGTAGGGGTTGTGATCGCGGCCGTCGCTGCCCTGCGCCATCGGCGTGCGGCCGAACTCGCCGGCCCAGACCACCAGCGTCGAGTCGAGCAGGCCGCGCTGCGCCAGGTCCTCGAGCAGCGCCGCGATCGGCTGGTCGGTGGCCAGCGCGTTGGCGGCGTGGGCGTTCTTCAGGTCGGCGTGCTGGTCCCAGCGGTCGCCGGCGGCGGGCGGGACCGTCAGCTCGATGAAGCGCACCCCGCGCTCGACCAGCCGGCGCGCCAGCAGGCAGACGCGGCCGTAGCGGCGGGTGTGCTCGTTCGGCGAATCGAGGCCATAGAGCGTCTTCGTCGCGTCGCTCTCGCCGGAGAGGTCGGCCAGCTCGGGCACCGACGTCTGCATCCGGAACGCCAGCTCCTGGTTGGCGATGGCCGCCTCGACCGCGCCGCGATCGCCGACCCGGCCGAGGGCCGCGCGGTCGAGCTCGGCCAGCAGCTCGAGCTTCGCGCGCTGCGCCGCGGCGGTCGGCTCGCGCGGCGCGGCATCGGCGACCAGGCCCGATTCGGGCTTGAACAGCGACGCCTGGTAGCTGGCCGGCAGGAAGCCGTTGCCGAAGGTCTCGAGGCCGCCCGGCGGCACCAGTCCGCCGTTCAGCACGACGAACCCCGGCAGGTCACGGCACTCGCTGCCGAGCCCGTAGGTGACCCACGAGCCCATGCTCGGCCGTCCGGTCTGGCCGTGGCCGCTGTGGAGGAAGTAGTTGGCGCCCGGGTGCTCGCTGAAGTTCGAGGTGAGCGAGCGGACGACGCAGAGCTTGTCGGCGTGGCGCGCGATGCAGGGGAGCAGCTCGCTGACCATCAGCCCCGACTGCCCGCGCGGCTTGAACTCCCACGGGCTCTGGAGCACGGTGCCGACGTTGGCGAACTGCGTCTTCGGGACGTTGGCCAGCTGGATCGGCCGGCCGTGCTCCTGCGCGAGGCGCGGCTTCCAGTCGAAGGTGTCGACCTGCGACGGGCCGCCGTCCATGTAGAGGAAGATCACCTGCTTCGCGCGCGCCGGCAGCGGCGCCGCACGCGGGGCGAGGGGATCGAGCGTGGCGCCATCGCGCGGCGCGCCGACCAGCGCCCCGAACGCCCGCTCGTGCCAGAGCGCCGTGGCGGCCAGCGCGCCGAAGCCGTTGGCGCATTGCAGCAGCATCTCGCGGCGCGTCCGCGGACGCGCCGGGCGCAGGAGCGGCGTCGACGGCAGCTCGAAGCGATGAGCGAGGCGTGCCATGGCGAGGCGGCATGATGCCGTCGCCGGCCGCGCCGTCCATGAGCCGGCGCGAAGCGGGCCGGTCCGGCGGGCGGCACGGCGAGGAGCGGCGATGGGCTCTCGGGCGAAGAGTGCGGTGATGCTCGCGTTCGGCGCCGTGTTCGGCTACGCGGTCGGCGTGGCGACGGCGCCCTTCGGCGCGCCATCCTCGCTGGTGCAAAACGGCGCGCTGCGCGCTGCGCTTGGCGCCGCGCCCGGCGGCGCTGCCGATCAAGCCGCCGTCGCGCCCGGTGCCG
>VGYY01000090.1 GCA_016872815.1 Planctomycetota bacterium
CTCGGCGCCGACGCGTTGCGCGCGCTGTACGTGCGCGATCGCGGCGCCAGCGGCATCGCCGGGCTCGTGTCGCTCGGGCATGAGCGGCGCGCGCGGCTGACCGCGGCGGTCGCGCTGCCGCGGCTCGCGCGGGAGGCCGTGGAGCCGGCGGCGGACGGCAGCACGCGCTACGCATTCCGGCTGCACGATGGGGCGCTGGTCGAGTCGGTCCTGCTGCCGCATCACGCCGGCAGCGGACGCTACACCGTCTGCGTCTCGAGCCAGGCGGGGTGCGCGCTGGCGTGCCGGTTCTGCGCCACCGGGAAGCTCGGGCTGACGCGCAGCCTCGCCGCGTGGGAGATCGTCGACCAGGTCGCGCAGGTCACGGGCCACGCCGGGGTGCGCGCCAGCGACATCGTCTTCATGGGGATGGGCGAGCCGCTGCAGAACGAGGCGGCGGTCTACCGCGCGGCGCGGGTGATGACGCAGGCGCACGGGCTGCAGATCGGGGCGCGGCGGATCACGATCTCGACCGCCGGGGTGGTGCCGGCGATCCATCGCTTCATCGACGCGAACGAGCCGTGGCGGCTGGTGTTCAGCCTCGGCGCCGCCGTGCCGGAGAAGCGGGCGCGGCTGATGCCGATCCAGCAGCGCCATTCGTTCGAGGAGTTCCTCGACGCGGTGGCGCGCTACGAGCGCCACCGGCGCGGCAAACACGTGACGCTCGAGTACGTGGCGATCCGCGACCTGACCATGGGCGACGACGACGTCGCGGCGATCGCGGCGCTGGCGCGCCGCGGGTTCCGTTTCCTGCTCAACGTGATCCCGTTCAACCCCGTCGGCGACGAGTTCGCGGCGCCGACCATGGCCGAAGTGCGCGAGTGGACGCGCAAGCTGCGCCCGCTCGGCGTGCCGGTGAAGCTGCGTTTCAGCGGTGGCCGCGAGCGGGCGGCGGGCTGCGGCCAGCTCGGCACCGCGCTGCTGTCACGGCGCCGCGCGTCATCCTGATCCGGGACGGAGCCGGCGGATCAGCCCGCGCTGACTTCGGCGACGAGGGTCGGCTCGGTCTTGAGCTGGTTCGAGATGATGCAGAACTTCTTCGCCTTGGCGAGCAGGTCGCGCGCGGCGTCGACGTGGGCGGCGGGGACGGTCACGAACGCCGTCAGCGTGATCGAGGTGAAGGTGATGCCGGCCGGCCCCTTCTCGAGCACCGCCTCGGCCCGGGTGGCGAACTTCGACGCCTTGATGCCGGGTCTCGCGGTCAGGGCGTTCCACGTCCCGCGGAAGCAGATCTGCAGCGACGACAGCAGCAGGTGCTCGGGGCTCCACCACGTGTCGCTGCCGTCGAACTCGGGCGGATTGCCGCCCAGGAGCGGCGGCCGCGGGCCGGCCTTGAGCGTGCTCGACGCGTCGTCACGGACTTCGAGCTCGCAGGTGTAGCGGTGCGGGAACGGATGAGGCATGGGCGGATCCATGGAACCGCGGCGCGCGCGAATCGGCGCCACAAGGGTGCGGCACGATAGCGCCGCGCCGCGCTGCCGCCGGGGCGCACCTCAGCCGGTCGGTTCGCCGTCGCCCGGCGTGCGCGGCGCTTCGCGCTGCCGCGTCCGCTGCGCCGCCCGCTCGTCGAGCCAGCGGCGGATCGCCGCCTCGTGGCCGACGTCCTTCGGCTGGTAGTAGCGCCGCCCGATCAGCGCCGCGGGCAGGTGGTCATGGGTGACGAGCGCGTCCGGCCGGTCGTGCGCGTACTGGTAGCCCTGCCCGTAGCCGAGTCCGCGCATCAGTCCGGTGGCGGCGTTCCGGAGGTGCAGCGGCACCGGGTCGTTGCGCGTCGCCTCGACGTCGGCCGCCGCCGCCTTGTAGCCCGCGCCCGCGGCGTTGCTCTTCGGCGTCGTCGCCAGGTAGGTCGCCGCCTGCGCCAGCGGATAGAGCGCCTCGGGCATGCCGACGAAGTGGGTCGCCTGCATCGCCGCCACCGCGACCATCAGCCCGCGCGGATCGGCGTTGCCGACGTCCTCGCTGGCGAAGATCACGAGCCGTCGCGCCACGAACAGCGGGTCCTCGCCGTTCTCGAGCATGCGCGCCAGCCAGTAGAGCGCCGCGTCGGGATCGCTGCCGCGCAGCGACTTGATCAGCGCCGAGGCGCAGTCGAAGTGCTGGTCGCCGCTCGCGTCGTAGTTGGCGTTGCGCCGTTGCGTGACCGCGCGGATCGTCTCGAGCGTCAGCCGGCGCCGCCCGTCCACGCTCTCGCTCGCCCGCACCGCCGTCTCGAGCAGCCCGAGCGCCTGGCGGGCATCGCCGTTCGCCAGGTTGGCGAGCCGCTCGAGCGCGCCCGCCTCCGCCGCCACCGGCACGTGGCCGAGCCCGCGCTCCGGGTCGTCCAGCGCGCGCCGCAGCAGTTCGAGCACCTGCGGGTCGGACAGCCCCTTCAGCACGAAGACGCGGCAGCGCGAGAGGAGCGCGGCGTTGACCTCGAAGCTCGGGTTCTCGGTGGTGGCGCCGACCAGGATGATCGTCCCGTCTTCCACATGCGGCAGGAAGGCGTCCTGCTGCGCACGGTTGAAGCGGTGGATCTCGTCGACGAAGACCAGCGTGGTGCGGCCGTCCTCGCGCCGCCGCGCGCGCGCCTGCTCGATCGCCTCGCGCACCTCCTTGATGCCGGAGGTCACCGCGCTGAACGGCAGGAACGGCAGCTTCGCGGTGGCGGCGACCAGGCGCGCCAGCGTCGTCTTGCCGGTGCCGGGCGGCCCCCAGAAGACCATCGACGGCGGCAGTTCGCCGGCGTCGAGGATGCGGCGCAGCGGCCGGCCGGGCCCGATGACCTCCTCCTGGCCCATCACCTCGGCGAGCGTGCGCGGCCGCATGCGGTCGGAGAGCGGCGCGCTGCGGGCGAGTTCGGCCGGCGTCTTGGCGAAGAGGTCCATCGCGCGGGCGATGGTAGCCGGCCGGCGCAGGGGCGTCGGCGGCGGTCCCGGGCGGGGCGGCGTTCGAGCGCGGCGCGGGCGGCGTTGCAGTCGGTGGTCGGAGGTGGGCGATATCGTCGGCGGCACGGTGATCCGCACGGTGCAGCGCAGAGCTCGCGCTGCCGCCCGGCAACCATGGAGGCGAGGCAGATGGTCAAGGCGATGTTGGCGCTGGTGGCCGGCGTCCTGTTCGCGGGCGAAGCGCTCGCGGGCGATGGCGGCAAGATCCCGTGGGAGAAGGAGCCGCAGGCGGCGATCAAGGCCGCCAAGGTCTCCGGCAAGCCGATGATGTTCTTCTTCACGAGCGATGGCTGACCGCCTTGCGCGAGTCTGAGCGCAGGTGCGTTCAGCGACGACGGAGTGGTCGAGGCGAGCAAGCAGCTGGTCAACGTCTTCGTCGACTGCAACTGGGGCAAGAAGAACACCGACCTGTCGGGCAAGTACGGCGTGCGCGGTTACCCGACGGTGATCTTCACCGACTCGAAGGGCGACGAGATCGAGAAGCTTGGCTCGCGCGATCCGGCGGCGGTGAAGACGCAGATCGAGGCGATCGCCAAGAAGTACGGCAAGTCGTTCCCCGCCACCTTCGACGAGGTGAAGGACGCGGCGGTCAAGGAACAGAAGCTGGTGCTGTTCGTCTTCGCCACCAAGGGCAAGGACAGCGCGGCGCTGGAGGAAGCGCTGTTCGACGATGCTCTGGCCGAGGCGATGGGCAAGTTCGTCGTCGCACGCACCGTCATCAAGCGCGACAGCCCGGAGGCCAAGCGCTTCGGCGTGGCGTCGTACGAGCAGCCGGTGCTGCTGGTCCTCGATCCGAACGCGGAGAAGCCGGAGGCGGCGCCGCTGAAGAAGATCGTCGGCAAGAAGACGGCGAAGGAGCTCCTGAAGGAGTTCCAGTCGATCAAGAAGCCGGCGCAGCCGGTCGAGCAGGGCGGCTGATCCGCTGATCGCAGCGCGTCGAAGAACGAAAAATAGAGCGGAGCCGTGCATCGGCACGGCCCCGCTCCGGGGTGCGCACTCCGGTGCTCGGGGATACCGGAGCGCTTTCCTGTTCGTGAGTGGCGGTCCGTCCGTGGCGGCGGTCAGATCCTCGGTTTCACCATCGTCGTCAGCCGGTGCCTGCCGAAGCGGATCTCGAGCGTCTGTTCGCGCGGCTTCTTGTCGTCGCCGACGAACTGGATCGAGAGTTCCTTCGCTTCGTTCTCGGTCGTCGCGTAGGTGAGCGGGATCTTCGTGCCGCCCCTGGTCTGGCCGCTGCCGAAGGCGTCGACCTTCGACTTCTTGAGCGGCTCGGGATCGAGCGCGATCAGGCTCCACTCGCCCTTCTCGGAGCACTCGAGCGCCAGGAGGTACTCGCCCGCCTTGCGCTCGCTCTTCTCGCCGAAGCCGAGCGGCACGAAGGTGTCGAGCGTCGTCCACCAGTCCTTGCCGAGCCGCAGCCGCTTGCCGCGCGTGAGCTGGTCGAACCCGGCGTCGTACTCGCTCCGCCAGTCGGGCTTGCCGTACTCGATGGTGTACTCGCCGGCGATCGGGTTGCCGTTCTGGGCGCCCGACGCGTTGAAGTAGACCACCCGCGCCATCGCCCGCGGCTCGTGCTGGATGATCGGACCCGTCCCCTGGCCGTGCGCGGCGCCGCCGGTCGTGGTGGCAGCAGCGAGCGCGGCCAGGAGAAAGGCGCCGCTCCGCAGCCGGAGGGTTCGGAAGCAGCTGCGAAGGTCACGGTCGGTTGGCATCGCGTCCTCGCGCATCGGTGTCTCGATCAGGCACGAGACGCATGAACCAATGGCGTGCCAAACGGTCGGCCCCCCGATCGAGCCAAAGGCTGTGCGCGCGCGCACGGCTCGGAAGCGGCGCCTGCAACGGGGCGGCCGCGGACGCATCGGCACCCGCTTCGGCTACGGCCGGATCAATCGCAAGGAGTGGAGCGTCGCGCGAGCGATGCAGCAGGCGCAGCAGCCGGGCAGCGCGCTCGAAGAGTTGTCGCTCCGGCGGTGACTCGCGGCAGCCGCCGATTCGCGGTCACGCGTCAGCGCAGCGCCTGGATCGCGGCGTCGGCGGGGAAGAGCGCCTTCACCAGCGCCACCAGCGGCCGCTGCACCGGATCGAAGTCCTCCCACTCGCGGATCGGCGGGAAGCGGTCGATCGGCGTGTCGACGCTGACTGCCCACATGAGGCACTCGAAGCAGAGGTAGAGGTCGGCGTAGCGGCCGCCCTGCCACGCCCGGAGCAGAACGCCCGGCACCGGGTCGCAGGCCTTGGCCAGATCGAACTCGTAGGAGTCTTCGGCGAAGAGCAGGTCGCGCACCTGCGCCGTCTGCGCCGCGTCCAGCAGCGGCCCGCCCGCGAGCCGCTCGACGCCCGCGATCGCCTTCGTCGGGTCGGGAGCCTTCCCGATCACCCGCGCGACGCGGAACGACTCGATCCGATCGGGCGCCGCGAGGATCGCCACTGCATCCGCGCCGAGGAAGGCCGCCGCCTCGGCATCAGGCGTCGCCGTCCCGCTCCGCGAACCGCAGCAGGCCGCCAGCGCCACCACCATTCCCGCCGCCATCGCCATCCACGGTCGCTGCGCCCGGATCGTTCGCATGCTCGTCCCTCGCAAAGCTGGTCGCGCCGCACGGAGCCGCACGCGCCACCCGACCGCTCACTTCTTCCCGGGTTCCCGCCGCGCTCGCCGCCCCCTCCCCCTCCGTCTCTCCCGCCACTCGCTCGCAAACGGCCTTTCCCGATGACCCGCTCCCGATGCCTTGCTCCCGATGGTCTGTTCCCGTTGGTCTGTTCCCGATGAGCAGCGGGCGAGCCGGCGCAACGCGCCGCTCGCCCGTCAGCTCCATCCCCATTTCGACCGCGAGCGCGCCCTTGCGGGCGCGCTCGTCCGCTCTCAGAACCTGTTCCACAAGTACTGGTTCGTCACCTCGTGGTGGAACTGCACCTCGCCCGCCTTGACCGTCGTCCCCAGCAGCTTCGGGCTCCTCTCCGCCGCCGCCATCTTGAGCTCGGCGAACTTGCCGTGGACCGCCTCGCCGAACAGTTCCGCCATCCACTTGCTCTGTTTGAACAGGCGGATCGAGTCGAGGATGTTGTCGGGCAGGAAACGGGTGCGTGAGCGCTTCGCCTCGTCCTTCGGGTCGGAGCCGGCCCCCTCGAAGCCGGTGCGGAACAGCGCGTAGAGCGTCTGGTAGATGTTCGTGTCCGGTCCGACGCTGCGCACCTCGATACGCGCGCTGCGCTCGTTGCCGAGCGGGATGCGGATCATCGAACCGCGGTCGATCGGCGACACCTTGATCTGGTTCGGCGCCTCGAAGTGCGGGTCGAGCCGGCGGTAGGCGTTCACGCTCGGGTTCAGGATCAGGCAGAGGTCGCTGCCGGCGTTCAGGATGCGATCGATGAACTCCCACGCCAGCTTGCTGACGCCATCCTGGCCGCCCTTCTCGAAGAAGACGTTCTTCCCCTTGCGGCCGACCGAGATGTTGGTGTGGGCGCCGCTGCCGTTGATGCCGGTCACCGGCTTCGGCAGGAAGCTCGCCGTCATGTCCATCCGCTGCGCGATCTGCCGGCAGAGCAGCTTGTAGAGCTGGAACTGGTCGGCGGCGATGAGCGCCTCGGCGTACGAGAAATTCATCTCGAACTGCGACGGCGCGACCTCGGGGTGGTCCTTCTCGTTCTGGAAGCCCATCGCGCGCTGCGCCTCGGCGGCAGAGTCGATGAAGTTGCGCAGCGGGTCGGTCGGCAGCGAGTGGTAGTAGCCGCCGGTCGAGACGTAGTCGAAGTGGCCGGTCTCGTGGAAGTGGCGCTCGGCGTCGCGCCCCTTGAAGAGGAAGCCCTCGATCTCGTTGGCGGCGTAGCAGGTCGAGCCGTCCTTGTCGTACATCTTCTGGAGGAAAGTCTTCAGCACGCCGCGCATGTCGCCGGCGTACGCCCTGCCTTTCCGGTCGAGCACCTCGCCGAAGACCAGCACCTTGCCTGGTCCGAACACGTCGGACGGCAGCCAGTAGGTCGCCGGCCAGTCGAGGCCGAGGCGCAGGTCCGACTCCGATTGCTGCGAGAAGCCGCGGATCGAGGAGCCGTCGAAGGTGAGGTTGTCGAAGCTCTTCAGCAGGAACTTCTTGTCGTAGTCGAGCATGTGCAGGCGACCTTCGAGGTCGCTGAAGCAGACGGTCACGGCCTTCACGCGCTTCTCGGCGTTCAGGTACTTGACGCGCTCGGCCTGCAGCTTCGCGGCATCGATGCGGTCGATCCGCTGCTGCTTGGCGGCGAGGTTCATCTCCTCGAGCTGGTCGTACGGGATCTCGAGGAAGTCGCGCAGGCTGGTCGGTTCGGTGGCGGCGCTCTTGCTCTTCTTGTCCATCGCGGGCGGGACTCCTCTGGAATGGCGCAGGCGTGCGCGGGGGGGGGTGGCGGCGGTCGCTGGTTCGTTCCACGGCCCGTCCAAGCCGTGGAACGATCGGGCTTCATATTACAATCAGGTGGAGGATTAGCTTTAGATGGACGAGATCTAGGCTTAGAAGTCGGGAATCTAAGGCTAATGACAAGCTGTGGAGAATAGTGGATGGTTGGCTCGGTATCCGATCCATACCGCTTGGCGGAGTCCGCGGGGAACGCCCGGGGCGGCGGCTCGTAGCGCGGCGCAGTTCGAGGAGAGCACCATGCCGCTCGCGTCCAAGTCGATCGTGTCGTGGCTGCTCCTGCCGTTTGCGCTGCTGGCGGGCGGGCAGGAACCGGCGGCCGCGCCACCGGCCGCCTCCGCCAGCGGCACGCTGATCGTGCTCAACAAGGCCGCGGCGATCGCGTCGTTGATCGATCTTGCGGCCGGCAAGGAGGTGGCACGAGTGGCCACCGGCGTCGGGCCGCACGCAGTGATCGTCAGCCCCGACGGCCGCATCGCCGTGGTTGCCGACTAAGGCGACGCGCAGCTGGCCGGCTCGACGCTCACGCTGTTCGAGGTCGCCACCGCGAAGCCGGTGAAGAAGATCGACCTTGCGCCGCACCGCCGGCCGCACGGGATCATGTGGCTCGGCGAGGAGGCGCGCGTCGCGGTCACGTCGGAGACCAGCAAGGCGCTCCTGCTGGTCGACCTCGAGGCGAGGGTCGTTGACGCCGTGATCAGGACCGATCAGGAGGCGAGCCACATGGTGGCGGTCGCGCCCGCCTGCGACGTCGCCTACACCGCCAACATCGGCTCCGGCACGATCTCGATCCTCGACCTGGTGGGGGAGGGCTCGCTCGGCGACGTGAAGACCGGCGCCGGTTGCGAGGGGATCGACGTGACGCCCGACGGCGCGTTCGTCTGGACCGCCAATCGTGCGGCCGACACCGTCTCGGTGGTCGACGCGCTGAAGCGCGCGGTGGTCGCGATGCTCCCCTGCCCGAAGTTTCCGATCCGCGCCAAGGTGACGCCGGACGGCCGGCAGGTGCTGGTCAGCTGCGCGCAGTCGGCCGCCGCCACCGACCGGTCGACCCTCGGCGGCGAGTTCGCCGGCAGCTCGCTGCCGATCGGCATCCTCGTCCATCCCGACGGCCTCGGCTGGTCGCCGCTCGAGGTGGCCGCGGACGCTCGCGGCGGGTGAGTGCCGCGTCGCGACGAGACGCATCCCTTCTCGTCGTCGCCCGTGCCCGCTAAGACCGTCGCCCCCATGAGCACCCGAAGCAAGATCCGCCCCAAGGCCGGCGCCAGGTCCCGTGTCCGCTCCGTCGATCCCGCCGCGCTGACCGGCAAGGAGACGCCGCGGGAACTGCTCGAGAACTTCTTCCCGGCGTTCGCGGGGCGCGGGCTGCGCGAGGCGCACCGGCTGATGCGCGCGAGCGTCGAGGAAGACCACGTCGTCTTCGCGACGGTCTCGGGCGCGATGACGCCGGCCGGCATGCACCAGTCGGCGCTCATCCCGATGATCGAGGCGGGTTGGATCAACTCGCTCACGACGACCGGCGCCAACCTCTACCACGACCTCCACCGCACCCTCGGCCACCTCATCCACGAGGTGAGCCCGACCGGCGACGACGGCGCCTACCGCAAGGCGCGCATCATCCGCATCTACGACCTTGGCTTCGCCGAGGACGTGCTGCTCGACACCGACCGCTTCTTCTGCGAGCTCTTGAAGACGAAGCCGTTCCAGCGGCCGATGACGACGCCCGAGCTCCACTACGAGATCGGCCGCGTCGTCGCGAAGATCGAGGACGACCAGCGGATCACGCGGCCGAGCCTGCTCGCGACCTGCTTCCGCCACGGCGTACCGGTCTTCGTCGGCGCGCCGCAGGACGGCTCGATCTACCTGAACGTCGTGAAGATGGAGCGCGAGGACCCGAAGGGGTTCAAGTTCCGGCTCGACGTGGCGCGCGACGTCTACTCGATGGCGGCGCTGCAGCATTGGGCGCGTTCGAAGAAGGGGCGCGGCAGCGTCGGCGCGAATTCGAAGAGCGCCGCAGCCAGCTCCGGCCAGGCGAGCGTCTGGATCTTCGGCGGCGGAGTGCCGAAGAACTACACGCTGCAGGGCGAGCCGCTCCTGTCGCAGATCCTCGGCGTCGATGCGCGCGGCTTCGACATCGACGTGCAGATCTGCGTCGATGTCGTCGACAACGGCGCGCTCTCCTCGTGCAGCGCCGGCGAGGGCCACACCTGGGGCAAGACCTCGATCGAGTGCGTCGAGAGCAAGAGCGTCTACCTGCGCACCGACGTGACCGTGGCGCTGCCGATCGTGACGCAGGCGCTCCTGTCGGACGCGGCGCTGCGCCGCCAGCCGCTGCGGCTGTACGACCGTCTGCCCGAGGCGTGCGCGCAGCTCGACGAGGAGTGGAAGGGGACGGCGGCGCGCGCCTGAGCGCGCCGTTCACCGTCTGCGCGCCACCAGCAGCAGGTAGCGAGCGCCCCACGCGTAGGGAGTGCCGTCGGTCGATTGGAGCTGTTGTTCCACGTCGAAACCTGCGGCGTGCAGCAGTTCGCGCAGCTCGCGGAGCATGAAGACCCACTGGTAGCCCTTGCGGGTCTGGCGCTGCTCGCCGCGGAGGAAGGTGTAGGTCGTTTCGACGCAACCTTGCTCGACGAGGTAGCGGTTTTCCTCGAGGAAGAGGAAGTCGCCGATCGCCAACCACTCCCGCTCGCGCAGGTGGGGCAGCAGAGATTCGGCGACGTAGCCGCTGTCGAGGACGAAGCGCGCGCCCGGCTTCAGCGCGCGCGCGACGCCGGCGAGGTAGGTGCGCGTGGCGGCGGGATCGACGTAGCCGAAGCTGTTGCCGAGTGTGAAGGCGCCATCGAACGGGCCGGCAGCGGCGGGGCAAGCTGCCAGCTCGCGCAGATCGGCCGACGCGAACTCGACGGTCAGTCGACGCGCGGCCGCCGCGGCGCGCGCCTGTTCCAGCGCCTCGCGTGAGAAGTCGACGCCGGTCGGCCGATGGCCGCGCGCCGCGAGTTCGAGCGAGTGGCGGCCCAGTCCGCACGCGATGTCGAGCACGCGCGCGCCCGGCGGCAGCAGCAGCGCCTTGGCGAGGAAGTCGACCTCGACGCGCGTCTGCTCGGGCGTTGCGGCAGCGCGCCAGAGATCGAGCGCGAGGCCGCTGAAGAAGGTCTCGAACCAACGGGGATCGATCGGGTCCGCAGCGCGGACGACGGAAGAGTCGTTCATGGGAGACGGAGTTCCAGTGCAGGGAGGGCCCGGCGAAGGCGCCGAGCCGGATGGGGCGCGCGGTCGCTCGACCGCTGCGCAGGTCAGGACGTGACGAAGCCCCGCGCCGCAATCGCGGCGTCGCGACCCCTCGCGCATGAGGCGGGAGTCGAAGTCCCGGGACCGCTGCCCAGGACACGCTGATTCAGGCTTCGCACCGGCACCGGCGCCGCACGCTGGCGGCGCCAACCGCGAACGCGCGCCACTCGCGGCAGCGCGATCGCGAAGCGGGGAGTTAGCGCGGGCACAGAAAAGCGCCAGCCACGTGTCGGCCGTCGCCGCATCGCGAGTGATCGCCCGCGCCGCGGCAACTCCGCTACAACCCCGCCATGGCCACGCAGCGCGGCGCCTCCTCCAACCCCGCCGACCGCTTCACCGGGCGCGAGATCGAGCTCGACCTCGAGGCGCTGGCGGCGGCGGCGCGTGCGGCCGGTGACGCTGCGATTCCGGCGCCGCGCACCCGCTTCCTCGAGGACCATTCGCGCTCGATCGTCTCGACCAACGACAGCCCCGACCTGCCGTTCGACGCGAGCGTGAATCCCTACCGCGGCTGCGAGCACGGCTGCAGCTACTGCTACGCGCGGCCGACGCATGAGTACCTCGGGCTGTCGGCGGGACTCGACTTCGAGACGGTGATCCTGGTCAAGCGCGAGGCGCCGTCGCTGCTGCGCGCGGAACTCATGAAGCCGTCGTGGCAGCCGCGCCTGCTGGCGCTGTCGGGGGTCACCGACTGCTACCAGCCGGTCGAGCGGGCGCTCCGGCTCACGCGCGGCTGCCTCGAGGTGCTGGCGGAGTTCCGCAATCCGGTCGGGATCGTGACCAAGAACGCGCTGGTCACGCGCGACGTCGACGTGTTGGCGCGCCTCGCCGAGTACGACGCGGTGCAGGTCTTCCTCAGCTTGACGACGCTCGACGCCGATCTGGCCGGCGTGCTCGAGCCGCGCGCGTCGCGGCCGGCAGCGCGACTCGCCGCCATCGCGGAGCTGGCGCGCGCCGGCATCGCCGTCGGGGTGCTGGTCGCGCCGGTGATCCCCGGCCTCACCGACCACGAGATGCCGGCGATCGTCGCGGCAGCGAAGGAGGCGGGCGCGACCATGGCGAGCTGGCAGTTGCTGCGCCTGCCGCACGGCGTGAAGCAGCTGTTCGACGAGTGGCTCGCCGTGCACCGGCCTCTGCAGCGCGAGAAGGTGCTCCATCGGCTGCGCGAGCTGCGCGGCGGCGCGCTGAACGACGCGAAGTTCGGCACCCGTTTCCGCGGCCAGGGCGAGTGGGCGCGCCAGCTCGAGCAGCTCTTCGCGCTGGCGGTGCGGCGCGCCGGGCTGCACGGTCCCGGGGCGGCGCAGCGCGGCGCCGGCGTCTCGACGGCGGCATTCCGGCGGCCGGGGCCGCTGCAGGGCCGACTGTTCGACGGCGCGCCGCCCGCTTAGAGCGCCGCATCCACGACAGAATGGGCCGCGGCAGCCGGCTTCGCCGCCGCCGCCTCGATCTTCGGAGTCCCGATGCGGTCCGCCGCCCCCACGCTCACGACGTCGGCGCTGCTGGCGCTGCTCCTCGCCGGCGGCGCCGGTTGCGACCGCGGCTCGAATTCCGGGCGGCGCGTCGTGGCGACCGTGCAGGGACTGGCGCGTGGACCGTTCCTCGCCGAGCCGACCCTGACGTCGATGGTGATTGCGTGGTCGACCGAGCTGCCCGGCATCGGCTCCGTCGTCTGGTCGCAGGGCGGCGGACCGACGACGGTGGTCGCCGGGACGGCGCCGGCGACAGCGCACGCACTCCGGATCGACGGGCTCGCGGCCGACACGCTCTACGACTACACGGTGGCGGTCGACGGGACGCCGCTCCATCTCGGGGCGACCTTCCGCACGTTGCGCGACGCAAGTTCGCCCGACCTGCGCTTCGCCGTCTTCGGCGATTCGGGGACCGGCGGGAGCGCGCAGGCGGAGGTGGCGGCGCAGGTCGCGGCGTTCGCTCCGGAGTTGGTGCTGATCGCCGGAGACGTGGTCTATCCCGCCGGCGAACGCTCGCGCTTCGATCCGTGCTTCTTCCGGCCCTACGCCGGCCTGATCGACCACATCCCGTTCTTCCCGGCGCTCGGCAACCACGACATCAAGACCGCGAACGGCGAGCGCTACCTCGAGGCGTTCCATCTGCCGCATGACAACCCCGAGCAGAGCGAGCGCTACTACACGGTCACCGCCGCCGACGCGCTCTTCGTCGTGCTCGACTCGAACCAGGGTTTCGCGGCCGGGAGCGCGCAGGCGACGTGGCTCGCGGACGTGCTGACGACCAGCGCGACCTGGAAGTTCGCCGTCTTCCACCATCCACCGTTCAGTTCGGGGAAGCACGGGAGCGACCTGCAGATCCGCTCCGACCTCGAGGCGCTGTTCACGGCGAACGGCGTTGACGTCGTCTTCAACGGGCACGACCATGCCTACGAGCGCAGCTTTCCCGTGGTCGACGGCGTCCCGGTCCAGGCCGATCAGGAGCCCGACTACACGACGCCCGCCGGCCCGATCTGGATCGTGACCGGTGGGGGCGGCAAGGAGCTCTACGCGCGCGCGAGCGACAACGACTTCACCGCCCGCTTCGTATCGACCTACCACTTCGTCGCCGTCGAGTTCTCCGGGCCGCAGCTCACCCTGTCGGCCATCGACGCGTCGGGCGCCACGATCGACACGCTGACGATCGCGAAGTGACGGTCCGGCGGCGAGCGGGAGCCGACGCAGGAGGCCAGGTGGCGCTTCGCCTCGGGCCGTTGCGCTTCGGCGCGGCGAGCTGGCCGAGCTCTGTAACACCGCGGGTCGGCGTCGGGTGAGTGGGGGAACGCCGGTTTCCTGCTTCGGCCAGCCGAGGCGGTCCGATCCCACACCCCCGGAGCGTCCCGATGTCCCTTCCGCGAACGTTGACCCGGCACCGGCTGGTGCCACTGGCGTTGGCCGCCTGCGCTGCCGGCGCCGCCGCTCCCGAGCTCGCCGCCCAGGCGACCGAGCAGAGCTACCTCGTCTGCCCCTGGTACAAGCCGGCCAACTACTGGAGCACCGCGCTCGCCTCCGGCAACGACTGGCTCATCACCAGCGCGCCGCGCGACAGCTTGCTCTGGCCGATCGTCGGTCATGGCGCCGTGTCGGTGCACCGCCGCGATCCGGTCACGGGCGACTGGAACTTCGAGACTCAGCTGCTCGACGACGATCCCGATCCGGGCGCGTCGTTCGGCAGCGCGATCGCCTTCGACGGCACGACGGCGGTCATCGGTGCGCCCGCCGCCGATCAGAATTTCGTGGGGAACTGCGGCTCGGTCGAGCTCTTCAGCGTGAGCGGAACCACCTGGACCAAGGGGCAGGAGCTCGTCGCGCCGACGCTGCAGACGAGCGCCAACTTCGGTCACGCCGTCGCGCTCGCCGGCGGTCTGGTGGCGGTGGGGGCGTACGACGACTTCACCGCAGGAAGCCAGGGAGTCGCGCGGACCTACCGGCTCGGCAAGAAGAAGAACGGCCCGTGGCACCTCGAGAGCGAGCTGGTCGCCGGGCCGACCTGGGCCGAGGACGATTTCGGCAGCGCGATCGCCATCGACGCGAAGCACGTGCTGGTCGCCTCGCGCTACGCCGACACCTCGAGCGGCTACGACTCGGGCGCGATCTACCTCTACGACCAGGCCGAGTTCACGCTGTCCGTCACGCCGACCCAGCCGGCGCCGGGCGCGCCGATCGACCTCGAGGCGCATCGCGGCGCACCAGGAGCCGTGCTCCTGCTGGCGGTCGAGGCCATCGACGGCGTGCCGGTCTTCATCGACCTGCTCTACGACGTCTTTGCCGCCGACTACCGCTGGCAGTTGCAGCTCGACGCACCCGATCCGGCGCTCGGGGTCACCGTCTCGGTCCGAGCGTGCAAGGTCGGCGCCGGCGGCCCGCTGGTCGGCTCGCAATTGGTGGACGTGGATCTCTGAGGGGCCGGCCGGGCCACGCCCGCTCGCTCCCTGCCGCAGTCGCGCGACCGCACCCGCGCGACAGCGGCCGCGCGGCAGCGGCC
>VGYY01000091.1 GCA_016872815.1 Planctomycetota bacterium
AGGTTGCCGTAGCGCTCGCGGATGGTCGCCTCGCCGAGCCGCTTGATGGCTTCGGCGAAGTCCAGATACACCCCGAGCCCGCCCGGTCCGACGCCGCGGCCTTCGTCGCAGGCGTACTTGGCGCTGCGGCTCGCGATGTCGCGCGGCGCGAGGTTGCCGTAGCTCGGGTAGCGCCGCTCGAGGTAGTAGTCGCGCTCGTCCTCGGGGATCTGGTCGGGGCTGCGCGTGTCGCCCTTCGTCTTCGGCACCCAGATTCGACCGTCGTTGCGCAGCGACTCCGACATCAGCGTCAGCTTGCTCTGGTGGTCGCCGCTGACCGGGATGCAGGTGGGGTGGATCTGCGTGTAGCACGGATTGGCGAAGTAGGCGCCCTTCTTGTGGGCGCGCCAGGTCGCCGTGACGTTGCACCCCTTGGCGTTGGTCGACAGGAAGAAGACCGGGCCATAGCCGCCGGTCGCCAGCACCACCGCGTCGGCGGCGTGGGTCGAGACCTTGCCCGAGATCAGGTCGCGCACGACGATCCCGCGCGCGACGCCGTTCACCACGACCACGTCGAGCATCTCGGTGCGCGGGTGCATCTTCACCTTGCCGAGCCCGATCATCCGCGCCAGCGCCTGATAGGCGCCGATCAGGAGCTGCTGGCCGGTCTGGCCGCGGGCGTAGAAGGTGCGCGACACCTGCGCGCCGCCGAAGCTGCGGTTGTCGAGCAGCCCGCCGTACTCGCGCGCGAACGGCACGCCTTGCGCGACGCACTGGTCGATGATGTTGCGGCTGCACTCGGCGAGGCGGTGGACGTTGCTCTCGCGCGCCCGGAAGTCGCCGCCCTTCACCGTGTCGTAGAAGAGGCGCCAGACCGAGTCGCCGTCGTTCTGGTAGTTCTTCGCCGCGTTGATGCCGCCTTGCGCGGCGATCGAGTGGGCGCGGCGCGGCGAGTCCTGGAAGCAGAACGCTTCCACCTGGTAGCCGAGCTCGGCGAGCGTCGCGGCGGCCGAAGCGCCGGCCAGCCCGGTGCCGACCACGATCACCTTGTACTTGCGCTTGTTGGCGGGGTTGACCAGCTTGAGCTCGGCCTTGCAGCGCTCCCAGCGCGTCTCGATCGGCCCCGACGGGCATTTGCCGTCGAGCGGGCTTCCGACGGGGATCATCAGCGCGCCTCCACGAGCGGGATCAGGCCGAGCCAGCACGCCACCGGGATCGACGCGTAGCCGAGGAAGATCAGCGTCGCGATCGCCGGGCCGGTCATCTTGATGGCGCAGGCGTACTTGGCGTGGTTCAGGCCGAAGGTCTGGAACACGCTGGTCACGCCGTGGCAGAGGTGCAGTGCCAGCAGCACCAGCGCGACGAGGTAGCTCGCGCTGACCCACCAGGTCCGGAAGCCGAGGACCACCATCGAATAGACGTCGTGGCGCTCGTGGCCGTCGGCGAACTTCTCGGTCAGGCTCGCGTGGTCGGCCTGCACCACGCCCCAGGTGAAGTGGGCGAGGTGGTAGACCACGTAGGCGAGGATGACGAGGCCGGAGAGGACCATGGTCTTCGTCGCCGGCTTCACCGCGCGCTGGGCGACCTTGGCGTAGGCGACCGGCCGCGCCGCGTCGTTCCGCTGCGCCAGCCGCAGCGCCGTCGCGATGTGCAGCCCGGCGATGACCAGCAGCCCGATCCGCGCCACCCAGAGCAGCGGCCCGAGCGCGCGCAGCTTCTCGGCGTAGCTGTTCACCGCATCCGGTCCCGCGAACATCTGCAGGTTCCCGAGCAGGTGGGCGATCAGGAATCCGAACAGCAGCAGCCCGGTCGACGCCATCACGTACTTGGCGCCGAGCGAGGAGCGGTACAGCCGGCAGACCCAGCTCATCGATTCCCTCCGGCCCACGAACCCGTGGTACGGCGTTGCGCCGTCCCGAGCTTCCGGGCGGAAAGGCGGAGGATGCTAGCGGCGTGCCAGCGGGCGGGCAGGGGGGGCAGGGGGCGAAACGGGGGAAGTTGCGCGGCGCTGCTGCGGATCCCGCGGCCGACCGGTTCGCTCAGCGCTTCCGCTGCAGCCGCGCCCCCTTCTCGGTGCGCCAGGTGAGGAGCAGCGCGCCGGGTCGCGCGTAGCGATCGAACAGCCGTTCGATCACGTGTTCTTCGCCGGGCCAGGGGTAGGCGAAGACGACGTCCCAGTCGGTCGGCTCGCGGCCGAGCAGCGCGTGGCCGTCGGCGCCCTCGGTCAGCAGCCACGCCATCTCGGCCTTGATCCGCGCCATCCCCTCGCCGCCGGGCGGGATGAAGCTGCCGGTCGTCAGCTTCACTGAGAGTCCATGCGCGGCGAGCAGTTCGCGCGCGGCCGCGACCAGGTCGCCCTCGATCTCGATGCCGTGCGCATCGAAGCCGAGCTTCGCCGCGAGCCCCGCCACCACGCCGAAGCCCGAGCCCCACTCGCAGAAGCGGGTGCCGTGCGCCAGCGATTGCTCCTGCAGCGCCGCGAGCGCCGGCCACAGCCGGTCGAAATCGCTCGGGACGAAGCCGACGATCGGCTCCTGCCAGCGCTCCTCGAAGAAGGCGTCGATGCGCGCGGTCGCGTCGGCGAGGAAGGCGGCGGTCGCGGCGTCGGGCCGCGTCGCGCTCGGGCGCCAGGAGAGGTCGTGCAGCGCCACGGTCAGCGCGCCTCGCGATCCCGGGCCGCGCCGGCCGCGGCGACCACCCGCTGCAGCGCACGCAGCCCGTCGAGCAGTCGTGGTCCCGGCCGGCCGAGGAACGCCTCGGGGATGGGGTGCACCTGCCCGCGCCGTACGGCCGGCAGGTCGCGCCAGCCGGCGCGGCCGGTCACGACGTCGGTCCGGTATTTCTCCGGCTTCACGCCGCACCAGCAGATCACGCAGGCGTCGGGCGCGGCCGCGACCACCTCCGCGTCGCTCACCGGGCGGCTCTTCACGCCGTCCGCCGCCGCGCCGCCGCCGAAGGGATTCACGCCGCCCGCCGCATCGATCAGCTCGGTCACCCAGCTGCGCCGACCGGGGACGATCACCGGCTTCGGCCACCACTCGAGCAGGACGCGCGGCCGCAGCGGTGGCGCCGCCCCGGTCGCGGCGGCGCGCTCCTCGCCGCGCTCGACCGCCTCGCGCGCCGCCGCCACCGCGCCCTCGAGTTCGCCCGCGACCGCCTCGCCGCGCGCGGCGAGGCCGAGCCGCCGGGCGATCTCGCGGATGTCCGCGGCGACGTCGGCGATCGTGATCGTCTCGGGCGCGTAGTGGGGGAGCCCGGCCGCGACGAGCGCGGCGATCACCTGTTCGTGGCCCGGCACGGTGTTCGACGCCAGCACGAGGTCGGGCCGGAGCGCCGCCACCTTCGTCATGTCCACGTCGAGGTCGCGGCCGACTCTCGGCAGTCGCGCGACGACGCCGGCCGGGAAGTCGGAGTCGTCGTCGACGCCGACCAGCAGCGCGCTCGCGCCCAGCGCGTGGACGATCTCGGTGTTGCTGCAGTTGAGGGAGACGACGCGCACGCAGACCTCGCGACCAGCCGAATCCTCGCCCTACGGTATCGGGTTCGGTGCGGCGGGATCAGTCGGCCGCGTCGTCCTCGAACACCACCTGCTGCGGCGGCGGGCCGGTGCGGAAGTAGTCGAGGTACTGCCTCAGCGGCTGCATCCGCAACGACCGACGCAGCTCCTCGACGCGCGCGCGATCCTCCAGCGCCACCACCACCAGCCGCCCCTGCCCGTCCTGCCCGAGCTGCGAGCCGTAGCGCTGCCGCCGGCCGAGGTCGACCTGCGTGCGATCCCAGAGGAGCGCGAAGTTCTGGCCGTCGAGGCCGTGCTCCCTGACGTCGCACTCGATCGCGGGCAATGCGGCCAGCATCAGCGGCAGGTCGCCCGAGTGCTGCACGATCAGGAAGGCGGCCAGCGCCGCCTCCTTGCCGAAGCGCGGGACGTCGATCCAGCCGAATTCGCCGACCCGGGTGCGCAACCACGCGGTGTTGTCCTCGTCGACGGTGCGCATCGCCGCGATCTCGGCCGTCGTCACCTTGTCGGTCAGGTTCGTGCGGACGGCCTGGTCCTGCTCATGCCGGCGGGAGAGCTCGCGCTTCAGCTCGGCGAGCCGCTCGGGCGCGATCTCGCTGCAGGCGCCGAGCGGCAGCGGCTTCGGGTCGAGCACGGCCGGGAGCGACTCGCCGTGCGCGGCGCGCCTCCAGCAGACGGTCGTCGCGCCGGCCGGCGGCGCGCTGGTGGTGGTGATGACCTCGTCGTCGAGTGTGCCGGCCACCTCGTCGGCCGCTGTGCCGCCGATCCCGAGGACGACGTGCGTGCGCCGTCCCCAGTTGCTCCGCACGAAGGTGTCGAGGTCGTACTCGGCACGCGCGAACTCGGCGCGGCCGTCGCGCAGCTCGCGCACGCGGCCCGGTTCGAGCACCAGCCAGTGGTCGGCGTCGGCGACGTCGCGCCAGATGCCGGCGAAGAGCTCGTCGGGTGCAGTCACGGCACCGGCAGGATCGCCGGGACGCGCCGCGAGCGGCGGTGGCGCCGGCTCCTGTCCTCGCGTGCGGCCTTCCGCCGCGGCACCGATCGTCGCCAGCAGCGCGGCCGCCCCGAGCCCGATGGTGCGCGCCAACGGTCCCATCACTCCCCCTTCCACGCCTTCTCGATGTCGGCGGAGCAGGGGTTGCGGATGCCATTGTCCTCGAGGATCTCGTCCTGCGCCGCGACCACGTCGGCGCGGCGGAAGACCAGCGTCTCGGTGCCGTGGTCGGCGAACTCGATCACGACAAAGTCGTCCTTCAGGTCGCGCAGCGTCGTGACCAGGTGCTCGAGGTTGCGGATCGCGGTGCCGTTCACCTTGCCGACCACGCTGAACGGCCCGGCGTCGTAGCCGCGGGTCAGCGCATGCGGCAGCAGCGGCGACGCCAGCATCACCAGCTGCTCGCCGGGGAATGCCGGCGACTCGCCGAGCCGCTGCACCACCGGATGCGCGTCGCCCAGCACGTTGCGGACGATGGCGCCGACGTAGTCGCCGTAGACCGGCGAGAAGCAGAGCGGTCCCCAGACGAAGTAGCTCGGGTAGCGGTTCATCAGCGGCGGCGCGAGCAGCTCCGAGCTGCGCGTCGTCGGCAGCGCGACCTCGAGCTTCTGTCCGCCGCGGATCAGCGTGACCGGGACCTTGCCGTCCTGCTCGAGCGGCGCCACCCAGTACTGCCACAACAGGCGCAGCCCGTCTTCGGTGGCGACCACGCCGGTGTTGTCGATGTCATGCGGGCCGATGCGGTCGAGGATGTCCCACGGCTGCAGCAGCCCGGCGAGCACGCCGGCCGGAGCGCTGGTGACCAGCAGTCCGGTGGTCGCCTTGTCGATGCCGAGCTTCGCGCGCAGCGCCTCGTTCTCCATGGTCTGCAGCCGCAGGTCGAGATGCGGCTTGCCGTCGACCGTCCCGTCCTCGGCGTCGGCGAGGAACCGGCGCACTTCCTCGTTGGGGATCACGTAGCCGATGTTGTCGGCGCCGCGGATGCCGCTGAAGCAGAGTCCGATCACCTCGCCGGCGACCGCGGCCGGTCCGCCGCTGTTGCCGGGGTTGATCGCGGCGTCGATCTGGATGCGCAGCCCGCCCTCGCCGTCGTTGTAGGGCGCGTGCTCGATGCGCGAGATCGAGCCCTCGGTCACCGAGAGCGTCTCGCCGCCGATCGGGTAGCCGAAGGTCGCGACCTTCGCGCCGACCGCCGGCCGCGCCTCCGCCAGCGGCGCCGCCGGCAGCCCGGCGAGCCCGGCCGGATCGAGCAGTTCGAGCAGCGCGAGGTCCATCGCCACCGAGATCGCCTTCACCCGCGCCGGCAGCTTGTCGCCCGACTGGTTCGGCTGCACGCGCACCTGGGTCGCGTAGCGGACCACGTGGGCGTTGGTGAGGATGCGGCCGCCGTCGATGACGACGCCGGATCCCGACTGCTCGCCCGGCTGCTGCTTGCTCCACGGCCGGATCGGGTCGGGAGCGCGCACGGTCACGTGGATCTTGACGGTCGACTCGCGCAGGTCGGCGGGAGCGGACGCCGCGGTGCACACCGCGGCGAGCAGGAGAGAGGCGAGCATCGGGTCCTCGATGTGGGGAGGCGGATCGGGGGTTCGATCATAGGAGCCCACCCCGACCGCTCCCCGACCACGCTGCCGCCGCCAACGGCCGTCACCTCTGGCAGCGGGGGCAGAAGAACGACGAGCGCTGGCCGATCCGCTCGCTGCGCAGCGGGCGACGGCAGCGCGGGCACGGTTCGCCGGCGCGGTCGTAGACGGCGAGCTCGATGCGGAAGTAACCGTCGCTGCCGTCGGCGCGCACGAAGTCGCGCAGCGTGGTGCCACCCTTTTCGATCGCCGCGGACAGCACCGCGCGGATGGCGGCGGCCAGCGCGCCGAAGCGCGCGGCCGCGACGCGACCGGCCGGGCGGCGCGGATGGATGCCGGCGCGCCAGAGCGCTTCGCTGGCGTAGATGTTGCCGACGCCGACCACGACCTTCGCGTCCATCACGAAGCACTTGACCGGCGCGGTCCGCCCGCGCGCCAGCGCCGCGAGGTGAGCGCCGTCGAAGCGCGGCCCGAGCGGCTCCGGGCCGAGGTCGCGCAGCAACGGATGGCGGCCGGGATCACCGTCGAGCCGCAGCAGGCAGCCGAAACGGCGCGGGTCGTGCAGCCGCAGGCAGCGGCCACCCTCGAGCTGCAGGTCGACGTGGTCGTGGGTTCGCGGCGGGGTCGCCGCCGGCACCACCCGCACGCTGCCCGACATGCCGAGGTGGAGGAGCAGCGTTCCGGCCGGCCGCCCGTCTCGCGCCAGTGGCAGCAGCAGGTATTTCGCCCGCCGCTCGACCGCGACCACCCGGCAGCCGGCGACGGCCGCCTCGAAGCCGGCGGGAATCGGCCAGCGCAGTCGGCGCTCGCGAATGACGGCACCGGTCAGGCGGACGCCGGCGATCCATGGGGCGATCCCCCGGCGCGCGGTCTCGACTTCCGGGAGTTCCGGCACGGCTCAGCGCTCTCCGGTGCCGGCAGCGGCAGCGCGCAGCGCGCGCAGTTCGTCCCCCGTCAGCGCGGCGACGGCCCCCGGCGTGAGGTCGCCGAGCTCGAGCGGGCCGATCGCGGTGCGCTGCAGCGAACGCACCCCCAACGACAGGGCGGCCAGGCTGCGCCGGATCTGCCGGTTCTTCCCCTCGTCGATCACCACCTCGAGCGTCGTCGCGCCGTCCTCCCGCCCGAGGATGCGCACCTGCGCCGGCCGGCACTGCTCGCCGTCCAGCACGCTGCCGGCGCGCATCGGCGCGAACCGGGCGTCGTCCGGCGTCCCGTCGACGACGACCCGGTAGCGCTTGCCGACGTGGGCGGCGGCGCCGACGATCCGCTCGCCGAGCTGGTGGTCGTTGGTCAGCAGCAGCAGGCCGGAGGAGTCCTGGTCGAGTCGGCCGACCGGCATCGCGCCGCGCCACGCCGCCGGGATCAGCGCGGCGACGGTCGGCCGTCCGTCGGGGTCCTTCATCGTCGTCACCACGCCGACCGGCTTGTGCAGCTTGAGGTGGAGCGGCGCCGCCTTGCCGACCGGCCGGCCGTCGACGGTCAGCGCGTCCTTGCGCGGATCGACCCGCCACAGCACGTCGCGCCGGACCACGCCGTTCACCGCGACGCGGCCGCCGGCCACCAGCTGCTCCGCCTCCTTGCGCGAGCAGAAGCCCCGTTTCGACAGCAGTCGCGGCAGGAACTCGAACGGTCGATGGTCGGCGCCGGCCAACGCGAGGCTCCCATGCGGATCGTCCGCCATCTTGCCGCAGGACGAAGCCGGCGCGCGCGGCGCGGCGCCGCAGTACACTCCGCGCAGTCGTTTCCGCCGCCGCTCGCCCGCCGCCGTCGTGAGTCCGCCGAGTCATGGATCGCGCTGAAGGACAGCTCTCGCCCGAGACCAACGAGGTTCTCGCCGACCTGAAGGCGGCCTGGCCGGTGATGTCGCCCGACGAGCGGGTCGACGCGCTCAAGCTCCTGCCCGAGGACGAGGCCGAGGAGTTCTTCCTCGCGCTCACCCCGCGCGAGCAGAGCCAGCTGCTGGTGATCCTGCCGACGCTGACGCGCCGCGCCTGGCTGCGCCTGCTGCCGCTCGACGACGCGGCCGACGTGATCCAGCACGCGCCGCGCGAGGAGCGCGATTCGCTGCTCAAGCTGCTCGACGAGGTCTCACTGCGCGAGGTGCGGGCGCTGCTGGCCTACGCCGAGGACGAGGCTGGCGGGCTGATGAACCCGCGCTTCGCCCGGCTGCGCCCCGAGATGACCGTCGACGAGGCGATCCTCTACCTGCGCCGCCAGGCGCAGCAGAAGGACCGGCCGATCTACTACTGCTACGTGCTTGACACCGAGCAGAAGCTGAAGGGAGTGCTCTCGTTCCGCCAGCTCCTCACCGCGCCGGCCGCCAAGCGCATCGAGGAGGTGATGATCAGCGACGTCGTCACCGTCGCCGAAGACCTCGACCAGGAGAAGATCGCGCCGCTCTTCTCGGCGAAGAACCTGGTCGCGCTGCCGGTGCTGGACGCGGCCGGTCGCATGAAGGGCGTCGTCTCCGCCGAGGACATGGTCGACGTCGTCCAGGAGGAGGCGACCGAGGACATCCAGAAGATGGCCGGCGTCGCGGCCCTCGAGGCGCCCTACCTCCAGGTCTCGATCCTCGAGATGGTGCGGAAGCGGGCCGGCTGGCTCGCGATCCTCTTCCTCGGCGGCACGCTCACCGCCTCGGCCATCGACCGCTTCGACGAGCAGCTCAGCAAGTGGAAGATCCTGATGGCGTTCATCCCGCTCATCATCTCGAGCGGGGGCAACTCGGGCTCGCAGTCGGCGACGCTGGTGATCCGCGCGCTGGCGCTCGGCGAGCTCCGGCTGGTCGACTGGTGGCGCGTCTTCCGCCGTGAGCTGGTGGGCAGCCTCGTGCTCGGGCTGTTCCTCGCCGCCATCGGCATGCTGCGCGTGCTGATCTGGCAGTGGGCGTTCGACGACTACGGCGAACACTTCATGCGCCTGACGTTGACCGTCGCCTTCTCGGTGCTGGGCGTCGTCGTCTTCGGCTCGCTGGTCGGCTCGCTGCTGCCGTTCGCGCTGCGCATGCTGAAGCTCGACCCGGCCACCGCCTGCACGCCGTTCGTCGCCACCTTCTGCGACGTGACCGGGCTGGTCATCTACTTCGCCGTCTGCGCGTGGATCTACATCCCGTTCGTGCCGGTTGGCGGCTGACGCCGCAACCGCCGCGTGCCGCCGCGGTCGCGATCCGTCCCGCGGGAATTCGGCGCCGTGAGCGGGCCGGTCAGCGGGCGCGGCGGAAGACGAAGGGGCGTCCGGCCATGGCGGCGAACTCGCGCGTGCCGTCGTGCGCCGGGGGCCAGGGCACCGGCGCGGCTGCGGGGACGGGGATGCACTCGTAGTCGCCTTGCGGCAGCGTGACCTGGACGAAACCGCCGTCGACCGGGGTCAGCGCCCCCGTCTCGAGGCGACCGTCGCGCCAGCTGGCATCGACCGTGATGCCGCTCTTCGTGCGCCAGTGGCGCAGCCGGCCGTCGGGCCACGCGCGCGGCAGCGCCGGCAGCAGATGGACCTTGCCGTTCCTCTCATGGAGCAGCAGGCCGGCCACCACCGCCGCCGCCTGCAGATGGTCGAGCGGCGGCCGGGAATCGCTGCGGGGCAGGAGGTCGCGGCCGAGGTCGCGGGTGAAGCGGTCGCGCAGCGCGGCGAGCGCGGCGTCGCCATCGCTGCGCACCGTCTGCGACATGGCGGCGGTCAGATCGGGGGGGCGCTTCGGCGCGGCATCGACGCTCGCGGGCGTGGCGCAGTCGAGCCACGCTTCCGGCGTCGCCAGTTCGGCGGCGGCGAGCGGGCGCGCGGCGGTGGCGACGAAACGGTCGGCGGCGCGGACGCGAGCCAGCTCGAGCCAGGTCGCCACCAGATCGGGATCGCTCGCTCCTTCGCGCAGCGCACGCAGGCGGGTGTCGGCCGTCTCGCTGCGGGTCGCCTCCAGCGTCTCCGGTGCGGCGAGCACCAGCTGGAACTCGCCGAGTCGTGCGGCGCGAGCGGCAGCGTGCGCCCCCGCCAGCGCATCCCACGACCGCGCCTCCGGCAGCGGCGGCGCGCCGATCCGCAGCGCGACCGCGAAGGGGCGGCGTACTTCGAGCGTCCCGTCCTCCGCCGTCGCGCTGCCGCCGACGTGGTCGAGCTCGATGCGGAGCCGGGTCGTGTCACGGGTCACGACCAGCGCCGTGGGGGTGACGGCGACCGTCGTGCCGACGGTCGGCTCGAAGCGCAGGCGCAGGCCGGCGAAGCCGCCGTCGGCATGCCAGCGGATCAGGGCCAGCGGCGCCGCCGAGCTGACCAGTGCCTCGCGGACCACGACCGTGCCATCGAGAGCGACACTGGCGGCCGCGGTGCCGGCGTGCGGCAGCCACTCGTGGCGCTCGGGTACCGGTGGCGCGGTCGCGCCGGCCGGGGTCGCGGCGAGGAGCTCCACGGTCAGCAGCCCGAGGGGTGGCGGTTCGGGCAGTTCGATGCGGAGGCGTTGGCGGCGCGCGCTGCCGTCGAGGGTCAGGGCGAAGTCGCCGTGGCGCAACTCGACCGGCGGTGGCGGCGCGTCATCGCCGGCCAGCCAGCGCACGGTCGGCGGAGGGATCTCCTGCGCGGTCGCATGGAACGCCGTGGCGGTCGCCAGCCCGGCGAGAAGGAACCGGAGAGCGCAGCCGTGAAGCATGGCCCGACGCTACTCGAAGCTTCGTCTGCGCTCGTAGAGTGCGCCGCTGATGGTCGAGCCCCGCGACGTTCCGACGACTGCCGCGCCGGCCCCCGCTGCCGGCGTGCTCGCCGGGCCGGGGTTGTTCCTCGGACTGCTGCTGGTGGCGCTGGCGGGCGGCTTCGGGGGGGTCGCGCTCGCCCGGATGGCGACCGCCGGACCGCCGGCGCTGTCGGCCTCGGCGGAGCTTCGCCCGCCTGCTCCACCGCTGCCGTATGGCGCCGCGCTCGCCCCCGCGGTGGCGGCCGCCCGCCGGGCGGGGGACGACTGTTTCGCGCCGACGCTGCAACGGCCGCGGCGCGACCTGCAGCAGGCGGCGCTGCTCGCGTGGGCGCAGGCGCTGCCCGCCGAACTGGCCGATGATCCGCTGCTACGTCCCTGTTTCGACGAGTGGGCGCTGCTGGCGCGAGCGCGTGGCGACGCGGCGACCGTCGCCGAACTGGCCGTGCGGCTGGCGCGGAGCGATTCCGATCCGCGGCGCGGCGCCATCCGCGCGGCCGTCGCAGCGGTCGATCCGGCGGCCTTGCGCGCGCTGGCGTTCGCGGCGTTCGACGCCGGCTGGTCCGGCGAGACGGAGTTGCTGCTGGCGCGAGCGGCCGCGGCGCTCGGGCTCGACGACGTGGCGTTGCGGGTGGTGGAGCGGCGGCTCGCGGCGGCGCCCGACGATTTCGCGGCCCATCTGCTGGCGGCGGAACGGCTGGCGCGCGATCCGCCGACGGGACTGGTGCGGGCCCGCGATCATGCGGCGGCGGCGCGGGCGCTCGATCCGTTGTCGCGCCGCGCGCTGCTGACGCTGGCCGAGTTCGAGTTGCGGTCGGCGGAAGGGGCGCCCGCAACGGTCGCCGTGCTGCAGGCGGCGACCGCGGCGCAGCCGGCGGTGGCGCAACTCGAGTGCGCGCTCGGCGTCGCGCTGCTGGGGGCGCGCTTCTTCGACGAGGCGCGCGGGCGGTTCGAGCGGGCGGTCGAACTCGAGCCCGGCATGGCGTGCGCGGTGGCCGGCGTCGCCGCGACGTGGCTCGGCCTCGAGGAGCACTACCGCGCCATCGGCGCCAGCCGCCGCAGCCTCGAGATCGCCGACAACCCCGAGGCGCACGACATGCTGGCGACGGTCTACCTCGACGCCGGCAACCGCGAGCGGGCGTGGCGGACGCTCGACGAGGGGATCGCGGCGTGGCCCGACGATGCGGCGCTCCTCGACCACCATTCGGCGTCGCTCGGGCTGCGCGGCCGGCCGGCGGAGGCGTTGCACGGGCTGAAGCGCGCGGTGCAGCTCGAGCCGTGGAATCCGGAGTTCCTGAACGACTACGCCTGGGAACTGGTGAACAGCGCCGATCCGGCGTTGCGCCGCCCCGGGCAGGGACTCGAGCTGGCGCAGCGGGTGTGTGGCATCGAGCCGGGCAACGCCTGGTACGTCAACACGCTCGGAGTCGCGTGGTACCGCAGCGACGAACTGGCGCGCGCGGTCGAGGTGCTCGATGCCGCATGCGAACTGCCGCGCGGCGGCGGGCCGTTCGACCACTACTTCCTGGCGATGGCGCACCAGCGGCTCGGCGACGCGGCGGCGGCGGTGGCGCACTTCGACGAGGCGTCGCTGCTGCACGACCGGCGTGATCCGGAGATGAAACGGGTCCGACTCGAGGCGCGGGCGCTGCTCGGGCTGACCGAGGAGGGGAGCGATGAGTGAGCGGCGCGACGCGCCGGTGACGGTCGCACGCTTCGTCGTCTCGACGCTGGTGGTCGCGCTCGGCGCCGGGGTGCTCGGTTTCGCCGCGGGGCGGCGTGGTCCGGGCGCTGCCGGGCCGTCGGCCGGCGCCGACGCCACCGCGGAAGCGACGCGGGCGCGGACGATCGATGCGCGACTCGCCGCGTTGCGTGCCGCCGTGGCCGAGTGGGCGCCGCCCGATTCGGAGGCAGCCGAACTGCCGGCGTGGGTCGCGTTCGAACAGCAGGTCAGCCTCGACTTCCACCGCCACGGTTTCGGCGGGTCCCACGGCGCGCCGGCGGACCCGGTGGGTCTGGCGATGCTGGTCGACCTGTGGGCCGAGACGGCCCATCGCGCCGGCCGCGGCGAACTCCGCGATGAGTTGCTGCAGCGCGCCCGCGCGCTCGATCCCGAGCCGCAGCGCGACGCGATCCGTGCCGCGCTGCTGGCGAGCGGTCTCGCCGAGGTGCGTCTCCTCGCCGCCGACGTCAGCGCCGAAGCGCTGCCGCCGCCGACCGCGTTGCTGCTCGGCCTCGCGCTCTGGCGCTGCGGCGAAACGGGCGACGCGCTGTCGACCTGGGAGGCCGCCGCCATCGCCTTCCCCGCCGACCCGCTGCTCCATCTGCTGCTGGCGTGGCGCCTGCCTGCCCACGACCCGGTCGGTTCCGCCCCCGCCGTCCGCCGCCACCTCCTCATCGCGCGTGCGCTGGTCCCGGGCTCGGCGCGACTCGCGGCGCTGACGGCGGAAGGGGCGTAACCTTCGCCAGCGGCCGGCGTACGTTGCGCACCGCCGCGGTCGCGACGCGAGTCCTGGCCACCGGTGCAACCGCACGGAGGACCCACGTGGGCTTCTTGTCCATCAATTGGCTGGTCGTGGCGACGCTCGCGCAGGCGCCTGCGCCTCAGTCGGCGCCCGCGCCGCTCGCGCCCCTCTCCGAGCGCTACACCAAGCTCGAGCGGATGGTGCCGATGCGGGATGGGGTGGCGTTGTTCACGGCGATCTACCTGCCGAAGACGAGCGAGGCGCTGCAGCCGGTCGTGCTGCAGCGGACGCCTTACTCATGCGCGCCGTACGGCGAGGACAAGTTCCCCGACTCGATCGGGCCGAGCGCGGCGTTCCACCAGCGCGAGTACATCGTGGTACGGCAGGACGTGCGCGGCTGCTGGAGGAGCGAAGGGGTCTTCGAGAACATGCGGCCGCAGCTGGTTCGCCACGGGGGTGACCCGGCGCCGGCACCGGCGGCGGGGGGCGCGAGCGCGATCGACGAGTCGACCGATACCTGGGACACGATCGACTGGCTGATCAAGAACGTCCCGGGTCACAACGGCCGCGTCGGCATGTGGGGGATCAGCTACCCCGGCTTCTACGCGGCAGTCGGGATGATCGGCGCCCATCCGGCGTTGAAGTGCAGCTCGCCGCAGGCGCCGATCGCCGACTGGTATTTCGACGACTTCCGCCACCACGGCGCGCTGTTCCTGCCGCACGCGTTCCACTTCCTGAACGGCTTCGGCGTCGAGCGACCCGGCCCGACTTCCGAGCGGCGCAAGTCCGCGTTCGAGTTCCCCACGCCCGACGGCTACCAGTTCTTCCTCGAGCTCGGCCCGCTGAAGAACGCCGATGCGCGCTGCTTCCAGGGCAAGGTGGCCTATTGGAACGAGCTGCTCGCCCACCCGAACTACGACGAGTTCTGGCAGGCGCGCAACCTGCTGCCGCACCTGCGGAACGTCGCGCCGGCAGTGCTGACCGTCGGCGGCTGGTTCGACGCCGAGGATCTCTATGGGCCGCTGCAGATCTACCGCGCCATCGAGCGGCTGAATCCCGGGGTCGAGAACGCGCTGGTGATGGGGCCGTGGTCGCACGGCGGCTGGGCGCGCGGCGACGGCGATCGCCTCGGCGACATCCGCTTCGGCGGCAAGCAGTCGGCGTGGTACCGCGAGCAGGTCGAGCTGCCCTTCTTCGAGCGCCACCTGCGCGCCGACCCGCCCGCGCCGGCCGCGGGCACCGATGCCACCGTCGCCGCCGCCGCCGCCGCCACCGCCGCCGCCGTCGCGCCGCCGCCACCCGAGGCGACCGTGTTCGAGACCGGCGCCAACCGCTGGCGCACCTTCGCGCAGTGGCCGCCGAAGGAGGCGACGCCGACCACGTGGTACGTGCGCGGCGACTCGATGCTGGC
>VGYY01000092.1 GCA_016872815.1 Planctomycetota bacterium
GGCGTCGACGACCCGCCGCCGCGCTTCGCGCCCCTTCGCCGCGTCGCGCCGCGCGCGCAACGCCGCCACTGCCGCGCAGCGCCGCGCCTCGAGCCCCTCATCCAGCCGGAATTCGACCCTCGCCGCCGGCTCCCCCTCCTGCACGTGCTGGTTGACCCCGACCACCTTCTTGCTGCCGCGCTCGATCGCCTGCTGCTCCTGCCACGCCGCGCGGTGGATCTCCTGCTGGATGAAACCCGCTTCGAGCGCCTTCACCGCGCCGCCCGCCTGGTCGACCTTCGCGATCAAGGCGCGCGCCTCCGCCTCCAGCCGGTCGGTCAGCTCCTCGATGAACGGGCTGCCGCCGAGCGGGTCGATCACGCGCGTCACGCCGCTCTCCGACGCGATCACCTGCTGGGTGCGCAGCGCCAGCAGCGCGGACGCCTCGCTCGGCAGCGCCAGCGCCTCGTCCCAGCTGTTGGTGTGGAGCGACTGGGTGCCGCCCAGCACCGCCGCGAGCGCCTGCAGCGTCACGCGCACCACGTTCACCTGCGGCTGCTGCGCGGTCAGCGTCGAGCCGCCGGTCTGGGTGTGGAAGCGCAGCATGCACGACTCGGGCTTCCGCGGCGCGAACCGCTCGGCCATCAGGCGCGCCCACAGGCGCCGCGCCGCGCGGAACTTCGCCACCTCCTCGAACAGGTCGTTGTGCGCGGCGAAGAAGAACGACAGGCGGCTCGCGAACGCATCGACGTCGAGACCGGCGGCGACCGCGGCGCCGACGTAGGCGAGGCCGTGCGCCAGCGTGAACGCGATCTCCTGCACCGCCGTGCAGCCCGCCTCGCGCATGTGGTAGCCCGAGATCGAGATCGAGTTCCAGCGCGGCACGTCGCTCGCCGTCCAGGCGATCAGGTCGGTGACGAGGCGCATCGACGCGGCCGGCGGGAAGCGGTAGGTGCCGCGCGCCGCGTACTCCTTCAGGATGTCGTTCTGCACCGTGCCGGAGAGCTTCGCCGCGGGGATGCCGGCACGGCGCGCCGCCGCGACGTAGAGCGCCAGCAGGATCGGCGCGGTCGAGTTGATCGTCATCGACGTCGACACGCGGTCGAGCGGGATGCCGGCGAAGAGCTCGGAGAGGTCCTCGACGCTGGCGATCGAGACACCGACGCGACCCACCTCGCCCGCGGCCATCGCCTGGTCGGGGTCGTAGCCGATCTGCGTCGGCAGGTCGAACGCGGTCGAGAGCCCCATCTGCCCCTGCTCGAGCAGGTAGCGGAAGCGACGGTTGGTGGCGGCGGCGTCGCCGAACCCGGCGTACTGCCGCATCGTCCACAGCCGGCCGCGGTACATGGTCGGATAGGGACCGCGCAGGAACGGCGCTGCGCCGGGCAGGCCGCGTTCCGGCGCGTAGAGCGGCGCCGGAGCGATCCCCGACGAGGTCGCATCGGGCACGTCGCGATTCCGCGCCCTGGCGAGCTCGACGTCGTGGACCTCGCGCCGCCAGCGCTCGAGGTCGCCATCACTGCGAGTCGGCTCGCGGGTCATCCGGTAGGCTCCGTGCCATCCATCCAGGGACGGCGCGAATGTACCCGGCGGCGACGGAGACGATCTGGATCGCGGCGACGCTCGCGCGACTGCGCGCCGCCGGCGACCGCATCGTGCTGCGCGATGGCGCCGATCCGTGCGCCGGCGCGACGCCGACCGCGACCGCGCGCGACCTGCTCGACGACAGCGGCGCGCTCGCGCTGGCGTGGTGGCGGCTCGGACTCAGGCCGGGCGATCGCGTCCTGCTCGGGCTGCCGAGCGGCCGGCGGTTCGTGACGCTCCTGCTGGCGGCGGCGCGCGCCGGACTGATCCTGGTGCCGCTCCACCCGAAGGTGAAGCCGCGCGAGCTGGCGCACGTCGCGTGGGACGCCGGACCGCGCGCCGCGGTGGCCGCCGAGCCGCTCGCCGACCTGATCCGCACGACCGCGCCGCAGGTGCGCGTGCTCGACGTGCCGCGGCTCGACGCGGAGGCGGCGGCGGCGCGCCACGAGCGGCGCGAGGAGGAGGCCGGCGTCGCGCTGCAGCTCGACCACGCCGGCGTCGAGGCGACCGCCGCCGATCCGCTGCTGCTGCTTTACACCTCAGGCACCACCGGCAAGCCGAAGGGGGCGCTGCACACGCATGGCTCGCTCGGGGCCAACCTCGCCGCGCTGGCTGCGGCGTGGCGCCTCGACGAGCGCGACGCGCTGCTCCACTGCCTGCCGCTCCACCACCTGCACGGGCTGGTGGTCGGGGTGATGGGCGCGCTGCAGGCCGGAGTCGCGCTCGAGCTCTGCGCCGGCTTCGACGAGCGCGCGGTGCTGGCGCGACTGGCGACGGGCGAAGCGAACCTCTTCTTCGGCGTGCCGTCGATGTACGCCCGCCTAGTCGAGCAGCCGCCGCTCGCGCTGCCGCGGACACGCCTGTTCGTCAGCGGCTCGGCGCCGCTGCCCGCGGCGCTCAAGCGCCGCTTCGCCGAACGATTCGGCCACGCGATCGTCGAGCGCTACGGCGCCACCGAGATGGGGATCGCGCTGGCGCAGCGGGCCGACGACGCGGCGCGGCCGGCCGGATCGGTGGGCGTGCCGCTGGCGGGATACGAGGCGCGACTGCTGGCGACGGAGGGCGACGGCGCGATCGGAGCCGGCGGGACGGAGCCCCATCCCGACACCCACGCCGACGCCGTCGAGGGCGAGCTCTGGATCCGGGGGCCGGGCCTGTTCGCCGGCTACTGGGAGGACGAGCCGGCGACCGCGAAGGTGCGCCGCGCCGGCTGGTATCGCACCGGCGACCTCGCCCGCCGCGCTGCCGACGGCAGCTACGCCATCCTCGGCCGCCGTTCGAGCGACGTGATCAAGGTGCACGGCCACAAGGTGAGCGCGCTCGAACTCGAGAGCTGCCTCGCCGACCATCCGGCGGTCGCCGAGGTCGCCGTCGTCGGCCGCCCCGATCCCGACGCGGGCGAGGTGCCGATCGCCTACGTGCGGCTGCGCGATCCGGTGGCCGGCGCAACCGCCGATTGCGCCCCCGCCGCCCTCACGGACACGCTGCTCGCCCACTGCTGCACGCAGCTCGCCCCCTACCAGGTGCCGCGCCGCATCGTCGTCGTCCACGACTTCCCGCGCACCGGCCCCGGCAAGGTCGACAAGAAGGCGCTGCCGTAGCGGCGGAAAGCTCGCTCGCGCGCGGCCGCCCGCCGCGGTTTGCCGCATGGTGCAGCGCCCGGTATCTCCTTTCCCGCGGCGCGACCGGGCGGACCCCTTGCGCCGGAAGGAGGGGGCGTGGGGACGTGGAAGCGGGTCAAGCCCCTGGCGGCCATCCTGCCGTGAGTCATGCCGGTGTGGGCGTGCAAGCCGACCCAGCCGAAGGCGGCCAGCCCGGAGTTCATGCTCTTCCTCGCCCGTGAGGAACTCGCGCCGGGGAAGCCGCGCGAGCTGGCCGTCGGTGCGGTCGTCACCAACGGCGCGGTGACCACGCCGAAAATCCCGCTGAATTGAACGCCGTCCCGATCCGGGGCGGCCAACCGCAGAGCCCGGAAATGCTCTTCGACGGGGAGCATCGACGGTCTCCCCTTCACCATGCCGACGAAGAAGATCGTGGATCAGGGCGGGGTCTGGGAGGAGCTGACGATCGAATGCGCGCTGCAGCTCCGCGGCGTCTGGTACGACGGCACGGTCGAGTTCGTCCTCTCCGATCAGGGCGATGGGCCGCCCAACCGCTTTGGATTGGTGACGCGGACGCTGTTGCCGGCTCGCCGCGTCGTCGGCCCGGCGGGAGCGACCGGATACGGCCTCGAGCCGTTCCAGCCGAAACTCGGCGGCAAGGTGGGCAGCCGGCCGAAGGTGACCTTCGGGCGGCCGCGCGCCAGCGATGGCAAGGTGCCGATGTCGGTCTCGGAATTCACGATCACGCCCTACTCCACGATCGCGAGCGGCACGACCACGCAGGTCCGTTTCTGGACCTACGGCTACCCCCCCCCGGAACCGCCATCACCGGCGCCTGCCGTCCGGAAAACGGCTGGTTCCAGGGCGAGAAGATCAACCAGCCGACGCAGCGCGTGAACTACACCGGATCGCTGAATCCGTGGTTCGACGCGGAGCTGCGCCACGTGACGCCCGGCGTGCCGCTCTGGATCGTCGCGGTGGTCGAAGAGAAGAACGGAAGCGTGTCCACGCAATGGCCGTCGGTGATGGAGGTAGTGCCGATGGCGAACGTGACCCTCGAAGTCGCCGCGCTGTGCAACAAGGCCTCGAACGAGAGCTGCAGCGCGTGGCCGCCGTTGCCGTGATCAGCGCCCGCTGCCGAGGCAGATGAAGCGCGCCCAGATCAGCGGGTGACCGGCCAGCAGTTCGACGTTCCGCCCATCGAGCGCCGTGGCGCCACGCAGTGCGGAACCAAGCCGGAGCTCGCGCCGTGCGCGGGTGAGCGCGACGGCGTGCCCGGCGGCCGGGTCGGCGAGCGCATCCGCCTGGCAGCGCTGCATGAGCAGCGCCGTGCCGCTGTCCTCGACCTCCCAGAGCGAGGCAAGCGACGAGCGCCGGATGGTCGCCGACTTCGGCGTCGGCCAGGACCGCGCGGAACTCCCTACCGCAGCCCCCGCAGGAACGCGAGCAGCCGCTCCATGTCCTCCTCGAGCGGGCACTCGTGGTCGATCTCGCGGCCGTCCACCGGGTGGGTGAAGCGCAGTCGGTACGCGTGGAGCGCCTGGCGGCGGAAGTCGACGGTCGAGAGGCCGGCGCGCTCGCGCTGGTCGAGCAGGCGGCGGAACTGCTGGCCGACCTGGCGGCCGTAGAGCGGGTCAGCGACGCACGGATGGCCGAGGTGGGCGAGGTGCACGCGGATCTGGTGCGTGCGACCGGTCAGCGGACTGCAGCGCACGTAGGTGAATCCCGGCAGGCGCTCGAGCACCTCGTAGAAGGTCGAGCTCGGCTTGCCGCCGGCGACGTCGACGCGCTGGCGCTCGGGGTGCTTCGGGTCCTGGCCGAGCGGCAGGTCGATGTAGTCCGACTGGAGCGCGATCTTGCCGACGACGATCGCGCGGTACTCCTTCTTCACCTGCCGGTTCTTCCACTGCAGCACGAGCTTGTAGCGCGCCGTGTTCGACAGGGCGACGACCATGAGACCCGAGGTGTCGCGGTCGAGCCGATGGACGATCCCGGGCCGCTCCGGCACGCCGACCGTGGCGATCTGCGGCCAGCGGTGCAGCAGCGCGTTGACCAGCGTGCCGGACGTCGTGCCCGCTCCCGGATGCACCACCATCCCGAGCGGCTTGCGGATGACGGCGAGATGGTCGTCCTCGTAGAAGACATGGAACGGGATCGCCTCGGCCTGCGGCGCCTTGTCGGGTGGCGGCGCCGGGTCGAAGACGATCTCCTCGCCCACCGCGATCGGATGCGACGGCCGGACGGCGCGGCCATCCACCCGCACCGCCCCCTCCTCGATGCGGCCGACCAGGAACGAGCGCGACCACTGCGGGCGCAGCTTGTTGCCGAGCCAGCGGTCGAGCCGCTCGCCCGCCTCCTCGGCGGTCACGCGGAAGCGCAGCGGCGCCGCGACGGCCGTCCCCGCCGCCGGCTCGTCGGCTTTCATCTCCTCGTCATCCGCCGTTTCGTTCACCCGCCCTCCTCGTCGCTGGTCGCGCGCGCATTGTGACGACCCGGCGCCCGAAACTCTTCGGTCACCTGCACGCTGCCCCACGAGAGCGCAGGGAAAACCGCGATTGATGCCGCACGGTGACCCCGGTACGTTCCCTCCCGCACAGTTCGGCTTGAGCGTCCGCGCACCGAGGTTCTGACCACAGGGGAGGTCGGATCATCGAACGGCATCGTGACAACGGCGACGCGCATGGGAATGGCGCGTCTTTCGTCGGACAATCGACCAACGGCGCAGCGTCGCCGATCGCCGCGTCGCGTCCGTCGGTGCTGGTGGTCGACGACGACCCGGCGATCCTCGAGCTGATCGCGGCCCAACTGCAGCCGGAGTTCGAGGTCACGGCCACTGCCGATCCGCTGCGCGCCAGCGACCTCACCCGCTCGCGTGCGTACGACCTGCATCTCTACGACCTCACGATGGACGAGCTGCCGGGGATCGAGCTCCTGCTGCTCACGCTGGCCCGCTCGGCCGAGGCAGCGGTGGTGCTGATGACCGGCGAGCCGTCGGTCGAGCGCGCGGTCGAGGCGTTGCGCGCCGGAGCCACCGACCTGCTGCTGAAGCCGCTCCGGTTCGACGCGCTGTCCGCGTCGCTGTGGCGCGCGCTGCACAAGGCGCGCGTGCGCGGACCGCAGAACGGCGTGCGCGTCGCCGCCGTCCACGACGCGCTGACCCGCGCCGTCGAGGCGAAGGATCCGACCACCTCGGGCCACGGCGAACGGGTCCGCCACCTCTGCCGCATCGTCGGCGAGGCGATCGGTTGCAGCCAGGCGGAGCTCGCGATCCTCGATGGCGCCGCGGCACTGCACGACATCGGCAAGATCGGTGTGCCCGACGCGGTGCTGTCGAAGCCGGCGCGCCTCACGCCGGAGGAGTTCGAGCTGATCAAGCGCCATCCCGAGGTCGGTGCCCGCATCCTCGAACCGGTGCCGGGACTCGATGCCGTCCGGCGCTGCGTCGTCGAGCACCACGAGCGCTGGGACGGCCGCGGCTATCCCTACGGGCGCCGCGGCGAGGAGATCTCGCTGCCGGGGCGCGTGCTGATCCTTGCCGAGGTGTTCGACGCGCTGGCGCACGCGCGCTCGTACAAGGAGGCGTGGCCCAAGGGCGAGATCGCGGCGTTCTTCCGCTCCGGCCGCGGCAGCCACTTCGATCCGCACCTCGCGGACACGTTCGTCGATCTGGTCGATCGCGACTTCGATCGGCTGGTCGAGCCGGCGGCACTGCGCAGCCGATGAAGCCGTCGCTGCCCACGGGTTGCCCCCCAGCGCCCTGGCACCGGGGTGTTACCGGGGACAGCAACGCTCCCTAGCCCATCGGATCGACGTGCCTCGGCGCGCCGTGCGGTCGGGTCGCATCGAGCCTCGGATCCGCGACGTTGTCCCCGGGGCGCATGGCTGGCACGCCCCGGAGGGTGCCGTTAAGGTTCCGCGATTCTCCCGCGGCAGCCCCCCTCAGCCGGGAGCCCTCCGCGTTCCGTTGCGGAGGTCCTCGATGCCCCTGGTCGACTCGGCGGTTCCCGCGGCAGCCGGCGCATTGCTGTCGCTGGCCTGCACCCTCCCCCCGAACGGACCTGCCGCGGCCCCGGATGCCGAGAGCGCCGCTGGTGCGCCAGGCCTTCAGGCGTTGGCGCGCAGCCAGAGCGGTGGACAGACGATCGGCGAGGTGCCGCCGAACATGGTCCTCGTTCCGGGCGGCACCTTCACCATGGGCATCAGCGAGAAGTCGCTGGTGAAGTGGCTCGAGAACGACAGCGACACGCGCAACACCGCGGCGCATCTCCTGGTGGCCTGCTTCCCCGAGCACACCGAGACCGCCGGCGACCTGCTGGTCGACAAGCACGAGGTCTCGAACCTCCAGTACAAGACCTGGCTCGACGCCCACAACAAGGCGCCCGACCCGTACACCATCAAGTACAACTGGATCCACTTCAAGAACGGCAAGGCGATCGAAGGCATCCCGCCGGAGCAGGAGAACCACCCGATCCGCGCGGTCTCGTGCGACGAGGCGCGGGCCTGCTCGCTCTGGCTCGGCAAGCGCGTGCCGACCGAAGTCGAATGGGCCTACATCGCGACGCGCGGGCTGAAGCCCGACCAGGCCTACCCCTGGGGCGCCGGCATCGGCGAGTGGGACCCGAAGAAGTGCGCGAACTCGTCCAACTCCTCGCGTGGCCCGGCCGGCCCGCAGAGCTTCGCGCCCGGGTCGTGGAAGGACGACTGCACCATCGACGGCATCTTCGACCTGTGCGGCAACGTCGGCGAATGGACGGTCTCGCCCTACCTCGCCTACCCCGGCTTCACCCCGATCGAACTTGGCGAGCGCAAGAACAAGAAGGTGCTGCGCGGCCACTTCAGCGCCGAGAACGTCACCATCCGCGGCGGCAGCTATTTCGGCAACCACATCACCAACAACAACTTCTGGCGCGAGGGGCAGAGTCCCGGCTCGCGCTTCGAGGGCGTCGGTTTCCGCGGCGTGATGTCGGCGCTGCCGGGCCTCGATCAGCTGAATGACGCGCAGCGGATGCTGACGATGTTCGCCGGCGACTTCAAAGGCCGGCTCGACCTCTCACCGCAGGCCGTCGCCGGCCAGGTCGTGCAGTTCCACGACCCGGTGACCGGCGTCGGTCGCGGCAGCAAGTACCTCGCGTTCACCAAGGTGACGTCGATCCTCGCGCCGCTGCTCAAGGTGGAGAAGGACTCGATCGAGAACCCGGTCCTGCTCGGGATCCTCACCACGTCGACGCCGATCGCCAAGCCGGAGCTGCCGGCCGGCAGCTACGGCATCTACTTCAAGGGCAAGGGCGAGTCGGCGGCGCAGAAGCTGGCCAAGGAAGAGGCGAAGAAGGCCGGCGGTGCGGAAGCCGACGCCAAGGGCGGCGCCAAGAAGGGCGATGCCGGCAAGCGCGACGCCGACAAGAAGGACGCTGGCAAGAAGGACAAGGACGCTGGCAAGAAGGACACCGACAAGAGCGACACCGGCAAGAGCGACACCGGCAAGAGCGACACCGGCAAGAGCGACACCGGCAAGAGCGACACCGGCAAGAGCGACACCGACAAGAGCGACACCGACAAGAGCGACACCGACAAGAGCGACACCGACAAGAAGGACGCTGGCAAGAAGGACGCTGGCAAGAAGGACGCTGGCAAGAAGGACGCCGACAAGAAAAAGGGTGACGCCAAGGGCGAGAAGAAGGACGAGCCGAAGGCGAAGGGCGGCAAGGGCGGCGCGGACAAGGCGGGCGACGCCAAGGACGGCGATCCTGCCGGTGGCGACGCCGAGGGCCAGGACGCCGAGAAGGCGGAGGGTGAGAAGAGCGCCGAGGAGCTCGCGGCCGAGAAGGCCGATGCCGAGGCGAAGAAGGCGCTCGAGGAGATGGGGCTCGGCGCGACGGAACTGTCGCTGGTCGACATCCCGACCGATCGCGCGGTGCTGCTGATCCGCAATGAGGCGGGCGCGACGATCGCCGTGATCGACGCCCAGTACGTCGACGGGCAGCCGCTGCACCCGACGCGGTTCAGCTACACGCCCGGCGCTGCCGGCACCGGCGGCACGGCGGCGAAGACCTCGGCCGCCAAGGGTGGCAGCGGGATGATCGTCGTCCCGCAGGATTCCGCGCGGTTCCAGTTCAGCCTGAAGATGGGCACGGGCATGCGGTTCCCCGAGTTCGACTTCGAACTGCAGTTCGAGCCGGGAAGCTTCGAGCCGATCGCGGCGCCGGCCATGGTGGCGCCGGCACCGACGCGGCCGAAGTGACCGGAGCGAGGTGACCGGAAGGGCGTGACCGGGGCGGGGCGAGCAGCTGCTGCGCAGCGCTCGGCGAAGCGGGACGAGAAACTGAAGCCCTGATCAGGCGAGCTCGGAGAGCTGGCGGGTGACCTTGGCGAGTTCGTCCTGCAGAGCGGCGAGGCGCTCGCGTTCGCGGGCGACGACGTCGGCGGGAGCGCGGGCGACGAAGCCTTCGTTGCCGAGCTTCGTCTCGATCGCGGCGATGTTCTTCGCGAGGTCGTCGCGGCGCTTGGCGATCTCCTTGGCGCGGGCGGCCTTGTCGATCAGGCCGGCGAGCGGCAGGTAGAGCTCGGCGGCGCCGAACGGCGGCACGGCGACCACGGCGGCGTCGGCGTCCGGTGGGCGCGGCAGCGCGGTCGCGACGCCGGCCAGCGTGCAGCGGGCGAGGCGCTCGAACCACGGCTGGGCGTCGCGCAGGACCGCCACCAGGCGGTCGGCGGGGAGCTTCACGTGGGCCGGCACCGTGGCGTGCTCGGCCACCTTGTTGTCGGCACGCAGCTTCCGCAACGCGCCGGTGATCTCCTGCAGGCCGGCCATCGCGGCGGCGGCCTCGTCGATCGCCGCCGTGCGGGCCGGCAGGTCGCTCGCCTTCGGCCACGGCGCCGAGATCAGCTCCTTCGCGCTGGCCGGGACGAAGCCGGCGGCCTTGAGGTGACCCCACAGCGCCTCGGTGACGAATGGCGCCAGCGGGTGGAGCAGGTGGCAGAGCGTCTCGATCACCTTCACCGCGATCGCGCTGGCCATGCGGCGCGATTCGGCCGGCTCGGCCGGATCGAGGCGGACCTTGGCGATCTCGACGTACCAGTCGCAGAAGTCGTTCCAGGTGAAGCGGCGCAGGGCGTGGCTCGCCTCGTGGAAGCGGCAGGCGGGAAGCGCGGCGGTCACGGTCTCGACCGTCTCGCGCAGGCGGGCGAGGAGCCAGCGGTCCTCGAGGCGCGCGGCTCCGGCTAGATCGACCCCCTGCACGTCGTCCCGCGCGACCTTCTGCAGCACGAAGCGTGTCGCGTTCCAGAACTTGTTGACGAAGTTGCGCGCCTCCTCGACGCGCTGCTCGCTGAAGCGGATGTCCTGGCCCTCGACGGTGAGCAGCATCAGCGACACGCGCATGGCGTCGGCGCCGTACTTCTCGATCATGTCGATCGGGTCGATGCCGTTGCCGAGCGACTTGCTCATCCGCCGGCCCTGCGCGTCGAGCACGGTGGCGTTGATGTAGCAGGTCGAGAACGGGACCCGCTGCTCGAACGGCAGGTGGTCGGCGAAGGCGTAGCCGGCCATCACCATGCGCGCGACCCAGAGGTAGATGATCTCGCGCGCGGTCGAGAGGAACTGCGTCGGGTAGTAGCGCGCGAGGTCGCGCGCCGGCTTGCCGCCCTCGGTCTGCGGCCAGCCGAGCGTCGCGATCGGCCAGAGCCAGCTCGACGCCCAGGTGTCGAGCACGTCGGGATCCTGGCGGACGATCGGCTTGCCGCTCTGCGGGTGCGGGTCGCCAAGCTTCAGGTCGGTGCGCGACGCGACCGGCGTCCCGTCGGCGTCGTACCAGACCGGGATGCGGTGCCCCCACCAGAGCTGGCGACTGATGCACCAGTCGCGGACGTTCTCGAGCCAGTCGAGATAGACCTTGCTCCAGCGCTCCGGCACGAACTTCAACGCGCCGCTCTTCACCGCGGCGATGGCGGGCTTGGCGAGCGGCTCCATCTGCACGAACCACTGCTCGCTGATGCGCGGCTCGATGACCGAGCCGGAGCGGTCGGAGAGCGCGACCGAGAGCTCGTGGTCGACCGTCTTCTCGAGCAGCCCCGCGGCCTCGAGGTCGGCGACGATCCGCTTCCGCGCCTCCTCGCGCGAGAGCCCCTGGTAGCGACCGCCGTGCTCGTTGATGCGGCCGGTGTCGGTGAAGACCGAGACGATCGGCAGCTTGAAGCGCTGGCCGCGGGCGTAGTCGTTCGGATCGTGGCCCGGCGTGACCTTCACCGCGCCGGTCCCGAAGCCGAGCTCGACGGTGTCGTCGGCCAGCACCGGGATCGCGCGCTCCATCAGCGGCAGGACCACCCGCTTGCCGATCAGGTGCTTCCAGCGCGGCTCGTCGGGGTGGACGACGACGGCGGTGTCGCCGAGCATCGTCTCGGGACGCGTGGTCGCCACCACGATGAACTCGCCCGGCGCGCCCTCGACCGGGTAGCGCAGGTGCCAGAGCTTCCCCTTGCGCGTCTCATGGTTGATCTCGTCGTCGCCGACGGCGGTCTGCAGCACGCAATCCCAGTTGACCAGGCGCGGGCCGCGGTAGATCAGCCCCTGCTCGAACAGGCGGCAGAAACTCTCGCGCACGGCGGCCGAGAGGTCCTCGTCCATGGTGAACTTGAGGCGCGAGTAGTCGGCGCTGCAGCCCATGCGGCGCAGCTGCTCGACGATGCGATTGCCGTATTGCTCCTTCCACGCCCACACCTCGGCCAGGAACTTGTCCCGGCCGAGCTGCTCGCGGGTGACGTTCCGCTCCTTGAAGAGCTTCTTCTCGACGACCGCTTGCGTGGCGATACCGGCGTGGTCGGTGCCGGGGACCCAGAGCGCCTCCTTGCCGTCCTTGCGGTGGAAGCGGACCATCGCGTCCTGCACGGTGTTGTTGAGCGCGTGGCCCATGTGCAGGCTGCCGGTGACGTTCGGCGGCGGGATCATCACGACGAAGCGGCCGTTGGCGGCGCGCTCGTCGGGCTTGAAGGCGCCGGAACTCTCCCAGCGCGCGAAGAGCCGCTGCTCCGCCTCCTCGGGCGTGAAGCGGTTCGGGATCTCGAAGGCCATGGCGAATCCTGCCGGAGCTGCCGGAAACGAAGGGGCAGGAAGCTATCCGCGCGGGCGGCGAAACGGTGGACGCAGCCGGAACCGCGGCGGCGGACGCGCCGGCGCCGAACCGGAACAACTGATCCAGGAACGGTTGTTCCGGATCGGTGGTTCAGGCGTGGGCGGCGCGGCTCGACGGGCGGGTGAACCAGTCGAGCAGCGCGGTGGCGCGCTCGAACTGGAGGTCGGCGGCGCGCGCGGCGTCCTCGGTGAAGCGGCGCTCGCGCACGCCGTCGATCCCGGCGCCGTGGAGCGCAAACGGGACCGGCCCGTCGCCGCGGCCGCGCGTCTCGACCGAGGTCGAATGGTCGGAGACGACGGCCAGCCGGCGCTCCGCCGGCTGCTCCTGCTGCCACTCGAGCAGCGGCCCGACCAGCTCGCGGTCGACTCGCTCGATCTGCGCCACCTTGCGCTTCGCGTCGCCGGAACGGGACGCCTCGTTGACCGCGGCGGCGTGCACCACCACCCACGGGTGCATCGCCAGCAGCGCGCGCGCGGCAGCAGCCTTGGCGGCGAGGTCGGAGCGCTCGTCGGCGGTCGCGCCGAGCAGCCGCGGCGCCGGCAACCCCGCCTGCAGCGCGAGCCCGCGCACCAGTGGCGCCGCTGCCACCACCGCCATCCCGCCGGCGAACTGCGGGCAGAGCGCCGGCAGTTCCTGCCGCGTCCCTTCGCCCCACGCCCAGACGGCGTCGGCCGGGTTCTCGCCGAGGTCGAGGCGCACGCGGTTCACCTCGTGCGCGCGCAGCCGCGCGAACGCCGACTCGAGGAACCCGCGCAGCGGCATCGAATCGCGCCCGCTCGGCAGGTGCGCCGCGAGCGGCTGCCCGAGCACCGCATGCGGTGGCACCGTATGCAGGTCGAGCGCCGCACCGCCGGGGATCACCAGCAGATGGCGGTACCCCGCGCCGGCGACCAGTTGCCAGCCCGCCGGCAGCACGTCGGGCGCCCGCAGCGTCTCGAGCAGCAGCGCCGCCTCGCGATCGCTCACGTGGCCGGCGCGCGTGTCGGCGAGCGTCCCCTCGCAGGTCGAGACGAAGTTGAGCCGCAGCGCCAGATCGTCCGGCCCGAGGGCCACGCCGAGCCCGATCGCCTCGAGCGGCCCGCGCTTCAGGTCGAGCAACGCGGCATCGAACCCGAGCAGCGCCGGCAGGCCGGTCACGGCGCCCGGCGAAGCTCCCGGCGCCGCCAGGTCGACCGTCCCGAGCCGCCCGCGCGTCGCCAGCGCATCCAGTGCCGGATGGACGGCGGTATCGAGCGGCGTCCTGCCGCCGAGAGCGGCGAGCGGCTGCTCGGCGAGGCCCGGCACGACGATCATCACAGCGCGCATGACGAGCCCTCCCCCGAGGACGCGAGACGCAGCGGATGATCGCGTCGTCCCGAGAGGGCGTCAACGCGGCGAACTCCGGTCACGCGTCCGCGGCGATCCCGAGCGCGCGGGGGCGGCGCGCTCGCTGTGGCTCAGGCCGGCCGGGACGCCAGCCACTCGCGCAGGCGGACGAGCGCCTGGCTCAGCGGAGCAGGGAGTGGCAGCCCCGCCTCCGCGCGGCGCGTGCTGGCGAGCGCCACGTCCCGTGGCCGCGCCCCGCAGAGCTCGGATTGGGACGCCGCCACGAGCAGGCGGGGCGGCGTCGGTGCCGGCAGGGGGAACGCCGCGTCGATCGCGCGCCCCAGCGTCAGGCGATCGACCCGCTCCGCCCCCGCCGCGTGCAGCGTGCCGGTCATCCGGCGCGCCAGTGCGGCATCGAGCCACTCGGCGAGCTCCGTCACGACGATCGGCGTGCGCCATTCGTCGGTGAAGAGGCGGATCGGCGCGCCGGCCGGCGCGGCGCGCACGAAATCGAGCGCGCCGCTGGTGCCAGCCGCAGACGGCGCCAGGACGAGCGCCGTGCGCAGCACCAGCGCCTCGGCGCCGCTCGCCAGCACCGCCGCTTCGGCAGCGACCTTGCTGCGACCGTAGGCGTGCAGCGGACGCGGCGCGTCGGATTCGACGTACCCAGGTCGCTCGCGGTCGCTCCAGTCGCGATCGCCGGCGAACACCTGATCGGTCGAGAACAGGACGAAGTGGGCGCCGGCGCGCGCGGCGCAGCGCGCCAGCCGCTGGGTCGCGTCGACGTTGATCCGCTGCGCCAGCGCGGGGTCGCGCTCGCAGGCGGGCAGCGCCGCCAGCGCAGCGAGGTGGACGATCGCCTGCGGCTCGTGCGCGGCGACCAGCGCCTCGACGGCGCCCGGCGCGAGCAGGTCGCACGCGACCGCGCGATCGCCGCGGCGCGCCAC
>VGYY01000093.1 GCA_016872815.1 Planctomycetota bacterium
CGGCGCGCCCGACTACTGGCGGGCCGGTCGCGCGCGGCTGCTCGCGAAGGGCCGCGAGTCGCACGACTGGAAGTACTTCCACGCGCTCCAGCGGACGAGCTTCCTGCCCGGCTACTTCAACGGCCGGCGAGGGGCAGCGCGTCAGGCGTGGCTGCACTACTATTCACGCACCGCCGACGAGCCCGATTTCGCGCCGGTCGCCGAGCTGCGTGGGGCGCTCGGGGGCTGACCCGTCCGCCGCCCACGCTGAAGGAAGCCGCATGGACCGCCCCGTTGTCGTCGCCCGCCGCCGCCATCCCGCCCGCGCGTGGGCCTGCGCCACGCTGACCGCGCTCGTGCCGTCGGCTCCGGCCGCGGCGCAGACGGTCGAGGGCACCCTCTTCCACGACCTCGATCGCGACGGCGTGCGCGACGCCGGCGAGCCGTGGCTGGCCAACGTCGCGGTCACGCTCTACGGCGAGGACGGGCTCTACGACCGGACCGTGCTGACCGGTGCCGCCGGCGACTACTCGTTCGCCGTCAGCAACGGCCTCAAGTACGTGCTGGACGCGGTGCCTGGCATCGACTGGCGCCTCTCGTTCCAGGACCTCGGCGCCGACGCCGACCCGATCCCCGACTGGCCGCAGGGACGCCGCCGGCCCGGGCTCGCCGACTTCCTGGTGGCGAACCTGCGCGCATCGGCGCCGGGCGCACCGCTGCTGCACGTCGCGCTCGGCGACTCGATCGCGTACGGCTTCAATCTGTGCGATTCGACCGGCGGCAAGAACGACTATGTGCGGCCGCTGACGACCGACAAGCTCGATCGCGCCGGAACCTCCACGATCTCGAAGCAGGCGGTGCTCGGCTACGAGACCCGCGATCTGCTCGATCCGGCGAACAGCGGCACCATCTTCGCCGCCATCGCGCTGGCGCCGCAACTGGTCACGATCTCGATCGGCGGCAACGACTTCCTCGCCGACGACGGCAACCACGCGCAGACCGCGGCGAACCTCGTGGCCGCGCGGCAGAACCTGCAGGAGCTGCTGTCGACGCTGTTGACCGAGCTGCCCGACTGCGACGTGATCCTGAACACCGTCTACGACAACGAGGGCGGCGGCGACGGCTTCCACAACGAATGGGGAGTGATCTGGAACCAGGTGCTGCGCGACGTCGCGTGGGGGCAGCGCCGCCGCGTGGCCATCGCCGAGGTCTGGCCCGACTACGAGCATGAGGATCCGGCCACCGGCACGCGGCTCGGCGAGGATGACCTGATCTGCCAGTTCTTCGGGCTCGACGCCATCCACCCGAAGAAGCGCGGGTACGACCTGCACGAGGAGAAGGTGTGGCAGGGGCTTGGCGGCGTGACCGCCGGCGCCGGCGCGGAGACGCGCCACTTCGGCTTCCTGCAGCGGATCGGCAGCCGGTTCGCCACGGTCGCCACCGACGTCGGCGGTGGCGCGAGCGCGCTGGCCGACGCGCTGGTCGAGGATGACGTCGGGGCGGTGATCCCTGCCGGCAATCGCGAGGTGCGCCTCTCCGGGTTCGACGCGACACCGGACGGGATGCTGGCGCAGGTGGTGGCCAAGGTGCGTTACCGGACGGTGAACCCGTCGACCGACGACGACTACCGCTTCGAGGCGGCGATCGATGGCGCGTTCGCGGCTCCGGGCGCGACCTCGTCGACGTGGAACACGATCGTGCCGATCGTCGGCGGCGCCGGGAACGGCGTGCCGGTGCTGGCCGGACGCGATCAGGGCTTCTGGCGCGACGTCAGCGCATTGCTGACCGACGGTGCCGAGATCGACGGCCGGCCGTCGCTCGCGTGGGGCGACCTCGCCAACCTGTCGGTGCGCGCCGTCGGGCTGCAGAACGGCGGCGCCGACGACAGCTACGACCTCGAGTGGGACGTCGTCGAACTCGAGCTCTGGGGCATCCCGCCCTACACCCTGGTCCAGCGCGGCGAGCCCCAGATCGGCACCACGATCGAGTTCGACACCACCGGCCGGCAGGGCTCGGATGCCTGGCTGTGGGCCAGCGCCGGCACCGGCACGCTGCCCTTCCCGCCATTCGGGACGTTCGGCATCGACTTCGCCAGCGCGGTGCTGCTCGACATCGGTCCGATCGGGGCGAACGGTGCGCGCACCGTCGCCATCGACCTCCCGGCCGATCCGACGCTGATCGGTTTCACCGGCTACGTGCAGGCGCTGGTGGTCGACGTCTACAAGCCGAAGGCCGGCGCGATCACGAACCTGCTGACGGTGACGCTCCAGTAGCGGCCTTCATCTGCTCGAGGCCGTACTTGCCGAGCTTCGCCTTGAAGTGCTTCTGGTTCCGCGCGAACCAGCGGTCCCAGTCGGGGTGCTCCTCGTCGCTCCATTCGGGGACCGGTTCGCTGGCGGTCTCGGCAAGGCCGCGCGCGAGGAGGTCGCGCAGGGTGGCGCCGGTCTTGTCCGGGCCGCCCCACCGGCTGCCGGTGTCGCCGACCGGCGAACTCTTGATCCGCGCCACCACTGCATCGAGCCCCTTGCGCGCCTTGAAGTCGATCAGCCCCTGAGCGGTCGCGTCGAGCAGGGCGCCGTGCCAGCGGGTGAGCTGCGGCAGCAGTTCGACCAGCGCCGTGACGCTGCGGTCATCGGGCAACGTCCGGATCGCCGCGACCTGCTCTGCGAGCAGCGCGTGCAGCTCCTCGCGCTTCTTGCGGCGCTCGAGCGCTTTCGGGTCCTCGGGCTCCGTCGGGCCGCCGCCGGCGCCGCCGCCTGCGATGCCGTCCCAGTCGGCGCGGCCGAACGGCATCTTCGCCAGCTCCTTCATCGTGGCGCCGAGCGCCCCGGTCAGCGCCGGAACGGCGACGTCCGGATGCATCCGCGCCGCCAGCGCCTTCACCGATTCGACGCGCACGTGCTGGACGTCGTCGTCGAGCGTGCCGGCGACCAGTTTCGCCACTTCCGCCGACGGACCGACCGGGCGCGCGTGGTCGAGCTCCGCCAGCTTCGTCACGGCGCCCTTGCGCGCGAACGGGTCCTTCGACTTGAGGGCGGCGGCGAGTTCACTGATGGCCGCGACCTCGGCTTTCTGGTGGGCGGCGCAGAGAGCGGTGGCATTGCAGCTCGCGCACTCCTCGCGGACGACGGTCGGCGTCGCGGCGGCTGCCGCGATCGACCACGGCTCCGCAGCGATCGTCGCCGTCGCGGAGAGCGCAATCCAGGTGAACGCCAGGGACGCCGGAACGGTGGCAGCCATCGCGAGTCCTCCGCAGGGTCCCCCGCCGGCTCGACGCACGCGGTCAGCCGCGGACGAAGACGGACGGAAGATAGCGGTCGCGGACCTGCGCGCGGCGACGCGCGGCGGCACTCGCCGTCGTCGCGCTGACATCGTCCCGTCAGATTCGCGACATCCGCAGTCGCGGCGATCAGAACTCCTTGATCCCGGCGTTGGCCAGTTCCTTGTAGGGGTTCATCTTGCCGCTGGCGATCGCGAGGACGAATGCGTCGACCTTCTGATCGAGCGCTTCGCCCTGCTCGAGCAGGCCGGGGAAGATGCGCCGGAACGTCGCATCGCCGCCCTCGCCGCTCATCTCGGCCCTGGCGTACTGGCGGAATTGCTCGGGCATGCCGGCGCCGTGCGGCGCGGGGAAGTTGAGCCAGAGGATGAAGTTGCTCATGTCCGCGTAGAAGCCCGAGGTGATCGTCCCCATCACCCCCTCGCGCTGCGCCGGCGGCGTGTCGATCGTCATCCGCGCGGCCGCCGCATCGAGCCCGTGCGGCGGCAGTTCGATCGCCGCCTTGAGCCCGAGCCTGAGCTTGGCGCTGCGACCGGTCTCGCCGAGTCGCGACGAGCGCCACGGCTGGTAGCGGTAGCTGATGTCGCCGCCGATCTTCTCGCGGAACTGGAACCGCATGTATTCGGCGATGCCCTCGCTGAACCAGTGGGTCTTCAGCGTCCGGATCGAGCGGCTGTCGCCGCCGTCGCTCGACGCCAGCTGGTCGACCCACGCATGGGTCAGCTCGTGCAGCAGCACCTGCACGCTCTCCTCGAACGCGCCGAGCCCCGGCTTCACCACCGTCGTCCAGGTGAAGCTCTTCTTCTTTCCCGGCTCGTAGTGGGCGCGCGTCGAGCCCTTGCCGCGACTGCCGAGCTCCGCCTCCTGGTAGTCGCGGTAGCGCTCCTCGTTGAGGAAGATGAAGACCGGCAGCAGCGGATCCTGCTTCGGCGGGTTGGGCGACAACGGGAAGAGGTAGCTGCGGATGCGCGCGTCGTACGCCCGCAGGTAGGGCGTGTAGCCATCCTCGACCGCATTCCTGCGCGCCGCGCGCTCTTCCGGCGTCCCCCCCACCTCGACCAGCAGCGCATACGGCGGGCAGCTCTCCACCATCTCGTACTGGAGCGCCGCGAAGAAGTCCGAGCTCTGGAGCTCGTTCCGCAGCAGGTCGACTGCGCGGTAGTAGGGATTGTCCTTCGCCTTGGCCGCGCGCGCCTCGAGCGCGGTCCGCGCCTCCTCCCAGCGCTTCACGATCTCGGCGCGACCGGCGCGCGGCAGCTCGTCGCGCGCCGCGTCGTAGAACTCCTTCAGGTGAAGCTGCATCGGCGTCGCGGCCAGCGCGGCGAATCCCGGCAGGTCGTCGCTCGGCACCAGCTGGCGGACGTCGAGCTTCTTCCTCGCCTCGGCGTGGTCGGAATCGAGCTCGAACACGCGCGTCCAGCACTCCTCCGACAGCTGCGCGTCCTTCAGCCGGTCGGCGTCACGCGCGAGCGCCGCCGCCTCGGTCGCGCTGGCCGCGGTCTTGATCTTCTTCTTGAGGGCCGCCGCATTCGGCAGCGGCGGCTCGACCACCTTCGGCGGCTCGATCGGCTTGGCGGCGACCGGCGTCGCCGTCTCGATCGCCGCCGGCGTCGGGTTCACGGCCGCAGCGCCGCCGCCGCCGGGCGCCGTGGTGCCGGCGCCCGCCCCACCGCCTCCGCCATCGCCCCCGCCCAACGCGATCGCCGCGACCACGATCACCACCACCGCTCCGCCGATCCCGGCGATGAGCGGCAGCTGGGACTTCTTCGCCGCCGGACGGCGTTCACCGCCGGCGCGGCGGCGATTCGGGACGGGACGAGTCGGCATGAAGAGGGCCTCGCAGCAGGGTCGCACTCGCGCGCGGCGCGGGATCGTACAGCGCCGGCCGGCTACCAGACCGTCGGCGCGTAGTCCTTGAGGAAGAGCCCGCTCACGTGCTGCCCGGTGAGGAAGCCGGCGATGATCGGGTCGCAGACGCGGGCCGCGCCATCCACCGCGTCGAGCGGCGGCTCGAACCCCTCGCGCTCCTTGCGCAGCGCCACCTCGGCCGGGTCCTCATCGGTGACCCAGCCGGTGTCGACGCTGTTCATGTGGATCCCGACCCGGCGGAAATCCTGCGCCGACGTGCGCGTCATCATGTTGAGCGCCGCCTTGGCCATGTTGGTGTGGGGATGGCGATCGGTCTTGGTGCCGCGCCCGAACTGCCCCTCCATCGCCGAGACGTTGACGATGTGCTTGTCGGGGGTCGTGACCCGCTCCATCAACGGCCGCAGCCGCGCGTTCAGGACATAGGGCGCGATCGCGTTCACCAGCTGCACTTCGAGCAGCTCGGGAGTCGCCACCTCATGGAGGCGCAGCCGCCAGCTGTTCACCTTGCGCAGGTCGATCTGCTGGCGATCGACGTCGTAGGCGTGCTCCGGGAAGAGCTCGTGCGGCGGATGGCGATCGTCGTCGTGCCATGCGAGCTGCGAGTGGGCCGCGGCGGCGCCGATGTCGGGGAGACCGGCCAGCGCCGACGCGGGCTGCGCCGGGTCGCGCGCCGCTTCCGCGCGGTCGCCGGCTCCGAGGCTGGCCGCGCCGGTCAGCAGCAACCGCTGCCCGGCCGCGAGCGCCGGGAGCCCCTGCCGCTCCGCTTCCAGCATGTGGGCGTAGTAGGCCGGCGGCCGGCGCACCGTCTGGCAGGCGTTGTTCAGCAGGAAGTCGAGCCGCGGCAGCGTCGCCAGCAGGTGCGAGCAGAACTGCTCGACGGAGGGCGTGTGGCGCAGGTCGAGCCCGTACACCCGCAGCCGATCGGCGAAGCGGGCGAAGTCGGGCAGCTCGGCGTAGCGCCGGGCGGCGTCGACCGCGAAACGCGTCGTGACGATCACGGTCGCGCCGCAGCGCAGCAGCTTGCGGACGATCTCCTGACCGATCTTGATCCGACCGCCGGTCACCAGCGCCACCCGGCCGGTGAGGTCGCAGAGCTCGTCGCGCTTGCGGAAGTTCAGGTCGCCGCAGCTGGCGCACATCGAGTCGTAGAAGAAGTGGACCTGCGAATAGGCCGCCTTGCAGACGTAGCAGTTCCGCGGCGTCGTCAGGCGCGCCGGGGTCGCCGCCGAGACGGCTGGCGCCGCCGGCACCGGCGGGAACAGCGGGACCGGTCGGTCATCCTTCGGCGGCAGGGCGTGCTTCGGCAGCAGGTCGCTGTCGACCTTGCCCTCGTTGCGCGTGCGGCGCAGGGTCGACTGCGCCAGCGCGGCGCGATCCTGGCGACGCACCAGGGCGCGGTCCTTCCGGCGCAGCGACTTGCGCAGTCGCCGCCAATCGACCTGCTCCGGATCGGAGAGGCGCCCGCAGGCCGCGAGCACGCGCTTGCGCACCGCCTCGTCGAGGTCGTAGAGCGCCGTGCGATCGGCGGCAAGCCGCTCGAGCAGCGCGGCCAGTCGTTCAGCTTCGGCCTGGTCGTCCATCGGGGCGCGGCAAAGTAGCGCCCGCAGGGCGTCAGCGCGCGATCGGGCGCTCGTGATCTCCGGCGGTGCCGGCCATCAGAGCGACTCGGTGGATCCTGGATTGCGCCGTGAATTCCCTGCGAAGGGTGCATCGAATCCGGGCAACCAGAACTGGCGGAATTGCCCGACGACGGCGCAACCGGCTGCGGCTAGAACCTCACTTCCGGCGCGAAGGTGCCGCTTCCGCGATGCCCGAGATCGAGTTCAGCCTGCGCGACTTCTGCCATCCGGTCGCCATCGCGCGACTCGGGCGCGCGTTCACCCGCCATCTGCACGAACCGCATGAGGCGTGGCAGGCGTGGCGCGATGCGCGGCTCTGCGAGACGGTCGCCGCCGCCGGTCGCTGCCCGTTCTGGCGCGAGCGGTTCGCCGCGGCCGGCGTCGCCCCGTCGAACCTCCGTACCGCCGCCGACCTGCGACGACTGCCGTTGCTGCGCAAGGAGGAGGTGCGCGCCGGCGGAGCGGCGCTGCACGCCGACGATGCGGAGCGCCACCGCGCGCGCCCGTCGTTCACCAGCGGCACCACCGGCCACCCGGTCCCGTTCCTCGTCGATCGCCATGCGCGAGTGCTCGAGTTCGTCTACTACCGGCGCCACTGGGGACTGGCGGGCTTCCGGCTCGGCCAGCGCTTCGCGCAGCTGAACGCGCAGCACTTCCTGCGCCGCGGCATGGGCGAGCGCGTCGCTCACTGGCAGCCCCACCTGCGGCGGCTGATGCTGAACAGCGCCGCGCTGCGCCGCGACAACGTGCATGACTACCTCGCGGCGATGCGCGCCCACCGCATCCGTTTCCTCAAGGGGCTGGCGAGCCCGCTGTTCTGGCTGGCCGAACTCGCCACCGAACGGCAGCTGCCGGTCCCGCCGCTCGCCGCGCTGTTCTCGACCGGCGAGAATCTGGTGCCGGCGCGCCGCGCCCGGATCGAGCACGCATTCGCGGCGCGCGTGCTCGACTCCTACGGCCTGCTCGAGCAGGCGGCGTCGATCTTCGAATGCCCTGCAGGCGGCCAGCACGTGAACAGCGACTACGCGCTGCACGAGTTCGTGCCGACCGAATTCAGGACGCCGGACGGCTCGCCGCTGCATGCCATCGTCGGCACCACCCTCCACAACCGGTCGATGCCGCTGCTCCGCTACGACGTCGGCGACCTGGTCGAGCTCCTTCCGGCCGGCGCGCGCTGCCGCTGCGCCATCCCGCTGCCGCTGGTCAAGGCGGTCCACGGGCGCACCGAGGACGCGGTCGTCACACCCGATGGCCGCTGCGTGACGGCGCTCTTCGTCGTCCCGGACGAGGTCCCCGGCGTCGCGGGCGTCCAGTTCCTGCAGGACGATCCGCTCCACCTCCGCATCCGGGTGGTGCCGACCGCAGAGTTCGATGCCGCGCGCGAGCGGGAGTTCATCGCCTTCGCGCAGCAGTTGGTCGGTCCGGCGCTGCGCATCACGCTCGAGCGGGTCGCCGCCGACGGGCTGAAGCGCGGGCCGACCGGCAAGGTGCCGCTGGTGCTGTCGGTGGTGCCGCGCGCCCGCGCCGTCGCGGGCGGCAGCGAGTTCGCCCCATGACCGTGCCGCTGCTGGTCACGGCGCTGTCGAGCGCGTTGTGCGTCGCCGGTCAGACTCTGGCGAAGCTCGGTCTCGATCGGCTGCCGCGGACGGAGCGGTTCGGGCTGGCCGAGGTGGCGGCACTGTTCGGCTCGCCGCTGGTCTGGGCCGGCGGTCTCCTCCTCGTCATCGGCACCGCCCTCTGGTTCCATGCGCTGGCGCGGCTCGAGCTTTCGGTGGCGCTGCCCGTCTCGTCGCTGTTCACGCTGGTGCTGTCGGTCGTCGCCGGCCGGCTCTGTTTCGGCGAGGCGCTGCCGCCGACGCGCGCCGTCGGCCTCGTGCTGGCGCTGGTCGCGGCAGCGCTGATCGCGCGGCGATGAGCGGCGCGGAGACACACGCGGCGCATGCGCCCGGCGAGCGGCGACTGGCGCCGCACTGGCGACTGCTGCCGCCAACGCTGGCCGTCGCGGCGGCGCTGCTCGAGTTCACCACGCTCGGGCGGATGTTCTTTCCCGATACCGCCGCCTTCGTCGTCCACGGCTGGCACGCCGGCTTCAACATCGGGTTCCCGACAGTCAACCCGGCCTATCCGTTGCTGCTCGACCTGCTGTGCCTGCTGCTGCCGGTCGGCGCGCGCATGACCGGGCTCGTGGTGCTGCAGCACGCCGGTGTCGCGCTGATCCCCTGGCTCGTGCTGCGCTGCGGCGAACGGCTCGGGCGGCCGCGGAGCGGCCTCCTCGCGGCGCTGCTCGTCGCGCTGCACGCACCGCTGTCGTTGTTCGCGCAATCCGCGCAGACCGACAGCCTGTTCGCTTTCCTGCTGGCGTGGAGCACGTTCGAGTTCGTCCGCGCGCTCACCGATCCCGACCGCCGCGGTGGCTGGCGCGCCGGCGCGCTGGCGGCGGGCGCCATGGCGCTGCGCAGCAGCGGCATCGCGCTGGTGGCGGCGGGGCTGGTGGCGCTGCTCGTGTCGCACCCGTGGCGCGAGCGACGGCTGCTGCTCAAGTTCTCGTTCGGCTTCGCGGTCGCGTTCGCCCTGGTGCTGGCGAAGAACCGGTTCGACTACGGCCGGGCGACGCTGGTCGACGGCGACGGCATCCACTTCTTCTGCCGGGTCGCCGGCGTGGAACGTTCGCTGCCGCGCACGCCGGAGGTCGAGCGACTCGAGCGCGCCGCGGCGGCCGGCGGCATGCCGTCGCTGTTCGTCCCGCAGGCGGGATGGGCGCTCCATCGCCTGCTGCAGCAGCACGAGTATCTGAGCGGGACTGCCGCCGACGATCTGCTGCGCGAGGTGGCGCTGTCGGCGCTCTTCGCCGATCCCTGGCACAGCACCACGCTCACCCTGCAGTCGATGGTCCGCGCGGTCGGACCGGCCGACGTCCTCAACTACACCATCGGCTCGAGTGTCGACGCCGCCAGCGACCAGCGCCACCGCGAGCGCACCCGCGCAGCGTGGTCGGCCTCGCCGGAGCGGATGGAGCGGGCGCTCGCCCTGCTGCCGCCCTCCACGCCGAGCGCCGAGCCGGGGTCACGCGCGGTGGCGCTGCTGTCGCATTGGGCGCAGGCTTCACGCCGCGGCGGCGGCGCGTGGGTGCTGGTCGCGCTGGTCGTCGCCGGGCTGATCGGGCTGGTCCGGCGCGACCCGGCGCTGCTCTTCTGCTCCGGGCTGCCGGTGGCCCAACTCGCCGCGTCGGCGCTGGGCGAGGTGCCGTTCGTCGGCCACTTCGATCCGGTGGTGCCGGCGACCTGGCTCGCGCTGCTGCTCGCCGGCGCCGCCCTGTTCCCTCACCAGATGCGGACGCGCTTCTCCTCGGCGAGCCACATCCCCTCGCCCGGCTCGACGCCGAACGCCGCGTAGAACTCGGGGACGCTCGCCATCGGGCCGATGACCCGCCACTTGAACGGCGAGTGGACGTCGGAGAGCAGTTGCTGGCGGAGTCGCGCCTCGCGCGGATGGCCGAGCCAGCCGAGCGCATAGCCGAGGAAGTAACGCTGGAGCGGCGTGAGACCGCCGATCGACTTGCCCTCGCGGTACTGCGCGGTCTTCTTGAACGCGTCGAGCCCGAGCAGCACGCCGCCGAGGTCGGCCAGGTTCTCGCCCAGGGTCGCCTCGCCGTTGATCCTGAGGCCGGGGAGCGGCTCGTAGGCCGCGAACTGCTCGATCATCAGCTTGGCGCGCTGCTCGAACTGCGCGGCGTCCGCGGGCGTCCACCAGTCGGCGAGGTTGCCGGCGGCATCGAATTGCCGCCCGTGGTCGTCGAAGCCGTGGGTGATCTCGTGGCCGATGGTGCTGGCGCCGGCGTAGCCGTAGACGACCGCATCGTCGGCAGCGTCGTCGGCGAGGCCCGGGATCAGGAAGATGCCTGCCGGGAGCACGATCTCGTTGTTCGACGGGTTGTAGTAGGCGTTGTAGGTCTGCGGCGTCATCTCCCATTCGTCGCGGTCGACCGGCTTGCCGAAGTCGGCCACGTCATCGGCGAAGTCGAAGCGGGCGGCGCGGATCATGTTGGCGCAGAAACTGTCGCGCGCGACCTCGAGCGACGACATGTCCTTCCAGCGGTCGGGGTAGCCGACCTTCTTCTTCATCGTCGCCAGCTTGTGCAGCGCCTTCTCCTTGGTCGCGGCGCTCATCCAGTCGAGTCGCTCGATCCGCTCGCGATAGGCCGCGCGCACGGCCTCGACCATGTCGACGTAGCGCTGCTTGGTGCGCTCCGGGAAGCAGGCGGCCACGAAGCGCTTGCCGACCACCATCCCCATCGCCCGTTCCTGCGCGTCGAGGACGCGCTTCCAGCGCGGCCGCTGCTCGGTGGCGCCCTGTAGTTCCTTGCCGAAGAAGGCGAATCGCTCGTCATCGAAGGGGGCGGCCAGGAACGGCGCGTAGGTGCGCAGCAGGTGATAGGTCAGGTAATCGCGCAGCGTCGCCGCGTCGGTCTTCGCGAGCAGAGTGTCGAGCGCCTGCAGGAACTCGGGCTGTCCGGCGATCACGCTGTCGGCGGCGGCGAGGCCGTGGTGATCGAGGATGGCGCGCCAGTCGATGCGGGGGGTGTGCTCGCGCAGCACCTCGAGGCGCATCTTGTGGTAGTTGGCGTGCGGGTCGCGCAGCGCCTCGAGCGGCTTGCTCGCCCGCGCCAGCTCGAGCTCGAAGGCGAGCACGGCGTCGCCGGCCGCCGCGGCCGCCGCGGCGTCGCGGCCGGCCAGCGCCAGCATCCGTCCGACGTGACGCGGGTACTCGGTGCGCGCCTTGGCGACGCCCGCCTCGGCGTTGAAGTAGTAGTCACGCTCCGGCAGCCCGAGGCCGCCCTGGTAAAGCTGCACCGCGATCACGTCGCTCTGCTTCGGATCCTGCCCCACGTGGAACGACCAGAACGCCGCGACGCCGATCTCGTGCAGCTCGGTCGCGACGGCGAGCGCCGCAGCCGGGCCGTCGATGGCGCCGATGTGCGCGAGCCAGGGCTCGAGCGGCGCGAGTCCCACCGCCTCGGCCTGCACCGGGTCGATCGCCGCGGCCCAGAAGTCGCCGATCCGGCGGGTGTCGCTGCCCGCCGGCGCCGCGGCGTCGGCCGCCGACTGCTCCGCCAGCTCGCGCTTGATCCGGTAGAGCTCCTCGTTGACCAGGTGGCCGATGGTCCAGGACGACTCGCTCGCGGGGATCGGGCTTCGGGCGATCCAGCCGCCGTTGGCGTACTGGAAGAAGTCGTGCGCCGGGTCGGTCGCCGGGTCGAGGTGCGAAGCGATCAGGTCGGCGGGCGGTGCAGCGGCGGCATCCCTGGCGGCAGTTATCGATCTCCCCTCCGGTCGGCCGATGACCGGCCGCTCGTGGACGGTGTCGCAGGCGCTGGCGCAGGCGATCAGCGCCAGCGCGGCAATGGGTCGCTTCATCGTCGTTGATTCCGGCACGAGGAGCGGTGCCGCAGCGTCGGCGCACCGCGAAACGGGGCGGCGATCGTAGCGGCGGCGATGCGCGGCGGATCGGCTCAGCGCGGGTCGCAGGCGCGGTAGGCGGCGATCAACGCCTGCTCGCCCTCCTTGCCGTCGCGCGACTTGCCGTGCTCCATGCCGAGCACGCCGGTGAAGCCGCGCTCCTTGATCCGCCGGAACACGAAGGCCCAGTTCACCTCGCCGGTGCCCGGCTCGCAGCGGCCGGGGTTGTCGCCGATCTGGTAGTAGGCGATCTCGTCCCACATCTGCTCGATGTTGGGGACGAGGTTCCCCTCGGTGATCTGCTGGTGGTAGGCGTCGAAGAGGATCTTGCACGCGGGGCTCGCCACCGCCTTGCAGATGAGGTAGGCGTGGGTCGAGCGGGTGAGGAAGAGGCCCGGGTGGTCGGCCAGCTCGTTCAGCGGTTCGAGCACCATGCTGAGTCCGTGCGGCTCGAAGATCGCCGCAGCGCGCTTCAGCGACTCGATCGCATGCGCCGTCTGCACCTCGGGATGGAAGCGGTGGTCATAGTCGCCGAGGACGACCGTCATCCACTTCGCGCCGCACCGCTTGGCGACGTCGACCGCGTTGCGGCAGCTCTCGAGGAACTCCTCGCGCATGGCGGCGTCCCCGGAAGCGAAGGTCGGGCGGCCGAAGGCGGTGCTCATGTTGGCCACGAAGACGCCCATGGTCATGCCGAGCCGATCGAGCGCGGCGCCGATCCGTTCCTGCTCGGCCGGGCTGCGGCCGGCCATGCCGTTGTCCTCGAGCGCGGTGAAGCCCTGCGCGCGCATGAACTCGAGCTGCGCCACGGCGTCGTCGCCGGCGTGGTGGTGGAACATGCCGAAGTGCGGCGCGAAGCGCATGGTGAAGTCGGCCGGCCGCTCCGCCGGGGCGGCGCTCGCGGACCTCGCCTCCTGGGCGAACAGCCGCTGCGGCAGCAGCGCCGCTCCTGCCGCGGCTCCGGCCGCCGCGAACCCGCGGGAAAGTGCCTGCCGTCGCGTGAATGCCGCCATCGTCCGCTCCTTCGCTGACCCAGCCGGCGCGCCGCTTCCGGTACGGCGCGTGGAACGCCGAGCCTACCTCGCCGCAGCCCGGTCACCTGTGTAGCATCTCGTGGCCATGACGATCGCGCTCATCGCCCTCCTCGCCGGCGATTCGGTTGCGCCAGCCGCAACGGCACCCGATTTCCAGCGCGATGTGCGACCGCTCCTCGCCGACCGCTGCTTCTCCTGCCACGGCCCCGACGAAGCGGCCCGCAAGCGCGGGCTGCGTCTCGACACGTTCGCCGGAGCGACCGCGGAACTGAAGAGCGGGCGGCGGGCGATCGTCCCGGGCGATCTCGCCGCGAGCGAGATGGCGCGTCGGCTGCTGACGGACGACGACCGGAAGCTGATGCCGCCCGAGTCGCTCCACCGCCCGCTCCAGCCGACCGAGCGCGACCTGCTGCTGCGCTGGATCGAGACGGGCGCCCGCTACGAAACGCACTGGGCCTTCGTCGCGCCGCAGCGACCGCCGCTGCCGCCGCTGCGGGACGACGGTTTCAGCCGCGATCCGCTCGACCAGTGGGTGCGGGCGCGGATGGCGGCGGCCGGATTGACGCCGGCGCCGCCGAGCGATCGCCCGACCTGGCTGCGGCGCGCCACCTTCGCGCTGCACGGCCTGCCGCCCACCCCGGCGGAACTGCAGGCGTTCCTGGCGGACGAGGCGCCCGGCGCGGAGGAGCGCGTCCTCGACCGCCTCTTCGCCTCACGGCACTACGGCGAGCGGATGGCGGCCGACTGGCTCGACGTCGCCCGCTACGCCGACACCTTCGGCTACCAGTCCGACTGGGAGTGCCACACCTGGCCGTGGCGCGACTGGGTGATCCAGGCGTTCCAGCGCGACCTGCCGTGGGACCGCTTCCTCACCGAGCAACTGGCCGGCGACCTGCTCCCGGATGCCGACGCGTCGACCCGCATCGCAACGGCGTTCAACCGGCTCCACCGCCAGACCAACGAGGGTGGCTCGATCGACGAGGAGTTCCGTCAGGAGGCGATCGCCGATCGGGTGGCGACCTTCGGCACGGCCTTCCTCGGCCTCACGCTCGAGTGCGCCCGCTGCCACGACCACAAGTACGACCCGATCCCGACGCGCGAGTTCCATCGGCTCGGCGCCTTCTTCGGCGCCATCGACGAGGCCGGCAGCTACCCCTACGCGACCGGCGCCCTGCCGCCGCCGACGCTGCGGCTCACCGACGCGGCGCAGTCCACCGAGCTGGCGCGCCTCGCCGCAGAGCGAGCGACCGCCGAGGCGGC
>VGYY01000094.1 GCA_016872815.1 Planctomycetota bacterium
CGCTGCCGGCCGCGCCACCGCCGTCGCCCGCGCCGACCGCCACCAGCGCGAACAGCCGCGTGAGTTCGGCGCGCTCCTCGACGGCGACGCGCGCCAGCAGGTCGGCGCGCTCCTCGCAGCGACCGGCCGCCACGCGATCGGCGTACTCACCGACGAGTTGATCGAGCAATTCCGCCTGCCGCTCGCGCGCCGCGGCGGCGTCGGCTGCCGACGGCGATCCGCGGCGGGAGTCGGAGGAAGGGTCCATGGCTCGCTCCGGAAGGGTAGGCATGGTGGGTTCCATGCCGGTTCCAGACGGAATCGGCGAACGAAACCGTCGCGGAATCCCGGCGCCCGGAGAGCGCCCCGAGCGATCTCACCCGCCGGCCGGCCCCCGCAGCAGCATCCCCCACCCATCCAGCGCCCGCCGGTAGAGGGCGTGGATCGCGTCCTCGCTCCGCCCCATCCGCCGCGCCGCCTCCGCCGCCGGCAGCCCCTCGAACTGCCGCAGCCCGAGCACGCGCCGCTGATCGCCCGGCAGCTGCTCGAACGCCGCGAGCAGTTTCGCCTGCTCGTCCCATTGCGCCGCTTCCGTGGCGGGGCCGGGTTGGACGCCCGCCACGAGGTTTTCGAGCAAGCCCGAGTGGCTCCAGTCGGAACGCGCGAGGCGGACCGGAGTTCGCCCTGCGCCGCGCTTCGCCGCGCGCACGGCGCGCAGCGCGTCGACCACCGTGGTCCGCGCGAGTCGCGCCAGCAGACGGCGCAGCGGCAGGTCCTTCGGCTCCTCGGGCGGCACCAGATGCTGGTGCGCCACCGCGCGCACGTAGACCTCCTGCGCCAGGTCCTCGAGTTCGACGCTCTGGCGCAGCTTGCGGCCGGCGAGATGCATCAGCAGCAGGCGGAGCCAGCGCCCCTGCGCCACCAGTCGCTCGCCGAGTTCCAGCGCGCCGGGCTCGCTCATGCGGGCGACCCGGCGCGCGCGGCGGCGCTCTTCGCGTTGGCCAGCGCATGGAACACGGTCGCCGCCAGGATCACGCCGCCGCCCGCCATGGTGAAGCGGCCGGGCAGTTCGTCGTGCACCAGCCACGCCCAGAGCGGGTTCAGGACCGGCTCGAGCAGCAAGAGCAGCGACGCCTCGACCGCCGGCACCGATTTCATGCCGCGCGACAGCACGCAGTAGGCGAGGCCGATCTGCAGCACGCCGAGGAAGCCGAGCGAGGAGAACGTCGCCCCCGAACCGTCGCGCGACAGATCGAACAGCGCGGCATCGGGGAGGAACGGCTCGCCATACAGCGAAGCGAACAGCGCGGCGGCGGCGAAGCAGATGAGGTTGCCGGCCACCACCGAGCTGGCGGCGCCGTCGTGACCGAGGCGCGCCCGCTGGCCGAACCAGCGCAATCCGACCAGGGTCGATGCCCACGCCAGCCCGGAGAGGAGCGCGATCAGGTTGCCGAACAACGGCCGCGGCGCGGTGGCCTGCGCGCCGCCATCGCCGCCGCCGGCCGCCATCGCATCGCCGAAGCAGAGCAGCAGGCCGCCGGCCAGCGCGACCATGAACAGGAGATCGACGCGGCGCACCTTCTCCTTCAGCACGATCGGCGAGAGCAGCAGCACGAACAGCGGCGCCGTCGACTGCAGGTAGATCGCGTTGGCGGCGGTGGTGTACTTGTTGGCCGCGACGTAGGCGATCATCGTCGTCGCGTAGAGCACGCCGAACAGGAACGAGCTCGCGGTGAAGCCGCGGCGCGCCGCCGGCCAGACCAGCAGCAGGAACAGCACCGCGACCAGCGAGCGCCAACCGGCCACCTGCAGCGCCGAGAGTTCGCAGCTCTTGATGAACGCCCCGCCGGTGGAGAAGAGCAGCGCGGCCAGCAGGAGATCGGCGCGCGGTCGCCAGGGGGCGAGGTCGGCGGCGGCGGAGGGAACGGCGCTCATGGGGCGACCATCATGCCGCAGGCGCCCCGCCACGACGCGAGCGCGGCGCAGCGCCGGCGGCGCGCGCTGAGCGCTGGACGTGCGGGTGAACCACGGCGGCGACAGCCGGACCGAGCGGATCAGGAGTCCTGCACGAAGATCGCCGGCACCTGCCGCTCCATCGCCAGGCGGTTCAGCGCGGGCAGCTCGCGGTCGACGATCGCGGTGAACGCCGCGAGTTCCGTCTCGATCGCGGCGGTCAGCTCGGCGCGGACCGCCTGCGCGCCGGCGGTCGGGCGGCGCTCGTTGCCGGCCACGGCGGAGGCGAGATCGGCCAGCTTGTTGTTCAGCCGGATCGGGAAGTTGAGCGGGTCCTGGCCGCTCCTCAGCCGGGTCTGGTAGAGCGCCTCCTCGATCGCGGTCAGCTTCGCGGCGAGCGCCTCGCACTGCGCCTTCACGTCGGCGCACTCGCTCCGCTTCGCGAGCCGCCCCGCCAGCGTCTCGAGCTGGCCGCGCAGCCCGCGCAGCCGCTCGATCGACTGGTGCGTCCGCGAGAGCAGGTCACGCGCCGCCAGCAGGAACTCGAACCGCTCCTCGAGCTCGGCGGGATCCTCCGGCTGGCGCGGATCGCGGCGGATCTCGAGCGTCGTCGCCAGCTGCACGCGGCGCGGTGCGGTCGCGTCGACCGGACCGACGGCGAGCTCGACGGCGTAGCGGCCCGGCAGCGCGCGCGGCCCCGAGAGGTTGCCGCCCCAGAGGATCATCCCGGCGAAGCCCTTGGCATCCGGCCAGGTCGGCGTCCAGTCGACGCGGTTCCAGCCGGCCGCCAGCGTGAGCGGGCGCTCCCCCTCCTGCGGCGCGGTGGAGAAGCGGACCAGGTCGCCGCGCGCCGCAGCGTCGCCTGCGGCCGGGCGAACCACCAGCGTCGCCACCTCGCCGGAGCGCAGCGCCTCGGGCAGCCAGGCATCGAACCGCGCGCGCTCGTCGCGGCGGCGCAGCGGCGGCGGCGCGACCAGCGTCGCCGCGGCCGGATCGCCGGTGGCCGGCAACTGCCGCAACAGCGCGAGTTCGTCGAGGATCCAGAAGCTGCGCCCCTGCGTCGCCGCCACCAGCGTGTCGTCCTTGATCAGCAGATCGGTGACCGGCACGGTCGGCAGCGCCGCCTGCAACGGCTGCCAGCGCACGCCGTCGTCGAACGAGACGAACGCGCCGCGCTCGGTGCCGCAGAAGAGCAGCCCCGGCCGCGAGGGATCGGCGCGGATCACCCGCGTGAACGCGTCCTCGGGGATCCCGCCGCCGAGCAGCGACCAGGTGCGTCCCCAGTCGCGCGTCGCGAACAGCCACGGACGGAAGTCGTCCAGCTTGTAGGTCGTCGCCGCGACGTAGAGCCCGCCCGCCTCGGTCGGGTGCGGCTCGATCGAGTTGATCTGCGCCCACTCGGGGAGCAGCTTCGGGGTCACGTCGCTCCAGTGGCCCCCGCCGTCGCGCGTGACGTGGAGCCGGCCGTCGTCGGTGCCGGCCCAGATCACGCCCTTCTCGTGCACCGCCTCGGCCACGGCGAAGATCGTCCCGTAGACCTCGACACCGGTGTTGTCCTTGGTGATCGGACCGCCCGACGGCTGCATGCGCGCGTTGTCGTTGCGCGAGAGGTCGGGGCTGATCGGCGTGAAGGTCTGTCCCTCGTCGCGCGACGCGAACAGCGCCTGCGCCGCCGCGTACAGCAGCCCCGGCTCGTGCCGCGAGAAGAGCAGCGGGAAGTTCCACTGGAAGCGCCAGCGGATCTGCGCCGCACCGTGCCCGATCGGGTTGTCGGGCCACGCCGTGATGTTCCGCGCCTCGCGCCGGCGGTGGTCGTAGCGCTCGAGGTAGCCGCCGTAGCTGCCGCCGTAGACGATCTCCGGATCGCGCGGGTCAGGCGCCAGCCAGCCGCTCTCGCCGCCGGCGGTGATCTCCCAGTTGCGGCCGCCACGCGTCACGCCGTCGCCGAATGGGTGGAGGCGAAGCGTCGAGTTGTCCTGCTGCGCGCCGTAGATCCGCCACGGAAAGGCGTCGTCGACGGAGACACGATAGAGCTGCGCGGTCGGCTGGTTCTCGATCGAGGAATAGGTGGCGCTGCCATCGAAGCTGACGAAGGCGCCGCCGTCGTCGCCCTGGATCATCCGCTTCGAGTCGTTCGGCGCGATCCAGAGGTCGTGGTGGTCGCCATGCGGAGTGGGCATCGGCGCGAAGGTGCGACCGCCATCCTCGCTGCGCCAGCTCTGGACGTTCAGGACGTAGACGCGGTCGGCGTCCTGCGGACAGGCGTAGACGCGCGTGTAGTACCAGGCGCGCTGGCGCAGGTTGCGATCCTCGTTCACGCGCTGCCAGCTGGCGCCGTCGTCATCGCTGCGGAAGAGGCCGCCGTCCTCGGCCTCGACCATCGCCCACACCCGGCCCGGGCGCGCCGGCGACACCGCGACGCCGATGATCCCGAGCGTCCCGCCCGGCAGCCCCGGCCGGCGCGACAGCTCGGTCCAGGTGTCCCCCGCGTCGTCGCTGCGCCACAGCCCGCTGCCGTCGCCGCCGCTCTCCAGCGAATGCGGCGTGCGGCGCACCCGCCAGGTCGTCGCCCACAGCGTGCGCGGCCGGCGCGGGTCGATCAACAGGTCGCAGGCGCCCGCGTCGGGCGAGACGTGGAGCACGCGCTGCCAGCTCGCGCCGCCGTCGCGCGAGCGATAGACGCCGCGCTCCTCGCTCGGGCCGCACAGGTGGCCGAGCACCGCCGCATAGACCACGTCGGAATCGCGCGGATCGACCCGGATCCGCGGGATGATCTGGCTGTCCGCCAATCCGATCGACTTCCAGTTGCGACCGCCGTCGCTCGTCTTCCACGCGCCCCAGCCGGGCGACCAGTTGCCGCGGACGGTCACCTCGCCGCCGCCGACGTAGACCGTCTCGGGGTCGGCGGGCGCCACCGCCACCGCGCCGATCGAGCCGCCGAAGTGGCCGTCGGAGACGTTGCGCCAATTCGCGCCGGCGTCGTCGGTGCGCCAGACACCGCCGCCGCAGGCGCCCATCCAGTAGGTGAGCGGCTGGTCGACATGGCCGCACACGGCGGCGACCCGCCCGCCGCGGTTCGGCCCGACGCCACGCCAGGTGATCGCGGCGGGGAGCGCGACGGTGGTCGCAACGGGCGCGGCCTCGACGAACTCGCCGGCGTCGCCGCCCGCGCCGCCGCGCGCCGCTCCAGCCGTCGGCGCCAGCAACACGACGCTCCACGCCAGGATCCCGCTCGACCGCCGCTGCGCGCGCATCGCGTCCTCCTCCGCTCCGCCGGTCTCGCCCGGCGGGCCGCGCATGGTACGCGCCGCCGCGGTCGCCGTTCCGCCGCGACGCGGGGACGACGCGTCGCGCGGCAGCTCCCATCGGGTGACCGCTTGCGTCATTTAGTTAGCCGTGCGAACCATATCGGCGCCCGCTCGCGCACTCCCGCCACCGGAGCCGTCGATGACCGCCACCCTTCCCGCCTCGCGACCGTCCCCCGCTCCGGCTGCCGCCACGGCGCTGGCGCGCGTCGCGCAGATCGCCATCAACGTGAAGGACCTGCGCCGCGCCATCGCCTTCTGGCGCGATGCGCTCGGCTTGCGGCTCCTGTTCGAGGTGCCGCCGAAGATGGCGTTCCTCGACTGCGGCGGCACCCGCCTGATGCTGTCGCTGCCCGAGTCGCCCGAGTTCGACCATCCCGGCTCGATCCTCTACTTCCAGGTCGCCGACCTCGCGGCGGCCCACGCCCGCCTCACCGCCGCCGGCGTCCGCTTCCGCGAGCCGCCGACCCGGGTCGCCCGCCTGCCCGACCACGAGCTCTGGATGGCGTTCTTCACCGACAGCGAAGGCAACGCGCTCGCGCTGATGAGCGAAGTCCGCGGCGCCGCCGCCACGTGACGGCCGGCGACCGGCCCGACCGCCGCGCGCTGGCCGACGCGCTCCACTCCGCCGCCATCCGTCTGCTGCGCGAGCTGCGGCGGGAGGACCGCGCGATGGGCCAGAGCCCGGCGCGCGCCTCCGTGCTCTCGATCCTCGCGTTCCGCGGCGAACAGCGCATGTCGGCGCTGGCCGAGCTGGAGCAGGTGGCGCGGCCGACGATGACGAAGCTGGTCGCCGGGCTGGCGCGTGACGGGCTGGTGCAGCTCCGCGACGATCCGGCCGATGGTCGGGCGGTGCGGGTGCGGGCGACCGCGCGCGGCAGCCGGCTGCTGCAGTCGGGGCGGCGCCGGCGGGTCGAGCGGCTGGCATCGCTGCTGGCGCCGCTCAACGACCGGCAGGCGGCGCAGCTCGACGCGGCGGTCGGGTTGCTGCGCGAACGGCTCGCCGCGGGGGCGGACGAACGCGCAGCGGAACGCGCCGGCGGCGGGCGATCGCCGCCCGGTAGCGTGGCCCCGCCATGGTCGCCGCCTACTTCGCCTACCAGCTGATCGACCTGCTGTTCGCGGCGGCGGTGATCGCGCCGGTGGCGCGTCGCGTCGATCGCGGCGGACGCTCGCTGCGCCGCACGCTGCTGCTCACCATCCCGATCGCCGGCGCGCTGCTCCTGCTGTTCGCGCTGCTGTGCGCGGCCTGGCTGCACGAGCCGTTCGGCGCCCTGGCATGGGCGTGGTTCGGCCGGGCGTGGTCGATCCGCTTCCTCGGCGTCGGCGCCGCCGCGTGGGGCGGGCTCCTGCTGCTGCCGGCGCTCGCTGCCTGGCGTGCGTGGCACGGGCACTCCGGCGCGGCCGCGCGCGGCGGCACGCTGCTCTGGCTGCTCGCGTCACTTGCCCTGTTCGCGGAGATGGCGCTGCTGGAGCCGAACCGCCTCGTCGTCGAGCGGCGCGACGTCGCGCTCAGCGACTGGCCGGCCGGCGCGCCCCCGCTGCGCATCGTCGTGCTGGCCGACCTGCAATCCCCTCGGTTCGGCGCGCGCGAAGCGCGGGTCATCGAGTTCGTCCGCGAGCTCGCCCCCGACCTGATCGTGCTGCCGGGCGACCTGGCGGCGCAGAGCCTCGACGACGGCGCCGCCCTCGACTGCGCGCGACGGATCCTGCGCGGCAGCGCGGTGCCGCTCGGGACCTTCGCGGTCAACGGCGATGTCGACCCGCTGGTGGCGGGCGGCGTCGCCGACGTCGTGCGCGAGACGCCGGCGCGACTCCTCGACAACGGCGCCGTGCGACTGGTCCATCCGCCGGCCACCGAACGGCGCGACGTGACGCCGGTGCAGATCGAACTCGCCGGCTTCGATCCTGCCGATCCGGCGCGCTTCGCCGCCGCGCTCGCCATGCCGCCGCAGGCCGCCGTGCGGATCGCGCTGGTCCATCAGCCGGAGCACGTCGTCCGCCTCGGCCCCGCCGGCTTCGACCTGGTGATCGCCGGCCACACCCACGGCGGGCAGATCGTGCTCCCGGGAATCGGACCGCTGGTCACGCTGTCGCCATTGCCCGACGCGATCGACGCCGGTGGCCTCCACCGCCACTCCGGGACGCAGCTCGTGGTGTCGCGCGGGATCGGCTGCGAGGCGGGGTTCGCCCCGCCGCTGCGACTCTTCTGCCCGCCCGAGATCACGCTCATCACCGTGAGCGGGCCGCCGGCCGCCCCGGCGGAAGCGGACAGTCGCTGACGCCTGCCCGCGGCTGGCTTCCCCGCCGTCCCGACGCGGCGCGAGTTCCTCTCAGCGGACGACGAAGCGGCCGGCGTTCTGGTCGGCCAGTTCGACCAGGCCGGCGACGGCGCGCGGGTCGCCGAGCGCGACGACTTCGATCAAGGCCTGCACCGGCTTGTTGCGCAGCTCGACCAGTTGCTGCATCACCTGGGGCGGCTCGCGCTTGCCGTCGGGCGTCACCGGAATCCCGGCGGTGAGCAGCAGGATCGCGTCGAGGCGATTGGTGCGTCCCTCCGGCAGCTCGTTCGCCGCGGCATCGACCAGCACGCACGCCAGCGCCTCGCTGGTGGCGGCGACCGTCTTCTCGACGGTGGTGATCTTGCCCACCCATTCGGCGGTGGCGGCGACGCTCTCCGGTGTCGCCGGCAGCAGCGACTTCGACTGCACCCGCGGCTCGTGCGCGTACGCGACCACCGTGTAGCGCGCGGTCGGCGGCAGGCGCCCGATGGCGGCCAGCACCTCGCGCTTTGCCGCGTCGAGCCGCGTCTCCTCGCCGCCGCCCGGCGCCGGCCGCTTCTGCAGCATCGCCTCCGACGCATCGATGACGAACGCGATCGACTCGGCGTGGATCGGCAGGTCGAAGCAGGCGTTGCGGGCCCGCGGCGGGAGCGGCGCGCTGCCGTCGACCAGCGGCGCTCCGGCCGCGGTGAGCCACGAGCGCCAGAGGCGGCCGTCCACGCCGAAGTCGGCGCCGGTCAGCCAGCGCAGCGCCAGAGCGACGCGCCGCCCCGGCAGGATCGCCGTCTCCTCGCCCAGCCGATGGACCAGCGGCCCGATCGCATCGCGCGAGCCGATCGCCGCCAGCGTCCAGATCGCCGCGTTCGCGATGCGCGGCTCCTCGTTGAACAGGAAATCGGCGAGCCACTTGCCATGCACCGCGGCCGCCGGCCCGCAGGCCGCCAGCGCCTCGAGCGCGATCACGCGCTCCTCGGTCACGGTCGACCGTTCGAGCATCTGCCGCAGCGCGTCGACCAGCGGCGGTTCCGCCTGCACCGCCCGCCCGGCGAGGCGCGCCCGCAATCCCCACTGCAGGCCATGCGATTCGGCGACGGCCGCCAGCAGGAACGTCAGCGCCGCCGGCGAGCGGAGCTGGTCGATGCGGCCGGCGATCGACTCCGCCAGTTCCTGCAGCGCCTTCAGCCGTTCGCCGAGGCGCTTCAGCTCCGCCTCCCACTTCTCGAGCTTCTTCTTCTCGTCGGCCTTGGGCTGCCGCCCGCGCGCCTCGGCCAGTTTCTCGAGCAGCGCTTCGCGATCGGCGACGATCTCGTCGGCCTCGGTCACGATGGCCGCCGCCTCGCGCCGCAACTGCTCCAGCGCCAGCAGCAGCGACTTCGCCGCGTTCTCGTCGTCGAGATCGGCCGTGCCCTGCAGCGCCTGCTGCCGCGGCTCGAGCGGCGCGTCGTCCTTGATCGGCTTGAACGCCTTGTCGAGCGCCGCGAGCTTCGCCGCATTCGCCTTCGCCGCGGCCGCCGCCGCCTTGGCGTCCGCTGCCGCCTGCGGATCCGCGGCCGGCTTCGCCGCCTGGCTCCCGGCCATCGGCCCGAGCGCCAGGCCGCACGCCGCGGTCAGCGCGGCCAGGACGGCCAACCGCCGTCGCTTCGCGCTCACGCGAACTCGCGCACCTCGATGCCGCGCTGCCGGAGCGCGCCGAGGTAGGCGTCGGCCGGAACGCACTCGTCCGGCGTCCACACGCCCGGCGGGCCGATCACCCGCTTCGCCTGCATCTGCGCGGTGATCGACAGCGAGTAGCCGGTGGTCCGCATCATCGCGCTGATGCCGTTCTTCTCGTCCATGCGGTCGACCACCTCGTAGCCGACGCGAGCCGCCTTGCCGCCCTTGCTGCCCTCGGCGACCACCCGCAGCGCGACCAGGTCGGGGCTCTTCGGCTTGTTCAGCTTCGGGAAGAGCGTGGCGATGGTCATGTCGCGCGGCGCCACCTTCACGCCCTTCACGTCGAGCGGCGCCTGATCGAAGAAGCCGAGCTCGCGCAGCGCCTCCATGATCGCGGCGTGCCCGGGATAGCGCAGCGTCTTGTACTCGAGCGTCGCGATCTTCCCGCGGTACTTCTCGAACATGGTCGAGAGGCCGCCGGCGGTGTGGAACGCCTCGAGCCGGCCGACGCCCGCCAGGTCGATCGGCTCGCGCTCCGACAGTGCGACGCGCGTCGCCGGCTGCCCCTTCTCCAGCACCCACGACGGCGTCGTGTAGTAGTCGAGCACGCCCTCGAGCGAATAGACCAGCTGGTAGTTGAGCGGCGGCTCCGGCCGCTGCGGCAGGCCGCCGACGAACAGACGGCAGGCGCTGCAGCTGTCGAGGCGCTTGATCGCGCTCTCGGCGAGGATGTTCACCAGCCCGGGCGCGAGCCCGCAGTCCGGGACGATCGTGATCCCCTTCTGCTGCGCCAGTGGCGCGAGCTTCTGCTGCTGCTTGACGATCTCGGTGTTGCCGCCGAGGTCGCACCAATGGACGCCCTGCTCCGCCGCCGCCGCCGCGAGCGGGCCGTTCAGGTAGTAGGGCACCGCCGAGAGCGCCGCGTCGACGCCGCTGAGCGCCCGGCGGACGGCGGCGCCGTCCTTGACGTCGAGCGCCTGCGGCCGGAAGCGCGCATCGGCCTTGAACCGGTCGAGGAACGGTCGCAGCGCGTCGACCTTGAGGTCGGCGAGGCGGACCTCCTTCACCTCGGGATTCTGCAACAGGTCGAACGCGGCCGCCGAACCCTGCAGACCGGCACCCAAGACGAGCATCCGCATCGGGGAACCCTCACTCGCGCCCTTCGCACCCGCTCGCGAGCGAGCGGCGCAGCGTCCCATGGCTCCCCGACGCGCGGCACCCTTGCGGCCGCGATCGGCGCACCGGCCCACGGGCACCGGCGCCCCCCGCTCGTCGGCATTCGGCAGACGGGAGCCGAACCTCCGGCGAGTGCGCGGCCGCGGGATCGCTCCCGTCCGCACCCCCGTGCGCGCACCGTCATGGCGGCGACGGCGCCGGCAAGTCCCGTCTGTCCGGCGTCGTCAGCCGCCCGCGGCGTACCTCGTCGAGGTCGCCCGGTTCGCGCGAGCGAGGGACATTACCGCGAAGGCGGTCCCGTAGGCGCGCGTGTAGGTCGAGATGTGGAAGTCCCAGAACGCGCCGTCGTCCTCCTGGATCGCGAGCAGCTTCCCCTCGAGCGCCCGCGCGTACTTCGGGCGCTGCTCCGCCGGCAGGAGCTCGATCGCCTCGGCCGCGTAGTAGTGGCCGAACAGGAAGAAGTAGGCCGCCACCGCGTACCACGACTCGTGCGGGATCGGCTTCTTGCGCGCCACCGCGAGGAACTGGTGGTGGCGGAAGAACTCGTCGAGGCCCGCCTTCACCGCGCGCCGGTCGAGCTCGCCGGCGCGGAACAGCGCGACGTTGCCGATCTGGATGCGGCCGAGCGAGCCCTTCACCTGGTTGATGTACTCGAGCCCGGCCGGGCTCGAGATCGTGTCGACGCTGTAGGTGTAGGCACCGTTCGGCAGCCGGCAGTGGGCGACCGCCCGCACCGCCTTGTCGAGGTGTGCGGCGTCGACCGGCAATCCGGCCGCCTTGGCATCGAGCAGGGCGATCACCCCGACGGCGGTGGTGAACTGGGTCGACCAACTGTTCGGCTTGGCGACGACCGGACCTTCGTAGTAGCCCCAGCCGCCGAGCGGCGCCTGCCACTCGCACAACTGCCGGATCAGCTCCTTGCCGCGCCGCACCAGCGCCGGCTTGCGCGGGTCGTCCTCGAGCCGGGGATGGCGCAGCAGGTGGGCGACCGCCTGCAGGCCGTAGACGTCGCCCCAGACGTGGTCGCAGTCCCACTCGCTGACCCGTTTCGGCAGCGGCGTCGCGATCAGCCAGTCGATGGCGCGGTCGAGCGCCCGGCGCGCGGCGTCACCCTGACCGCAGTCGGCCAGCGCCATGGCCGCGAGCCCGGTCGTCGCGTAGGTCCACGCCTCGTAGGTGTGGATCGTCGCGAACGTCTCGCTCAGCATGATGTTGCGCGGAGCGCCGAAGCTGCCGTCGCGCTCCTGGTGCCGCACGAGGTAGTCGACGCCCTTCGCGATCGCGGCGAGGACCGCGGCCTCGTCGTGCCCGGCGACGACGGCGGGCGCCGAAGGCACCGGAGGAACCTCGGCGCGCGCCGATCCCGCGGCGCCGCGCGGCGCGGGCCACGCGGCGAAGGTGAGGAGCGCGACTCCGGAGAGGGTGAGCCGGTTCACGGCGTCACTTCGCGCCGCCGGCGGCCTTCTCGCACTCGCGCCGCGCCTTCTGCAGCGCGCGCTCGGCCTCGCCGATCGCCTGCTCCTTGTCCTCGGCGGTGGTCCGCGCCGTGAACTCGGCCTTCTGCAGCGCCCGCTCCTTCTCGGTGAGCTCGCGCATCAGCTTGCTCTTCTGCTGCTCGAGGGCGAACGACTTCAGGTCCTCGAACTCGCGCTTGGCGATGGCGAGGCGCTCCTGCGCCCGCTGGTGCTGGCGGCGGCCGCGCGCGAGCACGATCTCCTTGGTCTTGTCGCCGAGCTCGTCCTTCTCGTAGAGCAGCTCGAGCTGCTTCATCTCCTCGTCCTGCGCGGTCATGAAGTCGACCGAGTCCTTGAGGTCGAGCTCGGCCTTGGCCAGGCGGAGCGGCTTCTCGACGCCCTCGAAGTGGCGCACCGCGCGGCGGGCATCCTCCATCTCATGGCGCGCCCGCTCGACCGCGGCGGCCTGATCCTCGGCCGACTGCGCCATCTCCTCGTGCGCGCGCTTCAGCTTGCGCTCGGCGACGCCCACGGCGTACTCGAGGTCGTCGCCGTTCGCGGCCGCGGCCTCACCGCCGGCGCCTTCGTCGCACGCCTCTTCGCACGCTTCTTCGCACGACTCCTCGCATGCCTCCTCGCATGCCTCCTCGCATGCCTCCTCGCATGCCTCTTCGCATGCCTCTTCGCAGGCCTCTTCGCACGACTCCTCGCACGACTCCTCGCATGCCTCGTCGCATGCCTCGTCGCATGCCTCCTCGCATGCCTTCTCGCACGACTCTTCGCACTCTTCCTTGCCGTCGTCGCAGCACTCCTGCGCGAAGGCCGGACAGCCGCGGGTCATGCCCCGGACCGGGCGATCGTCGTGCGACCAGCCGCGACCGCTGACGAAGATGCAGCCGGACAGCGCGACCAGGGTGAGCAGAGCGACGAGGCGACGCACCATGACCTTCTCCCGAGGAGTGGACCCGAAGGCGGCGCAGCATCGCGGTACGCGCCGCCGGAGGCAAGCGGCCGGCAGGCGGGCCGTCGGCGGAGCGAACTGCGACGCGTTGCGCCGGGCGGTTCCATCGCGAGAATCGCGGCCCGCACGTACCGACCGATCGGCGCCCGCGCTCGAGTCGCGCGCGGCGCCTCATGGAGCGCTCGATGCCTCGACTGCCGTCCGTCCTGCTCGCCGCCGCCCTCGTCGCGACGGCCGCCTCTCCCAATGCGCGCGCGGACGAGCCGCGCTTCACGCCGCTGTTCGACGGCCAGTCGCTCGCCGGTTGGGAGCTGGTCGGCGGCGGCGGCCGCGGCTACGTCGTCGAAGACGGTTGCATCGTCGCGCCGAAGGACGGCGGCGGGAACCTGTTCACGACGCGCGACTACAGCGACTTCATCCTCCGTTTCGAGTTCTGGACCGAGCCCGGCGGCAACAACGGTGTCGGCATCCGCGCGCCACGTGAGGGCGACGCCGCCTACCTCGGCATGGAGGTGCAGATCCTCGACGACGCAGCGCCGCAATACGCCAACCTGCAGCCCGGCCAGTATTGCGGCAGCGTCTACATGGTGTCGCCGGTCAGGCGCGGCGCGCTCAAGCCGGCCGGAGAGTGGAACGCGATGGAGATCGCGGCGATCGACCGGCGCGTGCGCGTGACGCTGAACGGGAAGGTCGTCAACGACTGCGACCTGAACGCCGTGCGCGATCCCGCCACGCTCGCGCAGCATCCGGGCCTCCTGCGCGAGGGCGGTCGCATCGGCTTCCTCGGCCACCAGAGCCTGGTGAAGTACCGCAAGATCGAACTCGCGGAGGTCGGCGTTGCCGCCACGCCGCGCGCCGACAACGTCGCGCCCGAGGGGTTCCGCGCGCTGTTCGACGGCCAGTCGCTCGCGAACTGGAAAGGGCTGGTGTCGCCCGACAAGGGGCCGCCGGCGCGCGCGGCGATGAGCCCGGCCGAGCTCGCCGCGGCGCAGGCCGCGGCCGACGAGAAGATGCGTGCGCACTGGCATCCGACCGACGGCCAGCTGGTCTTCGACGGCAAGGGCGACAGCCTCTGCACCGCGCAGGACTTCGCGGACTTCGAGCTCTGGGTCGACTGGAAGATCGCCGAGAAGGGCGACAGCGGCATCTACCTGCGCGGCAGCCCGCAGGTGCAGATCTGGGACCATCCGCTCGGCTCGGGCGGCCTCTACAACAACCAGAAGCCGGAGAACAAGGACAAGCCGCTCGCCGTCGCCGACCGGCCGGTCGGCCAGTGGAACCGCTTCAAGATCCTGATGGTCGGCGAGCGCGTGACCGTCTACCTCAACGACGTGCTCGTGGTGCACGACACCGTGCTCGAGAACTGGTGGGAGCGCGACGTCTGGAAGCGCGGCCACCAGCCGATCTATCCGACCGGCCAGATCGAGCTGCAGAACCACGGCAACACGCTCTGGTTCAAGAACGTCTTCGTGCGCGAACTGCCGCGGAAGGCGGCGGCGAACGCGGGGGCTTCGGGCTCCTGACCGACGGCCCGGAGCGAGCATGCGCCGCGTTCCTCCCGCCACGGTCCCGATCGCCACGATCGGCGCCATCGCGCTGCTGCGCGCCGAGGGCGTCCCGTTCGCCGCGGCCGCGACCAGCGCGGCGCTGGTCTTCGGGCTCGCGCTGCTCGCGGGTGCGCAAGCCGGCGGC
>VGYY01000095.1 GCA_016872815.1 Planctomycetota bacterium
GAGCGGCCGGCGCCGCTCGATCGCTGCCGCCAGCAGCAGCGTCCAGCCGATCGTCAGCGGCAGCGACAGCAGCGCGAGCTTGCCACGCAGCATCGGCTCGGCGAGGCCGGCGACGATCGGCGCCACGAGCAGCAGCCAGGCGTGGCGCACGGCGAACGGGTTCCTGCCGTGTCGCAGCCACCAGGCGAGGAACGCCCCGGCCTCGATCGCGACGAAGAAGCCGGTCGCGTGCCACGCCGCCAGCGCGATCGCCAGCGGCACGCCGGCCACGGCCAGGGCGGCGGCCGTCCGCACCCGCGCTGCCCGCGCCAGCAGCCAGAAGTGGAACGCCAGCGCCGGCAGCGCGACGTCCTCGCCGAGCAGCAGGTGGGTCGCCGTGCGCAGGTTGGCCGGCAGGACGAATGCCAGCGCCGTCGCCGCCAGCGCCAGCGCGCGGCTGCCGGTCAGTTCGCGGGCGAGACCGTGCACGCCGACCAGGGTCAGCGCCGCCAGCAGCGAGAAGAAGGTGGCGCACCACGCGTGCAGCGGCATCGTGCCGCCGAGCGCACGCCAGCTGACCGCCGCCAGCCACGGCTGCAGCTGCGGGAACTCGACTCGCGCGTCCACGGCGTCCGGCCACTGCACGGAGGTGCACGCCGCGAGATCGTCGGGAAGCGCTCCGCCCGCCTCGGCGATCCGCTCGCTGAACCAGAAGAGCAGCGCCGGATCGCTCTTCATCAGCCCGATCGGCGACGCGGGGTCCCAGATCGGCAACCCCTCGGTCATGCCGACCCGCAGCCGCCACGCCCCGACCACGAGCGCGATCAGGCAGAGCGCCGACAAGAGCGGCGCGAGCCGCTTCATCGCCCCGCCTCGCGCGCGGCGTGCTCCTCGGCGAGGCGGGCCACCTCGAGCCGGCGCGCCTCGAGCGTGGCGCGGTCGGTCGCCGTCAGCAGCGCCGCGAAGCGCTGCGGCACGAGGTCGAGGAGGTGCCCGTACTCGCGGTAGTGGCGCGACAGGTGGCGATTGGCCAGCGAACTGCCTCGCTGGTGGACGTGATAGGTGCCGATCACGTCGTGGCAGCGGGCGATCGGGCCGGCGGCGAAGAAGCGGGTCCAGAACTCCCAGTCGATCAGCTGCCGCAACGACTCGTCGAAGCCGGCGCGCGCGGCGGGATGATCGCGGCGGAACAGCGCGAAGCTCGGCTCGCCGACCAGGTTGATCTCGAACGCGAAGCGCATCGCCTCGTCCACCATCACCCGCGGCGGGAGCAGTTCGCCGAGGTCGCGCGCCCGGGTCTCGAACGGCCGCATCATCGCGGGGTAGCCCGTCTCGAAGAACTCGCCGATGGCGGCGCGGGTCGGTTCGTCGGCGACGTGGAAGTCGCGCCGGCCGAAGGCGAGCCCGACGCCGTCGTGGCGCAGCAGGCGCGCCGCGAGCCGTTCGGCGAACTCGGGCCGGCAGAAGTCGTCCTGCCCGAACAGGCAGACCAGCTCGCCGCGCGCGAGGCGCAGCGCGCGGTTCCAGTTGCCGGCGAGGCCGAGCCGTTCGCCGAAGGAGTGGACGGCGATCCGTCCGCGCGGATCGGCGGCCGCGACGCGGCGGGCCAGCTCGGGCGTGCCGTCGTCGGAGGCGTCGTCGGCGACGACGATCTCGACCGCCGGCCAGCGCACCGCGAGCAGCGACGCCAGCGTGCGCTCGAGGAACGGCGCACCGTTCCAGGTCGGGACGCAGAAGGTGATGCGCGTCACGGCGCGCCCGCCGTCCGCGCCGCGCGGGTCACGACTTGCGCCGCTTCGCCAGCGCGGCGTGGATGCGCTCGTGGAACCACGGGTCGCAGACCGACACGTCGAACTTCTCGCGCGCCTTCTGCGCGGCCTTCCGGCCCATGAACTTCCGCCCGAGCGGATCCTCGAGCAGCTCGCGGATTACCGCTGCCAGCGAGTGCGCGTCGCGCTGCGGGACGACGCGCGCGTCGACCCGGTCATCGACCACCTCGAGGATCGAGCCCGAGTCGGTGACCACCGACGGGATCCCGGTGGCCATCGCCTCGATCAGCGCGGTCGGGATGCCGTCCTTGTCGCCGTTCTCGGTCTCGACGAATGGCGCGACGAAGAGGTGCGCGATCGACAGGAAGTGGCGGACCCGCTGCTCGGGCTGGCGGCCTTCGAGATGGACCTTGCCCCACAGCTGGTTCTGCTCGAGGTACGCGCAGAGCTCTGCCTTGCAGTTCTCCGACGCCGGGACGCCGTGGTCGCAGTCGCCGACGAAGTGCGCCTCGACGTTCACGCCCTGGTCGCACAGCAGCTTCACCGCCTCGGCGAGGTGGATCAGCCCCTTCTTCGGCTCGATGCGCGCGGTCACCACGATGCGGAACGGCTGCCCTTCGGCCGGCTCGGGTCGCGGGATGACCGGGAAACGGGTGCAGTCGACGGCGTTGGGCTTGACCAGGATCTTGGCCGGGTCGGCGGCCGGCGCGATCTCGAGCAGTTCGCGCTTGATCCGGTGCGACGTCGCGATGACGACGTCGCACGTCTCGAGGTGCAGCGGGACCACCTTGAGCTCGTAGTCCTTCATCACGTGGTCGGCGTAGCACGACACGCCGTGCGGGAGGTCGAGCACCTCGCCGGCGATCAGCGACATCAGCGAGCGGTCGTAGAAGAAGTAGCTGTGCAGGTAGTCGGCGCCCCACGCCTCGGCGAGCCGGGCGTAGGTGAAGCCCTGCAGGAAGTTGTCGTGCGCCTCGAGCCGCTCGGGGTCCATGCCGGCTGCGGCGCTCAGCCGCTCGGTCAGTCGCTTGACGCGATCGGGGAAACGCCGCTTGAACAGCTTGTAGTCGGCCTCGTGGATCGGCCGGTCGAGGTGCATCGTGCGCTTGAGCGGCCACAGCGGCGCGAACTGTGCGTGCAGGCGGTCCTTCGGGTCGAGCTTGCTGTAGGCGATGCGCAGGTCGAACCCGCGCTTCAGCAGCTGCATCAGCTCCTGGTAGACGAAAGTCTGCGAGTAGATCGGGAAGTTCCAGCAGATCGTCGCCATCACGCGCGGCTGGGTCGGCGCGCGCTTCAACCGCAGCCAGCCGCGTCGCTCGGCGGCGAGCTTCCGCGTCGCCCACGCCGACTTCTGCTTCGAGAGCTTCCGTTCCACGAATCGCAGCGGCTTCTTCAGCGGCAGCTTGTTCAGGGCGAGGTCGCCGAGGCGCCACTCGGGCTGCCGCCTCAGGTCGTCGCGCTCCCACGTGCGCTGCTGCGCCAACTGCCGCTGCTGGGCGAGGTCGGACTCGAGCCGGGCGAGGCGCGCGGCCATCTCGGCGGCGACCGCGCGTTCACGCTCCTCCGCGAGCGCCTCGGCCTCGCGTCGCGCCGCGGCAATCCGCGCTTCGGCGTCGAAGCGCTCTTGCGCGAGCGCGGCCTCCGCTTCCTGCTCGAGGCGCGCGCGGCAGGCGGCGGCGTCGGCGCGGCTCGCCGCAAGCTCCTCGCCGGCCCGGCGGGCGAGGGCGTCGCGCTCGGCGCGCAGCACGGCCTCCTCCGCCGCACGCGCTCGCTGCGCCGCCTGCTCCAACTCCGAGCGCTCCAGCGCCGTGCGGGCGAGCAGCGCCGCGAACCGCTCCTCGGCCGCCGCCCGTTCCCGGGTCAACGCCTGCGCCAGTTCGCCGCGCGCAGCGGCGAACTGCGCCTCCGACTGCGCGCGCTCCTCGAGCAGCCTTGCCTGCGCTTCTGCGCGCATCGATTCGAGGTCCGCCTGCGCCTGCGTGCGCGTCGCAGCCAGTTCCGCCTGCGTCTGCGCACGTGTCGCGACCATTTCCGCCTGCGCGCGCGCGCGCTCGGCTTCGACGTCGCGGCGCACTTCCCGCACCTGCGTGCGCGCACGGGCCAGCGCCGACTCGAGATCGGCCACCCGCTCATGCAGCCGATCGAGCGCGCCCGCGAGGATCTCGCGTTCGCGGTCGGCCGCAAGGCGCGACTCGTCGCGGTCGCGCAGCGTGCGCTCGATCGTCTCCGACAATCCCGACTCGACGCGCGCCCGCTCGGCCTGCACGCGCAACAGCGCCTGCGCCAGCTCGCCGCGGACCGCGGCATCGCCGCGCTCCATCGCCGCCAGGGCGTCGGTGAGCGAGCCCTGCGCCTGCGGCTGGTCGCTGCCGAGCAGCTGCATCGCCTCCTCGACGTCGATGCGGACGCGCTCGTGCTCCTGTCGCAGCGTCTCCAGCGACGAGGTCAGGTCGCCGCGCATCCGCCGCAGCTGATCGATCTCGTCGTTGCGATCCTGCGCTTCCCGCTCGCGCTGGGCCAGCATCTCGCTGCGGAACTCGGCCTCCGAGCGGGCGCTGTCGACCGCCTGGTCGAGGGAGCCGATGCGGCGCTGCAGTTCGGAAGCGCCGGCGATCTCGACGTCCCGCTCCCGCTCCGTCTGGTGCCACAGCCGCTCGAAGTTGCGCCGATCGCCGAGCGCTGCCACCAGCTGGCTGCGCAGGTCCTGCACCTCGCCCGCCAGCGCCTCGCCGCGCTGCCGTTCGCCGCGCAGCCACGCCGCCTCGCCGCGGTCGCGCAGCGCCCCGACGAGATCGTCGCCGATCGCGGCGGCGACGTCGGCTGCATGGAGCCGCGTCTTGCGGGCCGCGTCGAGCGTGCGCAGCAGCTCCGCGCTGCCGCCGTGGCGCAGTGCGCTGGAAGGGATGCGCAGCCGTTCGAGCAGCAATCCGAGCCAGATGCCGGCCCAGTCGAGGTCGCGGTTGCCGGCGACGTGACGCGCGACCAGCTGGAGCAGCGCATCGAAGCGGCCGCGCGCGCCGTGCCGATCGCCCTTCAAACGCGCCTCGAGCGCGCGCGCGACCACGCGGTGCGACTCGACGTAGAAGCGCCACGCGCGATGTTCGTCGAACCAGACCGTGTTGGCGACGTGCAGCCGGTAGCCGAGCAGCGGCTCGCGCACGACGCGCAGCTCGTTGCGCGCGGCGGCGGCGAGGAAGACCTGCCAGTCGACGCAGTACTCGAGGTCCCGCCACTCGCGCGCGTGGCGCAGCAACCAGTCGCGGCGGCAGAGCAGGTTGCTCGAGCTCACCAGCCAGTTGCGCTGGAACAGGCTGCCGAGGAGGTCGCCGTCGGCCGGCGGCGGCGCGCCCGCCGACTCGAACCAGTGGATCCAGTCGTGGATCTTGCGGCCGTCGAACAGCGGCGACGTGTCGGCGCCGGTCAGCTGGTGGCCCTCGGCGTCGACCGGCACCACCAGCGAAGCGGCCACGGCGCCGCGCGGACGGCGCTTCAGCTCGCGCAGCAGCCGCTCGATCCGGCGCGGATGGAAGACGTCGTCCGAATTGAGGATCGCCACGTATGGCGTGCGCACCTGGCCGAGCGCGCGGTGCAGGCTCTCGCCGAGTCCGAGGTTGCGCGGGTTGCGCCGGACCACGAGGCGGCGGTCGCTGCGCAGCTTCGCGACGGCGACGGTGGAGTCGGTCGAGGCGTCGTCCACCACCAAAACGCGCATGCGCGGCCCGGCCTGGGCCAGTGCGCTGTCGATCGCCTGGCCGACGAAGCGCTCGTGGTTGAACGAGGGGATGATCACGGTGACGTCGGCGCGCCCGGTCTTCGCCCGCCGCGGCTTCGCCGGCGCGAACGGAGCGCCGCCGCGCGGTCGCGTCTCGAGACAGAGCGTGCGCACCCAGCCGTCGTGCCAGTCGGCGAGCGGGGAGCCGCGCAGCGTCTCGCGGTCGGCGGCGACCCGTTCGGCCGCCGTGCGCGCGTCCCGCCAGATCGCGGCGAGCAGCGGGTCGAGTTCCGGGCGGTCGAAGACGACGCGCCGCCAGAGCGCGACCAGCCGCAGCGACAGTCGCGAGGGTGCGGCCGCGGCGAAACGCGGCTCGCCCGCGAGCGCCGCGAACCAGTCGCCGACCTGCGGATGGTGCCATGCACGCAGCAGGTCCTCGAGGACGCGGCGCATGACCGCCTCGTCCGCCAGCAGCGGATGGTCGAGCGACGGGAACGGCAGTGCGGCGCCGGCGCCGCTGCGGTCGGCCGCGGCGCGCTGCCACTCACGCAGGCGGTGCAGCAGCGCGCGCAGCTCGGCGCCGCCCTTGCGCTCGTCACCCGCGACGGCGGTCTCGGCGCCGAACCGCCAGCAGATGCCGTGGATCACCGCCAGCAGGTCGCCGTCCAGCGCCGCCAGCGAATCCGGGTGGTCCTTCGGCAGCGGCTCGACCGCGACCGCCGCTTCGCAGCCGCGAACGTCGACGAAGAACTGCCGCAGCGCGGCCCAGTTCGAACGACCGAGCGCGCCGCGCACGACCAGCGTCGCCCGCCGCTCGGCCAGCTCGTCGGCGAGGTCGGCGAGACGCTCGCGCACCGCCGCGTCGAGCGGGGCGATCGGCAGCTCGACCTCGACCGTCACGGCGGCCGGCGGCACCTCGGTCACGGCCGGCACGAAGCCGAGCGCGATCAGCTTGAGCTGCGGGCGCGGATCGCGGCGCAGGTCGTCCACCGCGGCGGCGAACCGCGCCGCCCGCGAGTCGGGCGCCAGCGTGTCGCAGAGCAGCGTGACCCGCTCGAGCTCCGGCAGCAGCGCCCGCGCCTCGGCGAGTCGCGCTTCCGGCAGCGCCGTGCGCAGGTCGAGCGACAGCGACACGAGCCGCGGCGGCACGCCGTTGACCGGCGGCAGCTCGCGGTCGAACTCGCGGATCGCCGGGCTGTCGGTGGCGCAGCGATCCTCCCAGTGGTGGACGCAGCGGCCGCACTCGTCGCGACGCACCTCGTAGCGGCGGAAGCGCTCGCGCAGCGCGGCGGCGGCGTCGCCGGCGAACGCCTCGCGGAGCGACGCGCGCGAGGGATCGCCGAGGTCGGCGGTGCCGTGCCGGCACGGCAGCAGCCGCCCGCCGACGTGGAGCGCGCCGAACGGGGCGTGGCAGACCGCCTTCGGCTCGAGCAGGTTGCGCCGCACGAGGTCGTAGTGGTCGCGCGACAAGTCGCGCGGCGGATCACCGTCGATGCGCAATGTCCCCATCACGTCGTCCCCAGCGCGAGCGCCCGGCTCCAGCTCTCGACCGACTGCCTCGCGATGCCGACGTCCGTATAGCGCTCTTCCACCGATCGGCGCGCCTGCGCCCCCAGCCGATCACGCAGGGCGCGGTCTTCGATCAGCCGTTCGAGCTGGCGGACGTACTCCTGCGCCACGCCCGACTTCGCGATCAGGCCGTTGTGGCCGTCCTGGATCAGCTCGGGCAGTCCGCCGGCGTCGCTGGCGACGATCGCGCGCCCGGCCGCCATCGCCTCGAGGCAACTGTACGGGCAGTTCTCCCACAGGCTCGGGATGAAGTAGATGTCGCTCTGCCGCAGGCAGGAGCCGACCTCCTGCAGGGTGAGCTTGCCGAGGTAGTGGACCGAGCCCTTCAGGTCCTGTCCGCGCAGCCGCGGCAGCAGCTCCTTCTCCATGAACCCGAACAGGTCGGCGCCGGCGAAGGCGAACGCGACGTCGTGCTTCTTCAGGATCGACTCGCAGATCTCGGGACAGAGGTGGATGCCTTTGCGCTTCTCCATCCGCCCGGCGAAGAAGATCACCGGCTTGTCGCGCGGCAGGCCGAACTTCTCGCGCGCGTCGATCTGCTGCTCGTGATCGAAGAGCTCGAGGTCGATGCCGTTGTAGATCACGTCGATCGGCCGGCGCACGCCCATCTTCTTGCGCACTTCGTCCGCGAGGAACTTGCTGCAGGAGGTGAACGCGCCGGCGCCGCGGATCGCCACCTTCTCGACGAAGCTGCACGCGCGGTGGTCGGCCTTGCGCACGTCGTAGGTCGACATGATCAGCTCGGCCGGCGAGTGGAACTTGATCACCGTCTTCGCCCGCTGCAGCCAGTTGATCAGCAGTCCCTCGGCGCCGCATTCGGGCATCTCGACCACGTCGTAGGCGAAGCGCCGCCGCAGCTCCTTCAACCCGAGGTGCATGCACCAGCCGTTCTCGAGGCGGTTCTTGGTCCACCAGAGGCGGTGCCGGTCGAGCCGCTTGAGCTGCGTCATCCAGCGTCCGCCGGCGCGGAAGCGGAAGACCGTCAGCCCGTCGTGCGCCGAGGAGCGCAGCGGCGTGACGTCGGTGGCGCCGGCCAGCACGTGCACCTCGTGGCCGAGCTTGGCCAGCGCGCGCGCCTGGTACCACGCGTACGTGCCGATGCCGCCGAATCCGGTCTCGGGCGGATACTCGAAGGAGAGGAGGGCGATGCGCATCGGCGGGGCGGCTGCTTCGTGGTGTCCGGTCCGGGGGGGGCATCGCGATCCGTGGAGGGCAGCCGCGATGCGGCCGGCAGCATCGCGCGCCCCCCGCCCCTCATCAAGCGAACAGCCGGGGCGCTGCCGGCTGGTTTCGGCGCGCGGCCGGGGTGGCGCTGCTGGGTGGCTCTGCCCGGGGCCGTCGGTCGGGCGATCGTTTCCCGTCGGCGCGGGGCGCCGCCTCGGGGCGTATGTTCCGGTCGATGCGCGTCCTCCAGATCGTCCATCAGTTCTTCCCGAAGTACATCTCCGGGACCGAGCAGTACGTGCTGGCGCTCGCGCGCGCCGGCCGGGCTGCCGGCGACGACGTGCGCGTCTTCACCGTCGACCCCGACTGGAACGGCGCTGACCGCCCCGAGACCGTCGTCCGCCACGAAGTCGACGGCGTGCCGGTGATCTGCCACGACTTCCCGAAGCAGCCGGTCCGCAACCACGTGCTGGCCGACTGGTGGAACCCGGCGGTGGGGGCGAGCTTCCGCACGCTGCTCGACGAGTTCAGGCCGGAGGTCGTCCACTTCTTCCACCTGCGCTTCCACGGTCTCGAGCGGCTCGAGGATGTCGCCGGGCGCGGCATCCCGGCGCTGGTTCACCTCATGGACTTCTGGTGGCTCTGCCCGAGCTTCACCCTGCTGCGCCAGGAGCCGGTCGTCGACGCTGGCGGCGCGCGCGTCGGCACGCGGCAGGTCCAGTGCGATGGCCCGCCGGAGGGCGGCTACGGCTGCTTCGACTGCGTCCACACCGTGATGGCGCCATGGGCGCGCGAACCATGGGCGCGGGCACGCCATGCCGAGCGGCGTGCCGCCGACGAGTTCCCCGCGAACGAGGAGAGCGGCGAGCAGGCCGGTTTCGCCATGACCGAGCGGCCGCGGCGGCTGCGGGAGGCGCTCCAGCGCGTGCCGCGGATCCTCTCGCCGTCGCGGACGGTGGCGACGGCCTTCGCCCGCGCCGGCTTCGCGCTGCCGCAACTCGAGGTGGTTCCGTACGCGATCGACTGGCGGCTGCTCGAGGGGCTGGCCGAACCGCCTGCGGCCGGGCTTCACGTCGGTTTCATGGGCACATTCGCGCCGCACAAGGGGCTCGCAGTGCTGCTCGAAGCGCTGCGCGGATTGCCCGATCGCGACGTGACGCTGCACTGCTTCGGTCGCTTCGGCGATTTCCCCGACTACGACCGGGAGCTGCGGGCGCTGGCGTCCGGCGAGCCGCGGATCGAGTTCCACGGCCCGTTCCGTCGCGCCGAACTCGCCGGCGTCCTGTCCCGCCTGCAGGCGCTGGTGGTGCCGTCGCTCTGGCGCGAGAACACGCCCTTCGTCGTGCTGGAGGGGCGCGCCGCCGGCCTCGAGCTCGTGGTGAGTGACCTCGACGGCATGACCGAGTGCGTGCCGCCCGGCCGTGGCCGCGCCTTCGCCGTCGGTGACCCGGCCGCGCTGCGCGTCGCGTTGTCCGCCGCTCTGGCGGAACTGCGCGCCCGCGGCGGGAAGCGGCTTCCGCTCGATCGCTCGATTCCGGACATCGGCGCGCAGTGGACGCAATTCCGCGAGCGGTACCGCTCGATGACGTTGCCATGCTTGCCGACCCGCCGCGCGCCTTGACGCGCTTTCCGGACCCGGGCACACTTCGTTTCGCTCGGGCCCGGCGTCGAAGCGACGACTCATCCCCGAGCCATCTCCGGTCACTCTCCATGCTTCCAGGCCGGTTCGCCCGCCTCCTGCTCGTCCTCGGGACCGCCGTGCTCAGCGGCGGCGGCTGCATGCGCCCCCAGGAGTCGGGGCACTCCGATCTGGTGGTCATGACGCCGCCGGATGGGGTGCTTCCCAGCGTCGCTCCGGTCGAGCCGGCAGAGGCGCACAACGTGCTCCTGGTCACCATCGACACGTTGCGCGCCGACCATCTGCACTGCTACGGGTACGAGCGCCAGACCGCGCCGCAGATCGACGCCCTGGCGGCGAAGGGGACCTTGTTCGAGCAGTGCAGCGTGCAGTGGCCGAAGACCGGCCCGAGCATGGCGTCGATGCTCTCCTCCACTTACGGCTCGACCAGCGGCGTCGCGCGCAAGACGCTCAAGTTCAAGGTGCCGCTGCACTACGAACTGCTGCCAGAGCTCTTTCGCGAGGCGGGATTCGAGACGTTCGGCACCGTCGCCAATCTCAGCCTCTCGGAGAAGTTCCAGTACGACCAGGGTTTCGAGCGCTTCCACGTCCATCCGGGCGACGAATCCACCGGCAACCGGGTGACCGACAAGGCGATCGAGCAGTTCTCGTCGCGCCTCGATCCCGCGCGCCCCTTCTTCGCCTGGGTGCACTACCTCGATCCGCATGCGCCTTACCAGCAGGGGAGGGAGTATTTGGGCGGCTTCCGGAGGGATGAGCTCTACAAGCGGACCGCGGGCGAGGTGCTGGCGGTCGATCCCAAGGCGCTCGACCCGTCCGTCAGTTCGCCGCCCAACAACGACATCGGCATGGTGCCCGCGTACGCGCACCTCGACTTCGCCAAGGAGCTGCGCGACTACGTCGCCGCCTATGACGCCGACATCCGCTTCCTCGACGACCAGCTCGGTCGCCTGCTCGACTGGATGGCGGGCAAGGGGCTGCTGGAGCGGACGATCATCGTGGTGACGGCCGACCATGGCGAGGGGCTTGGCGGGCACGACTACTACTTCGAGCATGGCCGGCTGCCCTACGACGATTGCGCCCGGGTGCCGCTGATCGTCGTCCATCCGAAGTGGGCGCCGCGTCGCGTGAGTGAACCGGTGGCGCTGATGGACCTTGCGCCGACGCTGCTGGAGGATGCGGGGATCCGCACCGGTTGGCAGTTCGAGGGGCAGTCCCTGCTCCCGTGGCTGGCGGCCGGCGCGCCGCCGGATTCGGCGCGGCCGGTCTTCATCGAATCGGGCTACGCCGAGAAGTTCGAAGTCTCGATCCGCCGCGGGCGCTGGAAGCTGATCTGCTTCGGCGAGAAGTGGGTCGCCAACCTAATCGGCGCCAGCAAGTACGAGCTCTACGACGTCGTCGCCGACCCGCTCGAGACGCGGAACCTCGTCGACGAGGAGCCCGACGTCGCTGCCGAGCTGCGCGAACTCCTCGATGCGTACGCCAAGTCCGCGTGGAGCAAGCGGCCGCCCGATCCGAGCGGCGTCGACCTGACGCCGGAGGAGCGAGCGGAACTGAAGCGTCTCGGCTACGCCGACGACGGCGACGAGGGTGAGCAGGACGAGGATCGCGCCGACGGCGCGCAGCACTGAACGATGGACGAGCCGCAGACGGATCGGCGCGCCGATCTGGCCGGACCCGCCATCGCCGTCCGCGGCCTGGTCAAGCGCTTCCCCGAGCTGGTCGCGGTCGACGGGATCGATCTCGAGGTGCGGCGCGGCGAGTGCTTCGGGCTGCTCGGGCCGAACGGCGCCGGCAAGACCACGACGGTCGAGATCCTCGAGGGGCTGACGGCGGCGACGGCGGGCGAGGTGCGCGTGCTCGGTGGCAGCTGGGAGCGCGACGCCGACTCCCTGCGCGGCCGGATCGGGATCGCGCTGCAGGAGACCGAGCTCTACGACAAGCTCTCGGTGCGCGAGACCGTCGCGCTGTTCCGCAGCTTCTACCCGCGGCGGCTCGGCGTGGACGAGGCGCTGGCGCAGGTCGACCTGCTGGAGAAGCAGGACGCCTGGGTCGAGAAGCTGTCGGGCGGCCAGAAGCAGCGGCTCGCCATCGCCTGCGCGCTGGTCAGCGATCCCGAGCTGTTCTTCCTCGACGAGCCGACCACCGGTCTCGACCCCGCCGCGCGCCGCTCGCTGTGGGAGATCATCACCCGGCTGAAGCAGCGCGGGCGGACGATCGTGCTGACCACCCACTACATGGAGGAGGCGGAGAAGCTCTGCGACCGGATCGCGATCCTGCGGAAGGGCAAGGTGATCGCGCTCGGGACGCCGCGCGAGCTGATCGCGACGCTCGGCGCCGACGAGATCATCGAGGTGGGGAGCGAGCCGGCGCTGCCGGAGGCGGCGTTCGCGGCGTTGCCGGGCGTGGTGGCGTGCCTGCCCGATCCGGGCGGCTTCCGGCTCTCGGTGCAGGGCATCCACGAGACGTTGCCGCGGGTGATCGACGTGCTGCGGCAGCACGGCGCCCGGCCGACCCGGCTGGCGACGCGGACGGCCACGCTCGATGACGTCTTCGTCGAGCTCACCGGCACGAGCCTCGAGGCCGAGGAGGCGGAAGCGGCGGCGAAGCGGGCCGCTGCGGGCGACTCCCGGAAGGCGAAGCGATGAAGTTCGCCGAGTCGCCGCTGTGGCAGCTCTGCCTCGTGCGCTGGCGCGAGATGAGCCGCGAGCCCGGCGTGATCTTCTGGGTGTTCGGCTTCCCGATCGTGCTGGCGATCGCGCTCGGGCTGGCGTTCCGGCACAAGCCGCCTGACGAACAGGCGGTGGCGGTGGCGGGGATCGCGGGTGATCCGGCCGTCGCCGAGGCGATGGCCGCGATCGAGGCGATCGAGGGCTTCCGCGCCGAGCGGATCGACGTGGCGGCGGCGGCCGAGCAGCTGCGCAGCGGCAAGGTGCTGCTGGTGCTCGAGCCGCGCCCGGCGGGAACGGCGCCGCGCATCACGCTCGATCCGACGCGGCCGGGTGGTCGGCTGGCGGAGATCGCCGTGCGCGACGCGCTGGAGCACGCGCGCGATCCGGCGGGGCGGCTCGCCGTCGAGGAGACGGTGGTGGCGGCGCCGGGGCGGCGCTACATCGACTTCCTGCTGCCCGGCCTGCTCGGCATGAACCTGATGAGCGGCGGCGTGTGGGGCGTCGGCTGGGCGCTGGTGCTGATGCGGACGCGCAAGCTGCTGAAGCGGTTCGCCGCCACGCCGATGCGGCGCAGCGATCTGCTCGGGTCGTTCACGCTGTTCCGGGTGGTGATCTCGCTGCTGGAGGGGGCGTTCCTCGTCGGCTTCGGGATCCTCGCCTTCGGGCTGTGGCCGCGCGGTTCGTGGCTCGACCTCGCCGTGATCGTCGCCCTGTCGGCGCTGGCGTTCGGCGGGCTCGGGTTGCTGGTGGCGTCGCGCGCCCAGAACGCGCAGACCGCCGCCGGGCTGATGAACCTCGTGACGATGCCGATGTTCCTGCTGTCGGGCGTGTTCTTCCCGGCCGAGAACTTCCCCGACTGGATGCTGCCGGTGGTGAAGGCGCTGCCGCTCACGGCGCTGAACGACGCCTTGCGCGCCGTGATCCTCGACGGTCGCTCGCTCGCCGCCGCCTGGCTCCCGCTCGCGATCCTCCTCGCCTGGGGCAGCGCCTGCTTCGCCGTCGCGCTCAAGGTCTTCCGCTGGCGCTGATCGCGCGGCGGTTCGCGTCGGCCTTCGCGTGCGCGCGGCTCAGAACCCGAAGTACAGCCCGAGCGCGCCGCCGCGTCCGTCGGTCGTGGGGACGGCGAAGACGCCGGACTGGCGCAGCCAGCCGCGCGCGCGACCGAGCTCGGCGTCGCGCCGCTCGCGCCAGTCCCGTTCCGCGCCGTTCATCGCGCCGTAGATGTTCCCGAACCAGAAGCCGGAAGCGACGAACCCGAGCGCGATCGCCGCCGTGTCCTGGTCGCGTCGCGCCGCCGCGACCGTCCCGCCGATCAGCAGGCCGTTGGTCATGAACGCAACCAGCGCGTCGCCGGGCCGTCCGACGTAGAGCTGCCCGGCCCCGGGCAGGACCGCCGACAGCGATCCCGCCAGCGCCGTGGACTTGCGCGGCAGTTGCTCGATCACGTCGACGCGCGCACCGAGTTCCGCCGCGACCCCCTCCTGCCCGAGCCGCGCGAACTGCGCGCGCGCCTGCTCCGCGAGATCGGCCTCGAGCGCGAGGAAACCCGCCAGCAACGGCTCGCCGGCCGCCTCCGCTGCCGCCAGCGCCGAACGCGGCCGGCCGAGCTCGCGCTCGACCAGCGCCCGGGTCGCGGCC
>VGYY01000096.1 GCA_016872815.1 Planctomycetota bacterium
CCGCCTCGGGCGCCCGTTCGGCGGCGCGCTGCGGCTTCGCGCGGGCGGTCCGCTGCGCGCCGAAGCGGTCGCCGCGGGCGGAGACGCGGACGGCGTCGCCGGCGCGGAACTCCCCGGCGAGGATCTGTTCGGAGAGCGGCTCCTCGATCTTCGACTGGATCAGCCGGCGCAGTTCGCGCGCGCCATACTCGGGGTTGAACCCCTGGCGCGCGATCTCGCGCGCGACGCTGGGGGCGAAGTGCAGTTCGATGCCGCCCTGGCGGAGGTAACCCGCGACCTGGTCGAGCTGATTGCGGGCGATGCGGATGCAATCCTGCTCGGACAGCGAGTTGAACACCAGCACGCCGTCGAGGCGGTTGATGAACTCCGGGCGGAAGGTGTGCTTCATCGCCTCGAGGGTCGCCTCCTTCGCCTGCTCGCGGCCGACCACGGAGCGCGACTTCCAGTCGAAGCCGACGCGGTCGCGGATCGCGCCGATCTCCTCGACGCCGACGTTCGACGTCAGCAGGATGAAGCTCTTGTTGAACGGAACGACCTGACCCTTGCTGTCGGTCAGAAAGCCCTCGTCCATGATCTGCAGGAGCAGGTTGTGGACCTTCTTGTTCGCCTTCTCGATCTCGTCGAAGAGGACGACGCCGGCCTTCTTGTCCTTCATCTGCTCGGTGAGGTGGCCGCCCTCGTTGTGGCCGACGTAGCCGGGCGGGGCGCCGATCAGCTTGGAGTACTCGTGCGGCAGCGCGTACTCGCTGCAGTCGATGCGGACCAGGCGGGTGGGGTCGCCGAACAGGTGGCGCGAGGCCATCTTGGCCAGCTCGGTCTTGCCGGTGCCGGTCGAACCCACCAGCAGGAACGTCCCGATCGGGCGGCGCGGGTCCTTGATGCCGGCGGCGGCCTTGCGGAACGCCTTGACCACGGCGTCGATCGCGCCGTCCTGTCCGATCACCGCGCGGCGCAGCTCGCTCTCGACGCGGTCGAGGTCGCGCTTCGACGCCTTCTGGTTGGCGAGCGACGGGCGGGCGAGCAGCGAGAGCTGGCCGCCCTCCGCCGCCGCGTCGTTGACCGGCAGCGCCACCTGGTGGATCTCGAGCTGCGGGTTGACCTCGACGCAGATCTGGTAGAGCAGTTCCTCGAGCGCCGAGGTCTTGCAGGGGATGCGGTTCTTGCTCTTGAAGAGCGGAACCACCTCCTCCTGGAAGTTCACGATGCAGGCGTTCACCACCAGCTGCTGGTAGGTCTTCCGGTTGGCGATCGGCTGCGAGCGCAGGAGCTCGGCGATCTCGTCGTCGGTGAACACGCGGATCTTGACGAACTCGTCGAGGATCTCGCAGTACTTCTGGATCGGACTGCCGGCGAGGTTGCGCGCCACAGATCGATCTCCCGTTCAGGACTCGTGCTTCGGGGTCACGAACCGCTGGCCGCACGCGCGGCACCGCGGTCCCTCCATCCCGCTCTTCCGTCAGGGGCAGGATGTCGACGGGCGGCTTGCGCCGGATTGAGTGGGCGAGCGTTCGGCGGCGCCATATCGAAGACACTTCCCGCCCCTGCGGCCGGATGCGACCGCACGCGGTGCTAGACTCCCGCGAGCATTTCCTTCGCATCCGCACCCGCCGTTGAATCGGGGCTCATGGACGACGCCCAAGACCTGAAGCTCCTCGCCCAGCTGGTCCATCGCGGCGCGCTCGACCGTGCGACCGCGGAGGCGCTCCTGCGCGAGGCGCAGTCGACCCGCCGCAAGCCGCTCGAGCTGGCCGTCGCCAAGGGCTGCTTCACGCGGGAACGGCTCGAGTTCCTGCGGCGGGTCGAGGGCGAGGACGTGCCCGAGCTGCCCGGCTTCGACATGGTCGGCGTCGCCGGTCGCGGCGGTACCGCCATCGTGCTGCGCGCGCGCGAGCGCAAGAGCGGGCGCGACGTCGCGGTCAAGGTGCTGCGGCGCGAGCTCGAGGGTGACGCGAAGGCGCGCGCGGCGTTCCTGCGCGAGGCCAAGCTGCTGATCGGGCTGCGGCACGAGAACATCGTCGCCGGCGAGAAGGTCGGCACCGTCGGCGGTCGTCTCCTGTTCCTGCAGGAGTTCGTCGACGGCCGGTCGCTGCTCGACCTGCTGAAGGAGGGCAAGGCGTTCGGCGAGGATGCGGCGCTCTACATCGTGCTGCAGGTGGCGCGCGCGCTGCGCTACCTGGCGGCGAACGGTGTGGTCCACCGCGACGTCAAGCCGGCCAACGTCCTGATCACCGCGCGCAACGAGATCAAGCTGATCGACCTCGGCTTCGCCGCCAGCATGGGCGAGGCGCCGCCCGCGGGCGGGGCGGGGGAGGGCGGCGGCGAGGCGCCGGCGGCGACCACGGTCGGGACGGTGGCCTACATCTCCCCCGAACAGGCGCGCGGCCAGTCCGACCTCGACGTTCGCAGCGACATCTACTCGCTCGGCGCGACGCTCTACCAGCTGGTCGTCGGCGAACTGCCGTTCACCGGCCAGGACAACCAGGAGGTGCTGGCGGCGCAGATCCTCGCCTCGCTCTCCTCGGAAGCGCTGAAGAGCCGGCGCATCTCGCCGCACATGCACTACTTCATCGAGAAGATGATGGCCAAGGAGCGCGAGGTCCGGTACCAGACGCCCGACGAGCTGATCGCCGACATCGAGGAGCAGATCCGCGGCAAGAAGAGCGCGGAGTACCGGCCGGCGGGGGCCGCCGATCCGGGCCAGCCGTTCGAGGAGCTCCCGTTCGAGGAGCTGCCACCGGGTGGCGGAGGGCCGGTGAAGAAGCCGATCGGTCCGATCATCCGCCGCAAGCGGCCGCGATGAGCGACGCCGGCGATCCGCTGGCGGCGATCCCGGCGGCGGCACGCGCCGGCCTGGTCGAGCTCTACCGCGATCTCGAGCGCGAACTCGCGGCGGTGCAGCCGCGTTGCGAGCTGTCCGGTCGCTGCTGCGACTTCCGGGCGAATGGCCACGTCCTGTTCGCCAGCGACCTCGAACTGGCGCACCTCGCCGCGACCCTGCCGCTGCGCGCGGACGGCCCCGCTGATCTCTGCCCGTGGTGGCAGGGCGGACTCTGCGCGGCTCGGGAAGGTCGGCCGCTCGGCTGTCGCCTCTACTTCTGCGACGCGACCAAGCAGTCGGAACTGCAGGCCCTGTCAGAGCGCTTCCATGACCGGCTGAAACGCCTGCATGAGTCGACGGCGGCGCCCTACCGCTACGACCGTTTCGTGCGGCGCGTGCGCGAACTCGCGGCGCTGCACGCGCGTCGTTGACGGACCGGCGGCGCGCGGCGAGAATGGCCGGCGGCGCGGATCCTCGGCTGGCAGCACTTGGCGGTCGCTGCAGCCTGACGCTTGGCGGCGTCACCTTGGTCCGTCCGTTCCGTCTGCATGGCCGTGGTTGGGGAGCCACCGATGCGTGGTCGCAAGCACCCGCTCGAGATTTTTCGCGACAGTGGGCGGTCCTTCGTCACGCGGCCCGATGAGCAGGCGGCGGCGGCACCGCTGTCGACGCCAGCCGAGGTGAAGGGGGCCTATCTCGAACGGGCGCGCGAGGTCTCGGCGGAGCGGGGTGCGCGCCGTCGGGGCTCGGCAGCCGCGGCGGCGGCAGGAGCGGCGGCGGCGAAGCCCGCTCCGGTGGCGCTCGACGCGGCCGCGACCGCGGAGGGTGGGAGTGGCCCTGCCGGCGGGACGCCGCCGCGGGCCTGGGCCGTCAAGGCGCCGCCACCGATCGCGCGGCGCGGCTCCCTGCTGCTGCGGTTGCCGCTTGGCGTGGTCGGAGGCGCCGTGGCCGCCGGTCTGGTGCTGCTGGTCAGTGCGGCCTATGCTCTCTCGCTTTGGCCCTTCACGCCAACCGGCGAGGGGGGTGACGGCCATCCTGCGCTCAAGTCGTCGGACACGTCGTCGGGGTTCCTTGCCAAGTGGCTGATACCGCACGAGCGCGACTCGGCGGAAGACGCCAAGGAGGCGGGCACCGCGGCGGTCGACGAACCGGGCGACGGAACCGTCCCGGCATCTGATCCCGCGGTCGCCAAGGCGAACCTCGAGTTCTGGGTGCTGGCGGCCAGCGAGAACCTGGACGCGGCGACCCGCAAGACGTGGGCGCAGCGGTGTGAGCCGGACAAGCAGAGCCTGCGCAAGGCGCTCGGGGACGAGTTCCCCGATCTGCGAGTCCAGTCCTGCACCGCCGGCGCCAACGGAATGGTGGGCCTGCTGCGGATCGGACCGGCCTCGAGCAAGGACGATCCGACACTGGCGCGGGCACTGGCCAAGGTGCGTGCGCTCGGTGGCAGGTTCGGGCAGGCCTACATCAAGCAGTTCCGGAAGACGTGAGGCGACGGACGGCGACGGTGACGGCGATGGTGACGGCCATCGGCACGGCGGCGGCCGCCGGCAACGGAGAGATCAGGTGACGATCCACAAGAGCTTGCGGGTCAAGTCGACGATGACCCGGGCGCGCAACGTCTGGAAGCGCCTCGAGCGCGTGATCAAGCTCGAGGAGGACGGCAAGTTCAAGGACGGCACGTCGATCTTCGGACTGCCCAAGGTGAAGACTCGCCTGAAGGTGAAGGCGGCGCCGAAGGCGCCCAAGAAGGAGGCGGCGGCTGAAGGTGCCGCTCCGGCTGCGGCCGCGAAAGCGGCGGCCCCGGCGGCCCCGGCGGCCAAGGCTGCGGCTCCGGCCGCCGCGAAGCCCGCGGCCAAGGGCAAGTAACGGGCAAGCAAGCGGTCGTCGCGCCGGCGGCGGGTGGTCGGCCGCGCGCGCCGCGCCACTCCGGCGAGCGCGCGACGCGCCATCCCTGCGAGGTCGTGACGGTGGAAGTGGCGTTGCCGGTCGGCGACCTGCAGGAACTCTTCGTCTCGTTCCAGGGCGAAGGGACCACCGTCGGGACGCGCACGGTATTCGTGCGGACGGCCGGCTGTTCCCTGCGCTGCCGCTATTGCGACACGCCGAAGGCGCTGGTTCGCACCGAGTTCGCCGAACTGCACTTGCCACCGCCTGCCGGGACGGCGGCCTCGGCCGGCGGTGCCGGCGCGATCGAACGGTTGCGCAACCCGGTGACGGTCGACTGGGCGGCGCACGCGGTCGGTCGGCTCGATCCGGGGGCGCAGGCGTGGGTCTCGTTCACCGGGGGTGAGCCGCTCGAGCAGGCGCCGTTCCTCGCGGCGCTCGCGCCGCGGTTGCGGCCGCGCCGGATCCACCTCGAGACGGCCGGCGTCCACGCCGAGGCGATGGCACGGTTGCGGCCGTACGTCGATCTGGTGGCGATGGACCTCAAGCTCGACAGCGTCGCGCACGAAGGCGATCGGCGCGCCGAGCACGCGGCTTTCCTCGTGGCGTGCCGCGGCGGCGACCGGTTCGCGAAGATGATCATCGGACCAACCGTGGCGGTGGCCGAGGTGGAACAACTGGCGGCCCTGGTGGCGGCCGAGGAGCGCACGCTGCCGTTGATCCTGCAACCCGAGACCCCGCGAACCGGCGGCAGCCCGACGCTGCCGCAAGCGCTGCTCGAAGCGTGTCATGCCGCCGCCGCGCGCCACCTGGCCGACGTCCGCGTGATCCCGCAGACCCACAAGTTCCTGCGCCTGCCGTGAGGCAGTCGCCCCTGGTGAGACCCAGATGCCCCTCCCCGTCGTCGCAATCGTCGGCCGGCCCAACGTCGGCAAGTCGTCGCTGTTCAACGCGCTGGTGCGCTCGCGCGTCTCGATCGTCGATCCGACGCCCGGCGTCACCCGCGACCGTGTCGCGGTCGAGCTGCGCCACGGCGAGCGGCGCTGCGAGCTGGTGGACACCGGCGGCATCGGCGTCGTGGACGAGCTCGGGCTCGAGGCGGAGGTCGAGGTCCAGATCGAGACCGCGATGCGCGGCGCCGACCTGCTGCTGTTCGTCCTCGACACGCAGGAGGGCGTGACCGGTCGCGACCGCGAGATCGCGGCCCGGCTGCGCAAGCTGGACAAGCCTCTGCTGCTGGTGGCCAACAAGGCCGATCATCCGTCGCTGGAGAAGCAGGCGGCCGAGCTGTGCGAGCTCGGCTTCGGCGATCCGTTCTGCGTGTCGACCGTGGCCAATCGCAACGTCGGCGAGTTGCGCCAGGAGATCTTCGCGCGTCTGCTCTCGGCGCCCGACGTCGAGGCGGCGGGCGACGTCGTCCGCATCGCGGTGGTCGGCCGCACCAACTCCGGCAAGTCGACGCTGGTGAACCGGATCGTCGGCGCCGAGCGCATGATCGTCAGCGACGTGCCGGGGACCACGCGCGACGCCGTCGACCTGCGCTTCGACCACAAGGGACGTTCCTGCATTGTCGTCGACACCGCCGGGCTGCGGCGCTCGGGCGCGATCCAGGGCTCGCCCGACTTCTATGCGCAGGCGCGCTCCGAGCGGGCGGTCCGTCGCTGCGACGTCGCGCTGTTCCTGATCGATGCCATGCACGAGATCGGTCGCATCGAGCACTCGATCGCCAAGCTCCTCCTCGATTCGGGCAAGCCGTTCGTCATCGTCCTGACCAAGTGGGACCTGGTGGACGGCAGGAAGGACTTCGGCCAGTTCGGCGCGTACATCCGCGATCGCCTCGACTTCCTCCAGTTCGCCCCGATCACCTGCATCGCGGCGCAGCAGGGCGTGCGCGTCGACGAGACGCTCGACCTGGTGCTCGGGCTCCACGACGAGGCCGGCAAGCGGCTCTCCACCGGCGAGGTGATGCGTCTGATCAAGGACGCGATGGAGCGCAAGGCGCCGCCGGTACGGGGCGGCAGGACCGGGAAGATCTTCTACGCCTCGCAGGTCGACGTGCGACCGCCGACCATCGTCCTGTTCGTCAACGAGGCGAAGATCGTGAGTGCGCCGTACCAGCGCTGGCTCGCCAACGTGCTGCGCGACGGCGGTCATTTCGAGGAGGTGCCGGTGCGCTTCCTCGTCCGCGAGCGCATCCGCAACCTGCCGCACGAGTGACCAGGCGCCGAGGAGCCGTGTGATGGAGACGAATCGCGAGGGGTTCATGCGACGACGGCGGGTGCGGACCGTCCGGCTGGCCGCCGCGTTCGTCGCGTTCGCCGCGCTGGTCCTCGCCGTCCCCGGCTGCGCGCTATTCCGCGAGCTCGGGGTCGGCGGCGATGAGCCGCAATGGGTCGAGCGCCGCTATCGCGACATCTCGATCGCAGCCGCGCTGCAGCTGGTCCAGACTGCCGTTCAGGAGCGCTATCCGCCGCGGCGTCTCGATGCCCACGCGGGAGTGTTCGAGAGCGGCTGGGTCTATGGCGCCTACGAGCCGGTGCGCCGCCAGGCCCTGCGCCAGCGGATTTTCGCCGAGGCGGCGCGCGATGACGCAGGGGTGCTCGTGCTGAAGCTGCGAGTGCAGCAGGAGACCAGCCCTTCGGCCGGGCGCGGTGCGGCGCACGAGGTCGACGACTGGGAGCTCAGCGCGGACGCGCCCGACGAGGCGGAACGGCTGCTCACGCGGGTGCACGTGCTCCTGCGCGACATCGCGACGCCGGTCGAGGCGACCAAAGCCGCCGACGCGTGAGCCGGCCCGGCCGCGCAGGCGCACGCACTGCGACCGCGATCAGGCCTCCGCGGGCGGGACCGGCGGCGCCGCCGTGAGTTCGCGGTCGCGGAGTTCGATCCGGCGCCCCTCCTGGCCGTGGTGGAACACCCAGATCTCGCGGCCGGCCAGCGCCGTCGTCGCCAACGCCTCGAGGTCGAACTGCGACTCCTCGGCGGCGATCTCCTCGGCGTCGCCGCGGATGCGCGGCCGCGGCGGCTGGAACACGGTGCAGCAGTCGAGCGCCGGCCGGATCGACAGCTCGAAGGTGCCGATCCGCTTCGCCAGCGCGATGGTCTCTTCCTTGTCGTAGGTGAGGAGCGGGCGCAGGAGCGGCAGCTCGGAGGCGGCGGCGGTCAGCGCCAGGTTCTCGAGCGTCTGCGAGGCGACCTGCCCGAGGTTGTCGCCGCTGATCAGCGCCTGCTGCCGTTCGAGCCGCGCGAGGCGCACGGCGATGCGGTGCATCATCCGCCGATACAGCAGCGTGCGGTAACCCGGGTCGCAGCGCTCCTTGATCGCCAACTGCACCGGACCGAACGGCAGCAGGTGCAGCGCGAATCGCGGCGACCAGCGCGACAGCGCTCGGGCCAGTTCCTTCACCTTCTCCGCAGCGGCGTGGCCAGTGAACTCGGCGGCGTGGAAGAACGCCGCCTCGAGTCTCAGGCCGCGCTTCAGCGCCAGCCAGCCCGCCACCGGGCTGTCGATCCCGCCGGAGAGGAGGAGCAGCGCGCGCCCGAGCGAGCCGACCGGCAGGCCGCCGGGACCGGGGCGGCGCTCGTGGTAGACGAAGGCGCCCTCCTCGCGCAGATCGGCGCCGACCACCAGCTCGGGATGTTCGAGCGACACCTTGAGCGCCGGGTGGCGGGCGAGGACGGCGGCGCCGGCCGCGCGCTCGAGCTCGATCGACGTGCCGGCGATCCGCTTGTCGGCGCGGTTGACCTTGACGCGGAAGGTCCGGTGCGCGGTCGCGGCCAGGGCGGTGGTGGCGGCGTCGACGCAGGCGGCGATCAGGGCGGCGGGGTCCAGCGCGACCCGACGGGCCGGCGACACCGACGTGACGCCGAAGACGCGCGTGAGCGCCGCGACGGCGTCGCTGCCGTGTCCGCCGAGTCCGACCAGGAAGCGTCCGCCGAGCGCGATCACTTCGGCACCGGGCCACGGCTGCAGCGCATGCCGCAGGTTGCGGGCGAGCCGGTCGAGGAACTCCGGCCGATTCCCGCCTTTCAGCCCGATCTCGCCCCAGCGGACCAAGGCCGCATCGAAGATCATCGGGCGACGCCGAGCGAGCGCAACTGCGCGACGATGGGAGGCAGCACGCGCAGCACGGTGTCGATCTCGCCGTCGTCGCCGTCACGGGAGAGGCTGAGCCGAAGCGTGGCCCGGATCTCGTCGTCGGCGAGTCCGAGCGCCTTGAGCGCCGCCGACAGGGCGTGGCTGCCGGCGTGACAGGCGGCTCCGGCGGAGGCGACGATGGACTCGCGTTCGAGGTGGTGCAGGACGACTTCGGCGCGCACCCCCGGCAAGATCGCCGACACGATGTGCGGCAGCGCCGGGCCGCCGGCGGCCAGCACGCGGCAACCGGGGATCGCCGCCACGAGACCGTCGGCGAGCCGGCGACGGCGCTGCTCGAGCGCGGTGAATGCGGCCGCCGGGGTCGAGGTCAGCGCCGTGAGGGCGCCGCCGAGGCCGGCGATTCCGGGGACGTTCTCGGTGCCGCTGCGCCGATCGGCCTCCTGCCCGCCACCGACCTGCTGCGCTTCGAGCGCGCTACGGGTGCGCAGCAGCAGCGCCCCGACCCCTTTCGGTCCGTGGAACTTGTGGGCCGAGATCGCGGCGCTGTCGACGCCGGCGGCGAACGGCGGCGCCGACGGCTTGCCGAAGGACTGAACCGAATCGAGGTGGAGGAGCGCTCGCGGCGCCTTGCGCCGCACCAGGGCGCCGATCTCGGCGACCGGATTGCGCGCTCCGGATTCGTTGTGCCCCTCGAACAGGGCGACCAGCCCGACACTCGCATCGAGTACCGCCTCGAGCCGCTCGAGGTCGATCGCTCCCTGCGACGTGATCGGGACGCGGACCACTTCCGCACCGCGGCGCCGCTCGACGGCGCGTCCGAGCGACGGGTGCTCGGCGTTGCTGGTCACGATTCGCGTGGTGCCGGACCGGAGCGGCAGTCCGAGCACGGCGAGGTGATTCGCCTCGGTGCCGCCGGAAGTGAACACGACGCCGGCCGGCTCGATGCCGCAATAGGCCGCGAGTTGGAGACGGACCGCCTCGACCAGGGCGCGCGCCTGCAGACCCGCACGATGCACGGAGGATGGATTGGCCCACGCGTCGGCAAGAGCGCGCGTGACGGCCGCGACCGCCGGGGGGCACGGCCGGGTCGTGGCCGCGTTGTCGAGGTAGATCATCGGAAGGTGGGTCAGCGAGGTTCGCGCAACGTCGACGTCAGCGCCACGCGGCAGCCGGCACCGATCCGTGGAACGGCGCGTATCATGGCCCGGACACCAGCGGGAGCGGATCGGTGCTGGTGTGCCGCACGGACTTCAAATCCGTCGTGGGGCCCTACAAAGGTCCCAGGTGGGTTCAATTCCCATGCGCTCCCGCCACCTGAGTCACCCGCTCGGTCGCAGGTCGATCCGGCTGGCGTCGACCTCGCGGTTCCCGTTGCGGTTCCAGTCGCGGTCAGTCGGCCGCGCCGGTTCGAAAAGAAAGCGGGCGGCCTCCCCCCGGAAGCCGCCCTGAACTTTCCGCAAGAACCGTCTCAGCCAGGGTGCACGATTCCCGCTTCGTATCCAACTTCCCCAGTGCCCGCGCGTCCGGAGCAGAAGATCCCAGGTTATCGACGATCAGGAGTCCCGAGAACGCCTTGAGCGAGCTTCTCTGGAGCAACTCTGAGGCCGATTCCGAAAGAACCGCCTTGATCTGTCGTTAGTCATTTTTCTTCATATGTTTATGAACGAAATCGGATGGCGTTCGGTGTCTTCTTTGACTGAACAAACGTGCTGACCTTGAAGATGATAACTAATAACTAACGTTAATAATTAAATCATAAACTATTGCAATGTATATAGTTAAGTTAATGCAAGGATCAGCATGCTGTACTTCTGGGGGTAAAGCTCGGAAGTCGCGCCGATGGCCTGTCGCAGAAGCTCGCCAACGAAGGCGAAGGCGAGCTCGAAACAGGGCGAGCAGGGAAATCGCGGCTCCGACGAGGCGGGCCCGTCGACCCGCTGCGGAAGGAACGCGGTTTTCCAACGCTGGCAGGCGCCGACGCTGGCAGGCGCCGACCGACCGCGCCAGCGCCAGGGCTCATGCACAAGACCGGGCCGGCGCGCTTAGACCGGTCAGTTGTCCTTGGCCGCCTTGAGGCCGCTGCGCAGCGCCGTCGCCCGGTCGGTGAACGCCGATTCCGGGAACTGGCGCAGCAGCTTCTCGACGGTGGCCAGCGCCCGGCGAGGATCGCCGCCCTGCTCCTGGCGGACTGCCTCGAAATAGAGCTGTCGCGCGCTGCGATGGGCTTTGAGCGTCGGCAGATGCGCCTTCGCCGCCGGGTCCTTCTCGTAGGTCGCGACGGCCGCGCCGGCTGCCGCCGCGCAGGGCAACTTGCCGAAGGCCGCCTTGACGTCGTCGAGTTGCTGCAGCGCCTCGAGCGGGCGGCCTGCCGACCAGAGCTCCTCCGCGCGCTTCACCAGCGCCTGGCCGGCGGCAGCGAGGCTGCCCTCGACCAGCTTCAATTCGGCATTCGGGGCGAAGTTGCCCGGTACCTTCTTCAGCGTCTCGAGCAGCGTGGTCGCTGCGGCGAATTCGTGCATCTCGATGAGGCGGCGCAACCGCGCGAGTCCGTCGGTCAGCTGACGATGGTGCGTCGCCGACATCCCGGCACCGAGCCGCTTGGCCGCATCCTTCAGGGCCAGGACGACGTCGCTCGGCCGTCTCTCGTGCTCCATTCGCGCCAGCGCCTTGCGGTCCGGCGACGCGACGATGAAGATCGGCGTCACCAATTTGCCGTCCTTGCCGAAGTCGGCGAACAGCTTCGGCAGCAGGTCGCGATGCGCATCGCAGCTGACGCCGCCCCAGGTCGAACAGACTTCGCGTTCCTCGCCGTCGACCGTCTGTCGCGTGGTGCCGTGGTCGTGCTGACTGGCGAGCATCACCACCGCGAACTCGAGTTCGGCGAGCAACGCCTTGTCGGCGAAGAACGCCTCGGGCTGCGTCTGGGCGCGATCCTCGGTCCACCCGTCGAAGTCGAGGATCAGGACCGGTACGTTGCGCGCCGCGGCCTCGGCGAAGGCGGCGTCATACTTCGCCCGCCAGGGCATCTTCGGGACATCCGCCATGCAGGCGAGGAGGAGGGGGGCGACCAGCATGGCGCGCGAACTCCCGTGGATCGGTGCACGCCCTGCGACGCGGCGGCTCGACCGAGGATATCCGTCGTGGCGACGCCGCCGCATCTGCGGCTTGCCGGGAGCGCTGCTGGTGCTGGCCGCGGCTTGCACCGGCGGCCCGCCGACGCGGCCGCCGGCGGTCCTCCCCGCCGCCGCTTGGCAGGATTACGCCGCCGCGCGACGGCTCGCCGACGCCGGCGACCGGACCGCGGCGGAGCAGCGTCTGCGCAGCCTGATGCGCGAGCACCCGCGGTTCATCTCGGCCCATCGGGCTTGGCAGAACCTGCTCCTCGCCGACCATCGTCGCGGGGAACTGCTGGCGATCTACCGCGGGCTGCGCGACGCCGACCCGAGCGACCCGGAGCGCTGGTACCTGTGGGGGCGTGTCCAGTCGACGGCGGATGCGCAGCGTTCGGCGTTCGAGCGTGCGCTCGCACTCGAGCCGCGCTCGCCTTGGCCGACCTTCGGGCAGGCGATGCTCGACCATGCGGCCGGCGATCGCGACGACGCAGCCGCGCAGCTCCGACGGCTCTGCCGCGACACGCCCGGGATCCCCGACTTCGAGATCGGGCGCATCCGGGTCCACCTCGCGGCGCCAGAGGGACACACCGCGGCCGCGCCCCTGGTGGAGGGCGCCCTGCTCGACGAAACCTGGGACGTCGAACGGGTGCTGCTGGTGGCCGAGTGCCGGGAGCGATCCGGCCGCCCGCGCGAGGCGCTGGAGGTCGTGGGGCGGCTGTTCGCCCGCGTGCCGCACCACGAGGGGGTGGCCCGCGAGCTGCTCGCCCGGCTCGAGGTGGGCGGCACGGTCACGGATGCCGCGTGGCTGGCGCGCGAGCTGGCACTGGTGGCGGAGCGACCGCTGCCGGCGCTGGTGCTGGCGCGCTGCCACGCGTTGCAGGGCGATGCCGCGGCGGCTCTCGCCGCCTGGGAACGGGCCACGGTGCTCGATGCGAAGACGCGCGCGCGGCGGCGCCTCCTCCTCCAGCTGCGCGGCGAGGCGGAGCGGGCGCTGGCGGACGAGGACGAGCGGTTCGCCGCGCTCGCCGACGTCGGCGCCGACGTGAGCGCGTTCGCGGCGGCGCGCACGGCCGCAGCCGCGCTGCAAGCGGCGCTCGGCGACGGCAGCGGCGACGCGACGGCGGAGCGCACCGCGCTGGCGCAGGCGCTCCTCGCGCTGGGACGAACCGAGGAGGCGGTCGTCGTCCTGCGCCCGACGCGCGGTGACGGCGAATCGGCGCCGGCGGAGTTCCGTTCCCGGCTCGAGCAGCAGCGCCATGTCGAGGCGGAACTCAAGGTCCTGACGATCGAGAACTACCGGCGTGCTGACGCCAGTGCGGGAGCGGGGTCGAGCCTCGACTCGCTGCTGGCCGCGATCGACGGGGTCACCGCCCGGACGGTCGGGGTACCGCCGATCGCGTCGACGGCGCGACGCACGGTCTGGCCGCTTGGGGTGCTGGTGGAGCCGGATGCCGCCGGGCTGCCCCGATGGTTCGCCGAACGCGGTCAGTTGCTGATCGCCGGACAGCGGCGCGGCCACCCCGCCGAGCTCTTCCTGGCGCCGGTGGTGGCCGCCAGCCGCGCCGGGCCACGGCCCTCGCAGCTGCACTGGATCGAAGGCAACACCATCGCCGGCTGGCTGGAGCACAAGGGCGCGCGGTTCGCCGGCGCGGCGCTCGACCGCTTCGCGTGGATCGACGTCGCCGCGGTGGAGGACCAGCTCGACGAGCTGCTGGCGTTCGAGCGGCGAATCGGCAGCGCGCGGGAACGACTGCTGGCCGATCCGGTGCAACCCGCGGCCGATCGTGCCGCGCGCGTCGCCGTCGACGAGCCGGCCGAGTTGGCGGCGAAGCTGGTCATCCGCGCGCTGGCGGCCACGCGGG
>VGYY01000097.1 GCA_016872815.1 Planctomycetota bacterium
AGCTCGCGCGCCGCCGCGGTCAGCGTGACGCCGAGCAGCAGCTCGTCGAGGTCGAGGTAGACCGGAGCCGTCGAGAACGTGCGCAGCTTGAGCGCCGGCAGCGCGGCATCGGTGAAGCCGGGGAGGCGCTCGCCGTTCGGCTTGGCCAGCTCGGTCGCCGCGCGGACCAGCGTCAGCGCGTGGCTGACCGCGTCGCCGTTCAGGCGCGACCAGTATTGCCGCGCGGTGAATCCCGCCAGCTTCGCGTAGGCGCCGTCGATCGCCTTGACCGCGGCGTCGTACTCGGCCAGCCCGGCGGGGTTCGCCCTCAGCAACTGGTGCAGCTCGGCCTCCTCGGCCCGCTTGCGGCCCATCAGCTCGGGGTCATTCAGCCCCTTGAGCTGTCCCGAGCGCGCCTTGAACGAGTTCTCGAGGCCGAAGAGGTCGTCCTCGGCCCGTCGCCGGCTCTCCTCGTCCTTGCGGCCGAACTCGTGCAGCGCGGCGATCAGCTCGCTCATGAACTTCAGGCTGCGCGGCTGCGCCACCGCGCGCTGGAACTCCATCTGCGTCGCCGTCAGCAGGCGGCTGGTGCTGCCCGGGTGACCGGAGACGAAGACGAGGTCGCCGTCGGCGCACCCCTTCGCGTTCCACTCGAGCCAGTGCTTCGGCTGGTAGGGCTTGTCGTCGACGTAGACGCGGAAGAAGGCGACGTCGAGGTCGTAGCGCGGGAAGGTGAAGTTGTCGGGATCGCCGCCGAAGAAGGCCGCCTGCTTGTCGGGGCAGAAGACCAGCCGGATGTCGGTGAAGCGGTCGTAGCGGTAGACCCAGTACTCGCCGCCGCGGTAGAGCGTGACCACGTCGCAACGCTGGCCGGTCCGCTCGCTCTCCTCCTTCTCGATCGCGGCCACCGCCTTCTTGCGCAGGGTGTTGGCCTCGGCGGCGTCCTTCGCGGCGGCTGCGGCGTCGGTGATCCGCCCGGTGACGTCCTCCATCGAGGTGAGGACGTTCAGCTCGAGGTCGGGGCAGCGCAGTTCGGCGTCCCGGCTGGCGGCGGAGAAACCGTTCTTCAGCAGGTCGCGTTCGGCGCTCGAGAGCTTGGCGATCGACTCGGACCCGACGTGGTGATTGGTCATCACCAGGCCGTCCTTCGAGACGAAGGAGCCCGAGCCCCCCGACATGAAGCGGACCGACGACAGACGCAGGTGGTCGAGCCACTCGCGCGACGGCTCGAAGCCGTACCTCGTCTTCAGCTCGGCGAGCGGCGGGTTGTCGTAGGTCCACATCCCCTCGTCCGCCCGGAGCGGCGTGGCGAAGAGGAGGGCGACGAGGCCGGCGAGGACGCCGCCACGCAGCAGGTGGGTGGATCGCATCGGTGGCTCCTCCGGCCCCCGGGAGACGGGGGCGAAACAGGGTGATCGAGTTCGCCGACGGGTTCCGCGCGCGCTGCGAACCGGCTCGTGCGACGAGTCGATCCGGTCGGATCGCGCAGGGAAAAATCGGGGTGGCACTCTACCTGCCCCCCGGAAGCTGCCGAATTCCCGGAGGCTTCATGCGGCGCCCACACGGCGCGGCGGGAGCGTCGGCCATGGTGCACCTCCGAAAGGAGCCCGCGATGGATGCCCATCCAGAGCAGATCGGCAGCGCGCTTCGGCTCGAGGCGCAGCGGTCCACCCGGGCGAGCTGGGGACGGCTGGTCCATCGCGTCGCGCGCTGGATCGGCCGCCCGTTCGCCTGGCTCGCCTGACGGCGTCCCCGTCGGCACGAGCGCGGCCGAAAAACGTTCCCGCGCCCGGCGCGACGGCAGCGTCCCCCCGTGGGCCGGCCGCGGCTGATAGCAGGCCCGGAGAACTGCCGGGAGCCGTGACATGGACGCGTCGGGGAAACGCGCCTCGAAGATCTTCGCGATCGTGGGGATCGTGGGCGCATTGGCCTTGTGTGCGATCGTCCGCCGCGCCCACCCCGAGTGGGAGGCGATCGGCGGGCCGGTCGAGGCGCAGCTCGAAGAGCGGCGCGTGCACGTGCTCGAGCTGCCGTCGATGGCGTTCTCGGGCGGGCTCAGGGCGGCGAGCTGGGATCTCGCGGCCGGACGCGCGGAGCTGGCGGCCGCGCGCGCGGCCGCGGCCGAGGAGCCCGTGCCGGACGCGCCTGCGACCCGCGGCCTCGACGTCGGGGGGATCGACCGATGAGCGCGAGTCGACGCACCGCGCAGGGCGGCTTCACCCTGCTCGAGATGATGCTGGTCTCCGTGCTGATGGTGGTCGTCTTCTCGACGCTGGCGCTGGGGCTGCGCGCCGGGCATGGCGCCAATCGCGAGATCGAGCGCAAGACCGCGCAGACGCTGGTCGGCGAAGACGTCATCGACCGGCTGTTCCGCATCAGCCTGCTCATGGCCGGCGCGACGCAGCTCGAGTTCGAGATCGGCACGAACGGCCGCGTCGTGATCACCCTGGCCGCGACCGGCGCGCGCGACGGAGTCGCTCCCGACACGGTGGTGCAGCAGTTGTCGATCCCGACCTCGTTCTGAGAGTCCCCGCGATATCGCCGGCTCCCGTTCGCTTCGTCGGCATTACCCTGAAGTGCCGATGGCACCTCGCCGCGAGGGCGGAGGTCGCGGGAGATCGAGGTGCAGCGGATGGCGGCAGCGGCGCAGGCGGGCGGACGGTGCGCGGCGGTGCTCTTGCCGCTGTTGCTCGCGTGCGCAGCGGCCAGCGCCGGGGAGCCGCCCTGCGTGCAGCGGCTGCTCCCCCGACTTGACGCATCGGCAGCGGCGACACCGGCCCAGCTCGAGCGGCTGGTGCGCGGTGCGCTGAGCAGCACGTGGCGCGAGGAGTTCGACGACGCCGACGCGTGGCGCACCGACTGGAGCCCGGTCGAGGCGCTCGCGCCGGCGGCGCCGCCGGCCACGCGCGGGCGCCTGCTTGCCGAAGTCGAATGGCTCGAGCTCGACGGAGCGCGCGGAATCGTGGTGCCGCCGACGACCGGCGGCGTCGTGCGCGACCTGCCGCTGTCCGCCGAACGCACCACCGTGGTGCGGGCGCGCGTGCGCCTCGGCGAGCAGCCCGGCGTCGTCACGCTGCAGGTCCAGCCGCTGCAGGAGCATCGACCCGGACCGGCGGGCCGCGCGAAGCGGTTGCGGCAGAACGCCGCACAGCGGCAGGAAGTGCAGGAGGCGACCTTCCGTCGCAACGGCGAATGGGGCGAGATCGAGCTGCTGGTGCCGCCGCTGCCGCGCCGAGGTGGCCTGCGGGTGATCGTGCAGTCGGTCGACGCGCCGTTCGCGCTCGACCGGGTCGAGCTGTTCGATGCACCGGCCTTCGCACCGCTCCTCTGCGACACCACCCCGGACGGCCTCGTCTTCGGGGCGGGGTCAGGTGCGCTCGCTTTCACGCTCGACGCGCTGCGCGCCGAGGGCTTGTTGCTCGAGGCCGGCGCGGGCACGGCCGTCGAGGTGACGATCCCAGCGCGCGCCCCGCGCTTCGAGGCGCTGCTGGCGCCCCTGGTGGCGGAGGGCGGCGGGTCCGCGCTGGCGCCGCGGCTCGAGCTGCGCTTCGACGGTGCGCTGCTCGGCCAGATCGCCTTCGAAGATGCGGCGGGAGCGCCCGACCGATTCCGCGAATGGCGCCTCGACCTCGGCCCGGCGGCGGGGCGGACCGGTCGGCTCGAGCTCCTGGCCGCCGGCAGCGGGGCGTTGTTCCTCGGCGCGCCGCTGCTGCTCGGCGCTGCGGCGGCGCCGCCGCCGCGCTTCGTGCTGCTGTCGATCGACACGTTGCGCGCCGACCAGCTGCATTGCCACGGCCATCCGCAGCTGCGCGCGCCGGCGCTCGAGTCGCTGGCAGCCGTCGGCACTCGCTTCGCCGAGCTCCACGGCGCGTCGTCGTGGACGCTGCCGACGCATGCGTCGATCATGACCGGCCTGCCGGCTGCCGCGCACGGCAGCACGGTCACCGAGCGACCGGTGCCGTCGCAGGCGCGCGTGCTGGCCGAGCACCTCGCCGAGCACGGCTTCGCGACTGCGGCGTTCACCGGCGGCGGCATGCTCGACCCGGTGTTCGGCTTCACCCAGGGCTTCGATCGTTACTCGCGGCGCGATCCGGCGCTGGGACCGTTCGCCGCCGCCGACGGCGCGCCGCAGTGGCCGATCACGCCGGCGCTCGAGTGGCTGGCCGCGCACGCCGACATGCCGGCCTTCCTCTTCCTGCACACCTACTGCGTCCACAACTATGCGCCCGAGCCCGAGTTCGCCGCCCGTCTGCCGGAGCTGCGCGGCTTCGACCTCGCCACGGTGCCGCAGCTGATCGCGCGCGCCACCGCCGGTGACGCGGCGACGCGGCCGCTGCTGGTCGCGCTCTACGACGCCACGCTGCGCCAGGTCGACGAACGGCTGGTGGCGCCGCTGCTGCAGGCGCTCGAGCGCGACCAGGGCTTCGAGCGCACGCTGCTCGCCGTGCTCTCGGACCATGGCGACGAGTGGTTCGACCACGACCGGGCGTTCCACGGCGAGGAGCTGTGGGGCGAGCTGACGCGCGTGCCGTGGCTGGTGCGCGGACCGGGCGTGGCGGCCGGCGTGGTGGTCGATCTGCCCGCCGGCCACGATGACGTCGCGGCGACGCTGCTGCCCCGGCTCGGCCTGCCGCGCCTCGAACCGACCACCGGCCGCGATCTTCTCGCTGCCGAACCGCCGGCCGCGTCGGCGCAGCTGATGCATGTCTCCAGCCGCCGGCGCGGCGAGCTCCATGCACTGGTGGCGTGGCCATGGAAGCTGGTTCGGCGGCGACCCGACGGCGCCGAAGCGGTGACCCACGCCTTGTTCCACCTGGTCGACGATCCGGCGGAGAAGCTCGATCGCGCCGCGGCCGAGCCGGCGCGCGTCGCGCAACTCGCGCGGCTGCTCGACCAGCGCCTGGCCGAGTGCCGGCTGCTGCACTCCGCGATCGGGGTCGGCAGCGATGCCGACGTGACCATCGACCCGGAACTCGAGGCGCAGCTGCGCGCGCTCGGCTATCTCGGAGACGAGAAGTGATGGCACGGCGCTCCACCGGCGGACTCTGCGTTCCGCGCTGTTCGCGTCGCCAGCGCGGCTCGCGCTGATCGCGCTGATCGCGCTGCTCGGGACGCTCGCGGCGCTCGACCTCGCCGATCGCACGCTGGTAGCGCTGGTCTCCGACCACGGCGATCAGTGGCTCGAGCATGGCGGCATCTACCACGGCATCGAGCTGTGGCAGGAGCTGGTGCATGTCCCTTGGATCCTGCGCGGCCCCGGCATCGAGCGCGGTCGGGAGCTCGACGAGCTCGCCGCGCGCGAGCCGCAGCGGGTGGAGGCGCTCGATCGCCGCCTGACGGCATTGCTGGCCGAGTGCGATGCCGCAGGGGCGGCAGCCGGCACACCGAGGAGGCGCACGCCGCCATCGATGAGCAGCTGCGTCGACAGCTCGAGGAGCTCGGCTACGCGACCTGCGATCGAGTGCCCGCCGGTATTGTCCGGCTGCATGAGCTCCTCGCGCGCCTTCTACGTCACGACGCCGATCTACTACGTCAACGACCGTCCGCACATCGGCCACTGCTTCACCACGCTGGTGGCCGACGCGGTGGTCCGCTTCGAGCGACTGCTGCGCGGCGGCGACGGCGCGACCTTCTTCCTGACCGGCACCGACGAGCACGCCGACAAGGTGGTCACTTCGGCGCTGGCGCACCAGTCGACGCCGCAGGCGTGGGCTGACCAGAACGCCGCCGAGTTCCGCAAGGCGTTCGCGGCGATGGGCTTCTCGCCCGACGACTTCATCCGCACCAGCGAGCCGCGCCACAAGGAGAAGGTCCCGCGCCTGATCGAGCTGATGATCGCGCGCGGCGACGTCTACCGCGGCGAATACACCGGCTGGTACGACGCCGGCCAGGAGGAGTACCTGACCGAGACCGCGGCGAAGGAGGCGTCCTTCGTCAGCCCGGTGACCGGCAAGCCGCTGCAGAAACGCACCGAGCCGTGCTGGTTCTTCCGGCTGTCGAAGTTCGCCGCGCCGCTGCAGGCGCACCTCGAGGCGCACCCCGAGTTCGTCCGCCCCGACGCGCGCCGCGCCGAGGTGCTCGGCCGCATCCGGGCCGGGTTGAACGACGTGCCGATCAGTCGTCCCGTGACCGATGACCCGGCGACGCAGTGGGGCGTGCGCATGCCGGGCGACCCGCAGAGCCGGGTCTACGTCTGGATCGATGCACTCTTCAACTACCTGACCGCCGTCGACACGCCGGAACGCCGCCCTCTCTGGCCGCCATCGGTGCAGTTGCTCGGCAAGGACATCCTCTGGTTCCATGCGGTCATCTGGCCCGCCCTGCTGATGAGCATCGGCGAGCCGCTCCCCGGCACGATCTGGAGCCACGGCTGGTGGCTCGCCGAGGGCAGGAAGATGAGCAAGTCGCTCGGCAACTTCATCGCCATCGAGCAGCTCGAGGCGTATGCGCGGCGCTACTCGCTCGACGCGCTGCGCTGGTACCTGCTGACCCAGGGACCGCTCGGCGCCAACGACGCCGACTTCGTCCACGCGAAGTTCGTCGAGGCGTTCAACGCCGACCTCGCCAACGGCATCGGCAACTGCACCAGCCGCGTCGGCAACATGATCGGCAAGTACTTCGACGGGAAGCTGCCGGTCGACGCGGCGGCGGCGGCGAAGGCGAGCGTGGTGCCGGGTTTCGACTGGCCGGCGCTGGTGGCCGGCGCGGTGGCGAAGGCGACCGCCGCGTTGCGCGCGTGCGACCTGCAGGGCGCGCTCGCTCCGGCGGGGGAGCTGGTGCGCGCGGTCGACGGCTACATCAACGTGACGCAGCCGTTCAAGGTGGCGAAGCTCGCCCCGGACGATCCGGCGAAGCGGGCCGAGCTGGCCGCGATCCTCGCCAACTGCGCCGAGGCGCTGCGCGTCGCCGCGCTGCTGATGTCGCCCGCGATGCCGGACAAGATGGCGCAGGTGCTGCGCGAGTGGAGCTGCGTGCCGCCCGCCGGCGCGCCGCTCGCCGAGCTCGTCCGCCTCGACGGCTCCCATGCGCTGCGCGCCGGCACCGCCATCGCCAAGGGCGCGATCCTGTTCCAGCGCGCCGATCCGGCGGAGCCGCCGCCGACGGCCGCTGGCGCCACCGACCGTCCGTCCTCCTGACACTCCGTGCGCGGTCGGGCGAGCGATGGTGATCGCCCGCCGGGGGCGGCCACCCCGGCGCGAGTCGTTTGTTACCGCCGTTGCGAGCCCGCTTAGGCGCCGTGGAACTTGCGCGCGCGTCGCGCGTCCCACGGTGCGAACCGTCGGCGCGACGACCCGCCTGCGACGGTCGGCGCTCGTCGTGCACCCGCACTGGCGGCCGCTGCTGGCTCGCCGGCTTGTTGCCGGCGGGGGCGGTGGTTTGCGGGGATGCGACGAGCGCCCTGCCGCGGACGGGTCGTCCTGCCGACGGGCTTGCCGGCCCACCGGAGTCGATCCGGCGGGCACCCGACGCGGCCGAGAACCTGCGGCGGCTGGGCCTCCGGGTCCGGCCGCCGGACTCTCTCGCCGGGCGTTCTCGCCTGGCTTTCTCGCCGGCTAGTTCCGCCAGCCGGTGCACGCGTCAGCGGCCGTCGCCGTCGTCGCCGTCGACGTAGCCGAGCGCCTCGAGGTCGGCCTTCAGCTTGGGGTCGACCTTGCCGCCCTGGCCACTGGTGCCGCGGTGGAGCGCGCGGCGGCGCTGCTCCTCGGCCGCGCGCGCCACCAGCAGCTTCACCATGCGCTCGGTGATCTCCGGATGATCCTTGGCGACGTCGCGCCGCTCGTGCGGATCGAGCTCGAGGTCGAAGAGCTCCTTGCGCCCGGGGCGGGCGAAAATCAGCTTCCAGCGGCCGTGCGTCAGCGACTCGGCCGGGCCACTGCCCTTGCTGCGGCGATTCGCGGCGAACGCGAAGATCGGCTCCGGTTCGAAGTCGTCGGCGAGCGCGCCGCGACCGCGGCATTGCGCGAGGAAACCGGCGTCGGCGAGGTCGGGCGCCAGCGCCATCACCGTCGGCCAGAGGTCGAGCGTCGACAGCGGCACGTCCACCGTCCGCGGCGCGACGCCCGGCACGCGCACCAGCAGCGGGATCCGCAGCTGCTCGTGCCAGACCAGCCCGTGACCCATGTGATCGTGCTGACCCAGCGCGGTGCCGTGGTCGGCCACCACCACCAGCACCGTCCGGTCGCGCAACGGCGGCGCGAGCAGCCGCCGGAACAGCACCGCGAGCTGGTCATCCATGAAGCGCAGCGCGCCGTCGTACTCCCGGTGCATCGCGTCGATCGGGTACGACCGGTCCTTCCGCCTCACGTCCGCGCCGGTGATGGCGCGCTCGGCGCGCCAGTCCGCGGCGGCGCTGTCCTCGGGGAACAGGGCGAGGTGCGCCTCCGGCGTCCACGGCGGCGCCAGCGGCTCGTGCGCGTCGAACAGGTGGAGCCACGCGAAGAACGGCGCCTCGCCGCAGCCATCGATGAACTCGAGCGCGTCGGCCACCACCTCGCGACCGAGCCGGCGGCGATCGGCCGGTTCGGTGAACCGATCGAAGCCGGCGGCGAGGCCGGAGGCGCGGGTGACGGGAGTCGCGCCGACGAATCCGCCGGTGCGGAAGCCCTGCGCCTTCAGCGCCTCGGCCAGCGTGCGCAGCGACTCCGAGGTGCGCAGGCCGGCGTCGGTCTGCAGCGCGTGGTTCGACAGCACGCCGTGTTCGTAGGGAGTGACGCCGGTGAACAGCGTGACGTGGCTCGGCGTGGTCTGCGCCACCGGCGTGAGGCAGCCGGTGAAGCGCAGCGAGTCGGCGGCCACGGCGTCGAGCGCCGGCGTCGTGTCGCGGAAGTAGCCGTAGCAGCCCAACCGATCGGCGCGGACGGTGTCGAGCGTCACGACCACGAGATGGTGTCGTGGTGCGGGCGGAGGCACCGGGACGGGTAGCGCCGCGGCAGCCGGCGCGTCCTGCGCACCTGCCGCAGCCCCGAGCAGTCTTTCGGCGACGAGCAGCGCCAGCAGCAGCGCGGTCAGCGCGGACGCGCGGCGCCGGAATCTCGTCACCATGGTTCTCCGGAGAGGCCGACGGTCACCTCGATCGCGCGCGACACGGCCAGGAGGCGCGGCGCCGCGGCATCGACCTGGTACGCCTGCGCGCACCAGCTGAGTCCGTGCAGCAGCGGATCGTCCGGGATCTCCTCGCTCAACTCGAAGCGCTCCGCTCCGGCCGCGAAGGCGAACGGAAGCGGTCGCCAGTCGAGCACGAGGAACTCCGTCGTCGGGTCCTCCGCCAGCACGCTGCCGACGAACAGCATGGCATCCGCGGCAGCGGGTGCGCCACTGGCCGTCCGCGCGGTGTTGGTGATGGTGAGCGTGAGCGTCGCTCCGCAGACCGGCGGACCGTCCAACGTCAGCTCGGGCGGCAGCCCCGACGCACCCGCCACCGCGGCGTCGCCGAACAGCCGGTGCGTCGCGAGCACCGCGTGGTTCAGTCGCGTGACTCCGCCCGCCTGCGGGTCGAGATCGCCATCGCCGTCGAGATCGCCCTCGAGGTGTCCGCTGCCGACCAGCAACTCGGCGCGGCCGTCGCCGTCGAGGTCGCGCGCGTCGGGATTGACGCCGATCTTGTCGCCCGTCGCCTTGCCGAGCAGCGTCCAAGTCGGCGTGAACGCGAGCAGCCCGCCGCCGCCTGCGGCGATGGCGAAGGCGTGGACCCTGCCGGCGAACGCCACCTCCGCCGTCGAGTGGTAGCGCGCGTTGACGGCCAGATCGGCGGCGCCGTCGGCGTCGAAGTCACCGGTCGCCAAGCCGGCGCCGAACAGCTCGCCGAGCTCGCCCTCGACGTCGCCGAGGAGCACCAGGCTGCCGTTCGTCGCGAGCACGCCGGAGAAGACCAGCACGCGACCCTTCGTCACATCGGAGATCCGCCGATGGTGGCCGCCCGGAGCGCCGACCAGCAGCTCCGCGCCCGGCACGCCATCAAGGTCGCCGGCGACATGGAGCGCGAAGCCGAGCGAAGCGTCGACGATTTCGCCTTCGACCGCGGTCAGCGGGGCGCCAAGTCGCGGATCGCCGGCGGGCGCGCCGCGGCGTACCAGGATCCGACCCTCATCGGGCGTCGCCGCGTCGTCCGAGAAGAAGTACTCGCCCAGCACGAACTCGTCGTGGCCGTCGCCGTCGAGGTCGCTGAAGCCGGCGACCGCCACGCCGTCGACGTCGTCGGCGCTCTTCGCGCTCTTCCACAGCGGAGCGTCGGGATGGGTGCCGCCGGCGGCGAGCGATGCGCCGAGCGCGGCACCGCCGTAGAGATAGGCGAGGTTGTAGCCGCCGCCGGAGCCGATCAGCAGCTCGGGCGTGCGGTCGCCGTCGACCTGCCCGGCGACGGCCAGCGCCATCCCGAAGTTGCCCGCGCGCCCCTGCGCCGGAGGTGGTTCGATCCGGCACCAGCGCGCCGTCCCGAGCAGCGTCGCGCCCGAGAAGACGCGGACGTACTGCGGATGCGAGTCGGGGCCGAAGCGATCGGTCGCACCGAAGCTCGGCGCGCTGACCGCCAGTTCGCCGATGCCGTCGCCGTCGAGGTCGGGCAGCCAGCGAACGACGGCACCGAAGCGGTCCTCGGCGTCGTCGCCCAGGAACGCGGCGGGCTGGCCGTCGGCGCGCAGGAGCGGCGAGCCGTCGGCGCCGGAATGGAGGAAGACCGCACCGCAGTCGACCAGCATCCCGCCGGTGGTGCTGACGTCGTAGCGATCGGCGCCGATGGCGAGGTCGGCGACGCCGTCGCCGTCGAGGTCGTCGGTCAGCACCGCCTGGTCCTGACCGCCGAAGGAGGCGAACGACTGCGGACCGACGACGTCGAAACGGCGGATCGGCTGCGGCTGCGACGGGTCCTGCACGACGAGTCGCGCCGTCGCGGCCGGCGTGGCCAGCAGCACGAAGACGACGGAGCTGGATGCGGCGCTCAGCATGGGGGGCCTCGACCGCGCAGGATCTGACCGCTGTCGGCCGAGGGTGTCGAGGCCCTCCCGGCCATGGGAAGCGATTGCCGGTCGGTTCCGCCCGATCGCGGGGCGGGCGCGCTGCCGGCGAGTCCGGCGCGGGGGCGTGGTCAGCTGCCGATCACGAGTTCCGCGCCGTTGCTGAGCGCGATCTTCTTGGTCGCCGCCGGGTCGGCCACCAGCATCTGGAAGTCGACCACGGCGCCGATCAGCGCAGGATCGTCGTTCGGAATGGTGTCGGCGATCGAGATCGAGCCGGCGCCGCCGACGCCCGGAGTCCCGCCGAGCGTCAGCAGGAATTCGATCCACGGCGCGGCCACCAGCAGTTCGCCCCCGGCGAAGGGCGTGTTGTTGCGCGCGAAGCCCATGACCAGCTGCGCGATGGCGCCGCCACGGCCCCCTGTGAGGTCCAGCGACGCGTCGTCGCCGAGGTCGGGGCCGCCCGACAGCGCGAGCGCCGGCACGAAGCCGCGGGTGCCCGGAGTGCCGCTGCCGTAGGTGGTGAAGCCGCCGTCCACGGGCACGTCGCAATTGGCCGTCACCACGAGCGCATACGACTGCGCGACGGAGGTGGCGATGGTTTCCGCCTTGACCCGCACCTCGTACCAGCCGAGCGCAGGAGCGCTGAGGCGCACCCGCTCGACGTTGTTCAGCTTGTCGTAACTGCCGCCGGTGGCGGAGAAGGCACTGCTGAAGACGTTGCCCTTGTAGACCGTGCCGTCCGGCGCGACGACCTCGAGGTTCAGGTTGTTCACCACCGGCGAGCTCGAGTTCACGGTGCCTGGATAGTCGGTGAAGACCAGCGCGGCGTTGAATTCCGACGTCGCGCCGGTCACGTTCACCCAGTGCGTGTGCACCTGCCCGCTGGCGCCGAGGCCGCCGGCGCTGTCCCGGTCGGCCAGCCAGAGCGCGCGCGCGTCGCCGGTGAAGTAGAGCGCGTGATCCAGCAGCAACCGCCCCCAGCCCTCGAGGTTGGTGGGGTAGCCCGACTCGCTGGTCATGTCACGCGCCGAGTTGATCAGCACCGCCTTGATCAGCGCGCCCGACGGCACGAAGCCGTCGCCGGCCGTCTGCACGCCGCTCGGCCACCAGCCGCCCTCGAAGTAGTGCTTCACCAGCCCGGCGCCGCCGGCCACCGACGGGCACGCCATGCTGGTGCCACTGCTCGAGGTCGTCGAGCAGCTGGCGCCGTCGTTGGCCGACCGGATGCTGCAACCGGGCGAGTAGATCTCCGGCTTGCGCCGACCGTCGCTGGTGGGACCCTGGCCGCCATAGCAGTGCGAGCCCTGGCTCGGCGACTGCTCGGTGGCGCCGACGGCGACGCAGTTCTTGGCGTTCTCCGGGTTCTTCAGCGTCGAGAGGTTGCTGACCGCGAAGCAGATCACCGTCTCCGGGTTCTCCCAGATCAGCTCGTCGATGTCGACGCACCACGCGTCGTACTTGGTGGTGCCGTCGTCTCCCCACGAATTGGTGAAGATCGTCGCGCCGTCGCCGTGCAGCTGCTCGAGCTTGGTCTTCAGGTTGTTGCTGTCGACCAGGTCGAGGTTGGTGTGGGCGATCTTCGCGTGATAGGCCAGCCCGTTGCCGTCGATGACGCCGTTCTTCGGCTCCTGGTCGCCGGCGACGGTGCCGGCGGTGTGGGTGCCGTGGCTGTCGGAGTTGGTGTAGCTGCCGTGGTGCGCGATCACCTTGCGGTGGTTCGGGCCGGGCGAACCGTGCGCCGGATCGTCGAACCAGCAGGAATCGAGGTCGATGGCGCCGTCGATGTGGCCGATCACGACCCCGTCGCCCAGCACGCCGTTGTCCCAGACCGGCGTGCTGCCGCTGGTGTTGCTCTGCACCACCCAGTTGGTGGTGTCGTTGACCGGCAGCGGTGCGGGAGCGAGCCGCGGTGCCGGCGCGGCGGCGCGCCGCAGCGTCGGGACCGACTGGCGCTGGATCCACTGCACGTCGAGGACGCGCGCCAGTTCGGCGAGCCGGTTGGCCGGTACCTGCGCCAGCAGCCGATGCTGCGAGCCGGCGTCGGGATCGGCGAACTCGGCACCGGCGAGGAAGAGGTCGCGCGTGGCGACCCCCGGATCGCAGTCGCGGAACAGCTGGATCAGCACGGCGATCGGAGAATCACCCAGCGTCGCGGCGCGCGCCAGCAGCTCCGGGTCGACGCGATAGGCCGGCTCGAACGGCACGATCGCGCGCACGCGCTCCCAGCCGCTCAGCGCGCGCCGTTCCGCCGCCGCTGCTCGCACGATCCACGCATGGTTCGGCACGTACGCCAGCGGCGTCGCGCCGAGCTCGGCGAAGCGTGCGCGATCGGACGGCAGCGGCGTCGAGTGGAGCTGCACCAGGACGTAGTCGACGTCGCGCGCGGCCCGCTCCTCCGCGCTCCACGTGAGCGCCGCCGGCAGCGTCGGAGTACCCGCCGACGGATCGAATTCGGCCGCGTGCAGCAGGAGCAGCCGCGGATCGACCAGCTTGGCGGCCATGGCGGCGGCGCGGTCGTCGGCCTGCGCTGCGGGGACCGCCGCGGCCACGGTCGCGCCGGTGGAGCCGAGCGTCAGCGCGAGAAGGAGCCGCCCCGTCCGACCGGGAAGGGGGAGCGACCGACAAGCGGCGGTGAAGTCGGCCCGAGACCCGACCATGACGAACTCCTGAAGATGGCGCAGGGGCTAGCGAAACCCGTGGATCTCCGCAAGGTCCCGCCACGCCGTGGCGAGGCCGCGGGAAGGGGATGCCACGGGCGGCGGGTGCGCACCTTCTCCCGGTTCGAGCCGCGCAACGCCGGCAGGACGACGTGGCTTCGCGCGACGTGAAGGCGCAACGGTG
>VGYY01000098.1 GCA_016872815.1 Planctomycetota bacterium
GACGCGCCGGACCCGCGGCGGCGCCGCGCCGTGGAGGGCCGCGCGCACCACCAGGTTGCCGAGGCTGTGGCCGACCACGTGGATCGCCCCCGCCGGGCGTTCCGCCGCGAGCCGCCGCAACTCCGCCGCGAGCCGGTGGCCGTGGTCGGCGATCGCCCCTCGCGTGCTGGAGTAGCCGAATCGCTCCACGCGGAACCCGGCGCCGTCGAGCGCCTGCGCGAGCCGGTGCAGCGAGCGCTGTGTGCGGAGCAGCCCATGCACGAGCACGACCGTCACGCGGGCGTCATCGGCAGTCGGCGGTGCGCGATCCGAGGGGTCACTCATGGTCGGGCTGGCGCGAGAGACTAGTCTCTCGCCGCGATTCCGCCGGAGACCCGCCCCTTGCACCCGCTGTCGCTGCTCGTCGCCGCCCTGCCCCTCCTCCGCCAGAGCAACGGCGAAGTGCCGCCCGATCCGTCCGCTGCGGCGGTCGAAGGTGCGCTGATGGCATTCGGCAACGCGTTCCCCGACATCCAGGCCGCCGCGATCGCCGATGTCGAGGCGCGGGTCCTGAAGCTGAGCGACCTCGCGCTGCTGCAGCTGCGCAAGGAGGCGCTCGCCGGCGACGAACCGCTGCCGCGGGTGGCGACGCCGTTCCACGCGCCGGAGACCTTCACCGGCGACGAGGCGAGGCGGACGCGGCTGGTCCGCCGCCCGGCCGATTCCGATGGCCCCGACTACGCCGACAAGCGCGGCAAGTTCCTGCCGTGGTTCAACGACCCGCCGTTCGCCGCCAGCGTCGAGTGGGACTTCGGCGCCAACCGCGCCGTCGCCATGGCCCCGGCGGTCGCGCCGTACGGGCGGCTCTGGAACGCGCTCAACGGCTACGCGCCCGACAGCGACCGGATCACCGCCCACTTGCTGGCGAAGTTCGACTTCGAGGGCAAACAGGACGCCGTCGCGACCTTCTTCGCCCACGCCTACTGCGACCTGAACGGCCGGGTCTACCCCGACATCACCCTCTACGACGCGTGGGCATCGGGCAGCGGCATGGACATGCCCGACGTCGACACCATCGCTTTCGCGCGGACGGTGCTGAACGACCACAGCTACGTCGCGCCGCTCCCCGCCGACGCGCGGCGTCAGCGGCTCTACACCTCGATCAGCGATGCCTTCCTCGCCTGGTTCCAGTACCGCGTCTGGATCGAGGGGGCGGCGTGGCTCTTCCTCAACCCTGACGCCGACATCTTCCGCGAGGGCCACGAACCGATGCGCCGCCGGCTGCTGCACCTGTTCGGCCAGGAGCGGGGCGACGTCGCGAAGATCGCCGCCCGCCTGGCCGCCTTCGGCACCCGCGACCGCTTCATCGAGGAGGTCGATCGGGCGATCGCCGCCGATCCGGCGCCCGAACGGACCATCGCCCGTTTCACCGAGCCGCGCGCGGCGGAGCGCTGGGCGATCGCCCGCGCCGCCCATGCCGCGCTGCGCGAGCGCCAACTGCTCGGCGACTGACATGGACCTCGCCGCCACGCGCACGGCGCTCGAACGCGCCATCGACTCGCTCGGGAGCGTCGCGGTCGCCTTCTCGGGCGGGATCGACTCGACGCTGGTGCTGCGGATCGCCCACGAGCGGCTCGGCCCGCGCGCGGTCGGCGTCATCGGCGTATCGCGCTCGCTGCCGCCCGGCGAACTCGAGGACGCGCGCGGCGTGGCGGCCACTTTCGGGGCGCGGCTGGTCGAACTCGCGACCGACGAGGTCACCGATCCGCGCTACGCCGCCAATCCCGCGAACCGCTGCTACTTCTGCAAGAGCGAACTCCACGCGAAGCTCAGGCCGTGGGCTCTCGCCAACGGCTTCGCCGCGGTGGCCGACGGGCTGAATGCCGACGACCTCGGCGACTGGCGACCCGGCAAGCAGGCGGCCGACGAGGCCGCGGTCCGCCATCCGCTGGTGGAGGCCGGTCTCGGCAAGGCGGCGATCCGGGCGCTGGCGCGCGAACTCGGCCTGCCCAACTGGGACAAGCCGGCGCTGGCGTGCCTGTCGTCACGGGTGCCGTATGGGACCGCGATCCAGCCGGCGATGCTCGATCAGATCGGCTTCGCCGAGCTCCTGGTGCGCCGGCTCGGTTTCGCCTCGGTACGGGTGCGCTGGCACGGCGACGTCGCGCGCATCGAAGTGCCGCCCGAGGAGCTCGCCCGGGCCTTCGAACGGCGCGTGGAACTGGCCGTCGCGGTACGCACGGCCGGCTTCAAGTTCGCCGCGCTCGACCTCGACGGCTACCGCCAGGGCGCGCTGAACGAGGCGCTCCCGCGCTGAACGAGGCGCTGGCGCGTTGCGAGCCGGCGCGGTCGACGGCGTCGCACCGCTCGACCGCTTCCCGCGCGAGAGCGGAGCCGAGGCCAGATGAGTCCGGCCGCCGGGGTGACCCGGCGGCCGGCCGATCCATCCAAGGCCAGCGACGGCCCGGTCGTGGTCAGGAACCCTGCGGTCGCAGGAACGGGATCGCGATGGTGTCGAAGTTCGGCAGCAGGAGCGTCGACGTGTTGCCGATCAGGGTCGCCCGAAACGCGATGTTCGACTTGGTGTCGGCGACGTTGACCGACGTCGAGAAGCCGGTCGCGCCGACGCCCTTGTTGCTGGTGGCGCCCTCGAACTCCATCACCACCGAAGTGCCGAGCGGCTGCTCGGTCAGCGGCGGATCGAGGATCACCGGGAAGAAGTCGGGGCTCGCGGTATTGGACGGGTGGACGCGCACCCAGGGCGAAGTGATCTTCGACGTGGTCTTGACGTAGTCGAAGACGCCAAGGTAACGCGAGCTGTCGCTCCCGCGCGGCGCAGTCGAGTCGAGGTGACCGACGGCGCAACGCGCATTGGCGTCGGTGTTGATCGCGTCGGGGTTGATCGTGGTCCCGGCGCCACCGCATGAGTAGGCGCGCCACGACGGCTGACCGAAGAAGTCGATGAGGCAGCCGATCACGTACGAGAAACCGTTCTGCCCGGAGACCGTGGTGGTCTGCGGACGGATGCGGACCTCGAACAGCAGGCTGTCGCCGCCTTCGTTGTTCTGCCCGGCGGTGCGGTACTCCTCCCACTCGGTGCCGCTGCAGTTGTAGGTGTTGTTCACCTGCGTGCGCAGGTCGACCTCGGCCTGCGGCTTGTCACCGTTGTTGTACTGGAACGGCACGGTGAAGGTCGGCCACGGGTGCCACGCATTGAGATCGCCCGGCGGCGTGAAGAGCCGACTCTGCGTCACGTTGTACTTGGTTCCCGGCTGCACCACGGTGACCAGCGTGTCCCAGTGGTTCGGACCGTCCTCGCTGGCGCACGAGATGCCCGCGCAGGGACCGCTGCCGCCGTCGATCAGGTCGATGAACGTCTCATACGAGAACGGATTGCTGAGCCCGCTCTGCGGCTGGCTCGCGCCGCCGGTGTTGTTCGAGGAGATCGGCCGGATCGGCGAGTGCGCACAGTGGATCGAGATGTCGTCGTAGTTGTCGGTCGTCACGTTGCCGCCGATCGGGCACCAGCTGACGCGGTTGAGATCGAGCAGCGTGCCGGCCAGCGCCAGGCTGTTCGGCGAGCAGTCGAAATCGCGCCAGAGCGCCTGGAAGCGGGCGCCATCGTGCGCCTGTCCCTGCGCCGTCGTGTTCGACGTCAGCGGCGCCGGCAGGCCGTTGAACAACACCGAGAACTGCCCTTCCGGCGGGAAGTACTGGTCGTGGATCTTGGTGATCTCGACGACCGGCGACCCGGCCAGCAGGCCGTTGGTCTGCAGGTTCACGTCGGGGATGGGGTAGTAGTAGTTGATCTGGTCCTTGTACGCGACGCCGGCGAGGCCGGTGGTCGGATCGATGCCGGTGACCGGGCGGCCACGCATGCGGTGGACGATCGCGCCCCAGCTCCGGGCCACCGGCGGATTCGGCTGCGTCACCGCAAGCTGGGTCGACGTGAACGGCGCGCTGAAGCGAATCGCCGGGTTGGCCGGATCGAACAGCGAGTTCGGGAAGGCGATCGGCTGACCGCCGAGGTCGACCAGTCCGCGCACGCCCTCGTCGAGGAACGTCTCGTACGCAGCGGTGCCGAGCTGCTGGCGGAGGAAGCTGGCGCGCGGCACTGTCTGCACCACGAGCTGCAGGTTCTTGGTGCCCTTGCCCCAACCCACCAGCTCATACGCTCCAGCCGCCTGGTCGAGGCGCACCGGACGGATGATCGCCACCTGCCCGGTGCCGTCGAGCACCGCATCGGTCACCAGTTCCTGCGTCTCGCCGCCGTCCGGGACCGCGGCAACGCGGAACGTCTCCCAGTTGAGCAGCGAGTCATCCGAGATCGGCTCGGTGAAGCGGACGCGCAGCTCGCTGTACGTCGGCACGGCATCGCGCAGGGAGATCGGACCGCGGACGACGTTCAGCGACGGGTCGATCTCGAACGCCTCGACGAAGTTGGCGAACGAGGCGTTGTTGGCGTTCTCCGGGTTGTTCGGGTCGAAGCTCGCCGGATCGATCGGGTTCGCGAGGTCGGGCTCGAACAGCTCGGACCGCACCAGGCGGATGATGTCGCCGTCCGCCGGCGGCTGCACGAACGCCAATGCCAGGCTCACCACGTTCTCGGTGTTGCCGACGATGGCGCGGCTCTCCTCGGTCAGGAGACCGGAACGGAGCACCAAGCTCGCACCGGCCCACTCGCCCGCACCGGCCTTGGCGAGGGTCGAGAAGGTGATCCCGCTGAGGGTGACGTCGGCGGCGCCCGCCGCATCCCCGGCGAGGCTGTCGAACGCGTGCTCGAACACGTGCTCTCGCGCGACGCGCGGAGTCGAGTTGTCGGGCAGGAAGCCGTTGTACGTCTCGTTGGTCGGGATCAGCTGGTTCTGCTGGATGAAGTCGAGCACCCGGTTGCCGGGGTTGAGTCCGATCGGGTTCGCCAAGTCGCCGAGGCTGTCCTTCCGCTTGCCGAGGAAGGCCCCCTTCGTCGAGCGCAGGATCGCGGATCCGCTGCGCGGCAGGCGCAGCTTGAGGAAGCCGGTCGCGTCGGCGCGCGGCAATCCGGTCGGGCCGAAGTCGACCGGGCTGGCAGGGAATCCGGCGGTGCCGGAGACCACCGGATCGATCCAGACGATGGTCGGGCTGACCAGGGTCAGGATGACCGGAACGGGCGTGTCATCGCCGAGTCGCACCTGGATCGAGCCGTCGCTGACCAGCGCGCCGGCGCTGTCGATCACGTCGGCGACCACGGACGCCGGGTCGATCGGGGCGGTGAACTTGAGCTCGAGCACCGCGTTGCGCGGGATCACGCGCGGGAGGAAGTCGGAGCCGAGCCCCACCGTCTGCTTGGCCGCGACGTTCACGCCATCGGCGATGGGCTGCAACGTTCCCGGCACCAGCAGTCCGGTGAACGGATCGATGAAGGCCGTCGTGAGCGGGCTCACCAGCTGCGGCGCGACGCCATCGTTGACGAGCCGGCCGTAGCTCGCGTCGCTCAGCGTGAAGCTGGCGCTGGTCGCACCGACGGCTCCGGCGCCGCCGCCGCCACCGCAACCGGCGAGCGCTGCGCCGAGGAACAGCGCGCCACCGAGACCGGCGAACGCGCGAATGGGAACGTGGATGGTCATCGCCGTTGGACCCCTTGCCAAGTGCTGCAGCCGAACACCGTCGTTCACGGCAGCGACTGCCGTCTCGTCCGTAGCCATGCGCGCGCCGTGCCGAAACATCTCCCACGGGTTCCCCGGGAGGACGATCGGTCCGACTGCCCGGTGGTGCGACACCGAACAGCAAGCCGGGAGAGATAGCACAGCGCCCGGGGGAGACGCTACGGGGCGCCGCCGTCTCCCCGGAGACGCGGAGTCACTTGCACCGCGATCGACGGGATGCCACCGCGGCCCCGCCTCTGCCCTGAGCGCCGACCCGGGGCGAGAGGATCTCGGCGCCGGACAGAGCCGGAAATCACGGGCGCACGAATCGGGCGGGCTAACATCCCGCGCCCTTTTCGCGATCTCGGGAGCCGCGCTGTCCATGGCCAAGTCGAGCACCGCCGCGACCTACGCGCAGTCGGGAGTGAGCTTCGAGCGCAAGGAGACGTTCCTTTCGGCCCTGCTCGAATCGCTGAAGAAGACCGACCGCCTGGCGGCGGAAGGGCAGCGCCCGCTGATCCCGAACGGCTACTACGCGAGCGTGCTCGACATCGGGTTGCCGGTCGCGATCGCGCTGACCACCGACGGCGTCGGCAGCAAGATCCTGATCGCGGAGGCCGCCGGTGACTTCTCCGGGCTCGGCATCGACCTGATCGCGATGAACGTCAACGACCTGCTGTGCGTCGGCGCGCTGCCGATCGCGCTGGTCGACTACATCGCGATGGAGAAGCCGCCCGCCAGCGTCGGCCGCGCGCTCGGCCGATCGCTCTACGAGGGGGCGAAGCAGGCGGGCATCTCGATCCCCGGCGGCGAGATCGCGCAGCTGCCCGACATGATCCGCGGCCACAACAAGGGCGAGGGTTTCGATCTCGCCGCCGCCGCCATCGGCACCGTCGCGCGGGAAGACGTGAGCTGCGGCCAGGGCATCCGACCGGGAGACGTTCTGATCGGCATCGAGAGCAACGGCGTGCACAGCAACGGCTACACGCTGGTGCGCGAGATCTGCTTCAAGCGCCGCCGCCTCAAGGTCGACCTGCCGGTGCCGGAGTTCGGCGGAACGCTCGGCGCCGAGCTGCTGCGGCCGACCGCGATCTACGTCCCGCAGTTCCGCGCGCTGGCCGCGGCGGGCCTGCGCCCGCGCGCCGCGATGCACATCACCGGCGGCGGCTACCTCAACCTGCTGCGCGCGGCCACCGACGGCATCCGCTTCGTCGTCGATGCGCCGCCGCCGCTGCCGCCGGTCTTCACCTTCCTGCAGCAGCAGGGCCGCGTGACCGACACCGAGATGCACCGCGTCTTCAACCTCGGCATCGGGATGATCCTCGTGGTCGATCCCAACCGCGCCGACGCCACGCTCGCCGTGCTGCGCAAGAAGGGCTGGAAGAAGCCGCACGTCGTCGGCCACGTCGCCGCCGGCAAGGGCAGGAGCGTCGAGTTCCCGACGCGCGGCCTCGTCGGTCGCGGCCACGAGTTCACGCCGCTCGCCTGAGCGCGTGAGCGGAAGTCCCCGACCGAGCCCGCCGGAGCGTCGCGCCCTCAGTCCGGCGGGCGCGCGAACTCCGGCACCATTCGCAGCCCCGGTTCGGCGAGGGTCCGCTCGAGCAGCGGCCGGACCGCGGCGTCGAGGCGATCCGCTCCGGGTCGCCCGTCCGCGACCGCCACCGCACGGAACCAGTGCAGTGCATAGGTGATCCAGCTGGCGGCCGGCAGCTCCGGCGGCGCAAAGCCCCCGAGCGGTCGCCATTCGTGCGGCGGACGCAGCGCGCGCCCGTCGGCGGCGCGCGGCAGCTCCGGCGGACGGCCCGGATCGAACTCGTGGTCGCCGTTGATGCGCAGCCACCACAGCGCCTCGGCGAACGAGCCGATGAAGCGGCGGCTCTCCGGCAGCTCGGTCCAGCCTTCGGCGGTGCGCAGCGGCACGTAGGTGGCGACCGGGAACGAGTAGGCCAGGGCGTGGTGGCCCGACTCCCAGCGCACCTCGGTGCCGTCGGGGGCGAGGAAGGTGGTGCCGACATCGGCGTAGGCGCGGGTGAAGTAGGCGGCCTGCCACTCCCAGAGCGCACGGGCGTCGGCGTTGCCGTGCAGCCGCGCGGTCCACTCGCAGGCGGCCGCGACCCACGCCCCCTGCCACGGGCTCCAATGCGTCGCGCACGGCCAGCTCTTGCGGCCGCTCGAGCGGAAGCTGCCGCTCCCCCACGCGTGCAGCGGTGACTCGGAGCGGGCGATCGTCGCGGCCAGTTCAGCGAGGTTGGCGGCGACCCGTTCGCGCAGCCACGCCTTGCGCGGATGGGCGTCGGGCAGCAGCTTGGCCGCGAGCATCGTCGTTCGCAGCGACCAGGCGAAGTCGCGCGAGCCGGGATAGCGGTAGCGCCCGTCGTGCGGCCACTCCTGCAGGCAGTACGACGCCTGCGCGGCGAACTCCTCGAGCGCGAGCCATTCGCCGTCACGCAGCCACGTGACGTAGCCGAGCAGCGGCGCATGCGCCCGATCCGGCACCTGCGGGCACTTGCGCGATCCCTTGCGGTCCTTCAGCGCACGTCCGGCCGCGTGTTCCACCCCCATCACGCCGTCGGCACCGCGGACGTGGATCGGGAACGAACCGGCGCCGTTCTGGTCGGCCGCCGCGAGCAGCTCCTGCGCCAGCCGCCCGCGCGAATTGAGCGCCAGCGCCGCCCAGAGCGGGATCGGGCCGATGTCGGAGCGATCGCCGGTGCCGGGCATGTAGCGCGCGATCGGACCTGGATCGAGCGGCACGCCGCACTCGAAGCGCGCGCCATCGACGTCGCCGTTCTCGCGCGAGGCGAGGATGCGCCGGGCGGCGTCATCGGCGACCGAAGACGCGAGCGGCCGCCCCGCGTCGTAGGGCGGCAGCCAGCCGTGCCGCTCGAGCCAGGCAAGGTCCTGGCGCACCTGCGGCGGCGGCGAGCTCCCGACCTCGGCACGGACGGCGAAGCGGGTGCGATCCCAGACGACGCCGTCGGCGAGGTCGCACAGGACCTGCTCGCCGGCGACGATCGCCAGCCGGCGGAACGGCACGTCGTCGGGTGCGAGCCCGGGCCCGACCTCGAGCAGGCAGTTCTCGACCACCACCTCGACCCGCGCGCCGGTCGCCCCCGCCCGCTCGCGCCAGCGGACGCGCGCCCGCAGGCGCGGCAGTTCGCCGGCCGGCGCGCGCAGCACCGCTTCGCATTCGCGCTCGCGCGCCAGCGGCCCCTGCAGCGGGAGGTGACCCGGCGTCGCCGCCGGCGGCGGCGGCACGATCGCGCTCCAATGGATGCCGGCGTCATCGACCAGTTCGATCGCGACCGCCGGCGCACCGGCGTCCGCGGCCGGCTCGGGAAACGGCCCGGACAGCGGCTGCGCCGGCGACGGGACCAGCCAGAACTCCTGCACCGACCCGGGAGCCACGTCGAGCACGACGGTGAACAGCGCGTGCTGCACGCTGCCGTCCTCGTGACGCGAGAGCACGTTCACCTGCAGCGGCACCACCGCCGGCCGGCCATCGCGGCCGGCGCGCACGACGCCGCAGAGCTGTCCGTCGCGGAACTTCCCCGGCGGCAGCACGGCCGAACCGGTCACCGGCAGCGCCGCCGTGACCGTGCCGGCGCGCGCGCGGACCTCGAAGCGCACCTCGTCGCCGGCGGGCGCCGCGAGCAACGCGGTCGCGACCAGCAGCGGCGCCAGCACGCCCATCAGCGCTGGAACGACGGCAGGTAGCCGAACGGCAGCGCCAGCGTCAGCGCGGCCATGGCGGTGGCATAGACCTCGCCGAACAGCGCGTCCTGGAACACGCCGCGGTCCGTCTCGCGCTCCGCCGTCGCCAGCAACTGCGGGTACCAGCCGCGGAAGTGGCGCAGATCGCGGTGCTGCCAATAGGCCTGCGTCGCGTAGAAGCGGCCGTACCACGGCCACTGCTCCGGCTCGATGCCGAAGCGCGACAGCGGGTCGCGGCGGCGCATGAACTCGATGCCGAGCTCGATCGAGCCGCTGTCGTACTCGCCGGTCTGGTTCAGCGACGAGACCGCCGCGGCAGTGAGGGCGAACGTGGTGAGGCTGTCGTTCAACTGGTAGCGGAAGCCGCCGTGGCGCGGGTCGTCGGGTTCCTTCACCTGCGACTGGCGCAGGTAGCCGCGCGCGCGCTCGATGACGCCGGGATCGACGCTCATGCCGGCCTCCTTGGCCGAGCGCAGCGCCTGCAGCGCGGTCACGGTGACCGACCCCTCATGGTTGCCCTCGGGCTCGAGCGCGTAGTACCAGCCGCCCTTCACGTGCTGCGCCAGCTCGATGCAGTGGACCGCGCCCTGCAGGATCCGGCGCAGCCGGTCGCGCTGCTCGACGTTGTCGGCGCCCATCGACATGCCGTCGGCCATCGCCACCGCCCAGGTGGCGTAGCCGTGGCTGTGCATCTGCGACGTCTGGAACGCCGGATCGACGAACTTGGCGATCACGTGCTCGCCGGCGACGCGTGTGCAGGTGCAGGGCTGCACCGTCGCCTGCTGCAGCAGCCAGCCGATCAGGGCGCGCAGCCGCGCGCCGTGCCCGTCCTGGCCCTCCTCGGCGGTGTGACCCGCGGCCATGAACGCGAGGATCGACAGCGACGTCGCCGCCACCGTCGGTTGCTGCTGCGAGCGGGTCATCTCGAGCGCGCCGTTGCTGCGGACGCGCCCGGCCAGCCAGGTGAGCGACTGGTCGACCAGTCGGCGCGCGCGCTCGAGTTCGCGCATCTCCGGCGGGCCGGACGCGGCGTCGCGGTCGTCGCCCGATCGCGCCGGGACGGCGCTGGCGACCAGCGCCAGCACCACCGTCGCTGCCTGCACGACGAATCCGATCCGCATCGTCTCGCCCCGTCCCGCGGTCGCGCCCCCGCGCGGCCGCGCTTTGCCGTCCGTCCGCGCCGCGGCTCAGCGCCGCGCCGGCAGCCGGCTCATCCGCCGGAAGTAGAGCTCCATCCACGGCCGGTAGCGCTGCGGGAACTCCTCGGCGCTGCGCCGCTGCAGCTCCTCCGCCTCCTTCGGCGGCAGCATGCCCCAGCGGCCCGACAGGTCGGTGCGCTCGAACTCGCCGGTCGCGCCGAGCGGCGGCCGCCCGCCCTCGCTCTGCTCGCCCTTCGCTGCATCGGGCTCGCCACTTTTCGGTGGGCTGGTGGGCTCAGGCTTCGGCTCGCCGTCCTGCTTCTCGTCCTGCGGGCGGGGCGACCCGTCCGGCTGCTGGGGAAGCTCCTGCGGGTCCTGCGATCGCGACCGCTTCTTGCCGGAGCGATCCTTGCCCTCGACGTCCTGCGGCTTCGCTTCCGGAGGTGGCGGACCGCCACCCTCGCCGCCGCTTCAGCAGCCCGACTGGCGCTTGCTGATCTCGATCAACTGGTCGATGTCGCTGACGATCGCGCCGGCCTTCTGCTCGCTCTCGTCCAGCAGTTGCGCGATCAGCCGCTGGCTCTCGGCCAGCGCCTGCTCCGCGCCGGTGCCGCCGCCCCGCAGCAGCAGCGAGTCGACCTGGCGCATGGTCGAGCGGATGCGCAGGATCAGCTGGCGCGCCTTGTCCGCGTCCGCTTCGGCCGTGGGTGGCCGCTCCTGCGCGGCGGCGGACACGGCGCCGGCGCTGCACAGCAGCGCGACGGCGGCAGCGGCCGCGAACGGACCCGCAATGCGTCGGCTCATCGGTCGACTCCTCGTGATTCGGGGCAACTCAGCGCCGCGCCGGCAGCCGACTCATCCGCCGAAAATAGAGCTCCATCCACGGCCGGTAGCGCTGCGGGAACTCCTCGGCGCTCCGGCGCTGCAATTCTTCGGCCTCCTTCGGCGGCAGCATGCCCCAGCGGCCCGCCAGGTCGGTGCGCTCGAACTCCCCGGTGGCGCCCGGGGGCGGTTGGCCGCCTTCGCGCTGCTCGCCCTTGGTCGGATCGGCCTTGCCGTCCTGCGGCTGGCCGGCCGGGCGCGGCTGCTCCGCCGACTCCTCGTCGGGCGTTTCACCCTCGGGTCGATCGTCCTGCCCGCCCTGCTGCGGCAGCTCTTGCGGATCCTGCGACTTCGAGCGTCGGCGCCCGGACTGGTCCTTTCCCTGCGGATCGCCCGAGGGCGGCGCACCCGGCGGCGGCGGCCCGCCGCTCTGCCCGCTCTGGCCCTGCTGTTGTTTGCCGAGCTCGATCAACTCGTCGATGGCCTCGACGACGCCTCCCGACTGCTGCTCGCCCTGCTGCAACAGCTCGTCGATCCGCTTCTGGTTCGCGGCGAGTTCGGCCTCAGCCGCTGCCGCTCCTGCCCCTTCGAGCAGGAGGCGGTCGATCTGGCGCATCGACGAACGGATGCGCAGGATCAGCTGGCGCGCCTTCTCGGCATCGGGTTCGGCCGTCTGCGCCGGCGCGACGCCACCGAGGCCGCTTCCGGCGAACCAGACCAGCGCCGCGAACCGCGCGCCGAGCCGACCGATCCCCGCCCGGTTCATGCGCCGCCCCCGCCGCCTTCGGACTCGCCGCCGCCATCGTCACCCGTGCTCTCGGTCGAACCCGATTCCGCTGGCTCGGCCGCGCCGTCGTCGGGCTCGGCGTCCTGCAACACCTGCTCCACCAGCTTCTCGAAGATCTCGGTCAATTCGACATGGCGGTGGCCGAGTCGCTCGACGAGGGCGCGCTTGCCCTCGAGCAGCTCCGGGTCCGCGGCCTCGCGCGCTTCGAGGCGCAGCGTGCGCAGATCTTCCTGCATGTCCTTCTCGAGCCGCTGCAGCAGCAGCAGCTCGGCCACCGGCGGCACCAACGGCGGGGACTGCTGACCGCCCGGCTGCTGCCCCCCTTCTGGCTGCTGCTGATCCCCTTCCTGCTTCTCCTGCGCCGCCTCCTGCCGCCGCTTCATCTCGGCGTCGAGCGCCTCGATCAGGCGCAGGTAGCGAGTGACGACGTCGGCCGCCAGGACCTGCACGTATTCGCCGGTCTCGGCCTCGCGCCCGGAGAGGCGCTCCTTGAGCTGCCCCAGGTCGGCGCCGTTCTTCTGCAACACCCAGGGGAAGGTCGGCGACTCGCTCTCGAGCTTGGTGATCAGCTCGCCGTTCTCCTTCTGCATCGCCTCGGCTTCGGCGGCGAGCTTCGCCACCTTCGGCCGCAGCAGTCGCGGCAGGCGCTCCGCGCCGCCCCGTTCCGCCTCGACCTGGACCAGCCCGTCATGCAGCGCGCCGGCGCGGTCGCGCAGCTCCTTCAGCTTCTCCTTGAGCCGGAACAGCAGCTCCTCGCTGCGCAGATCCTCGTAGAGCTCCTCCTCCTCCTCGATCTCCTTCTGCATCTCCTCGAGGCTCTTCTCGGCCTGCTGCTGCTGCTCGACCGCGTCCTCGTCGTCGCCCTGGTCGAGTTCCTGCTTCGCGCGCCCCATCGCGCGCTGCGCGGCCTCGCCCTGCGGCTGGCCGTTCTTCTGCTTGCGCTCGTGCATCCGCTGCAGCAGATCCTCGAGCTGCGATTCGAGCTCCCGCTGCCGCTGCGCGAGCTGCTCCATCTCGCGCCGCTGCTGCTCCGGGCTCTTCTCGTTCTTCTGCTGCTGCGCCGATTCGGCGGCCTGGCCGGCCTGCGCCAGCGCCGCGGCCAGCGCTTCCTCGGCCTGCTGCTGTGGCGCCTGCGCCTGCGGCGTCTCGCCGCGATTCAGCGCCGCGGTCGCGTCGCGCATCTTCGCGGCCGCCTGCTCCAGCGCCTGCCGGGTCGCCTGCGCCTCGGGGGATGGCTGCGACTGCGACGACTGCGACGACGGCGACGACTGCGACGACGCGGGCATCGACGCGGCGTCGCGCGCCAGCTGCTCCGCCGTCGAGCGCAGGAAGTCCTGCCGCGCCGCCAGCGCCTCGTCGCGGCGCACCTGCGCCGAACGCTCCTGTGCCAGCGCATCGCGCGCGCGCTCGAGTTCCTCGAGCGCCGCCTGCGCCTGCGGCAGCGCGCCCGCGGCCGACGGCTGTTCAGCCGCCGCGGCGGCCTGCTCGAGCTGCTGTTCGGCGCGCGCCAGCGCCGCGGCCGCCTGCCGCTCGGCCGCCGCCGCA
>VGYY01000099.1 GCA_016872815.1 Planctomycetota bacterium
CGGGCGAAGCAGGCGGCGAGGCGCCCGTCGGCATCGGGGTGGTCGGGCGGCGGCAGGTCGCGGCTCATCGCGGCTCTCCGGTCGGCGGGCGTGGCACGGGAGCATGGTCGGCGGGCGTGTCGCCGCCGTCGGCGTCGAGCGCCAGCTCGCGCCGCAATCGCTTCAGGCCCTGATAGTGGTTGGCGCGCGCCGCGTCCTCGCGGATGTCGAGGGTGGCGGCGATCTCGGCGAAGGTGAGACCGTGGTCGTGGCGGAGCACGACCACCTCGCGCTGGCGGTCGGGAAGGAGGGCCAGCGCGGCGCGCAGGCGGGCGACGTCGTCGGCCAGCTCGGCGTGGTCGCGCTCGGGCGGAGCGGCGAAGAGCTCGGGCATCTCGACGTCGCGCGCCTCGTGGAGCTGGCGCGCGCGGCGGCGCCGCGCGCGGCGGACGGTGATCTGCAGCAGCCAGGCGCGGAACGCCTCGGGCGCCCGCAGTTGCGCCAGCGAGCGCCAGCACTGCAGGAAGACCTCCTGGAACAGGTCGGCGGCGTCGCTGGCGCCGACCAGGCGCTGGCAGAGATGGAGGAGCGCGCGCTGGTGGCGGTCGACCAGCTGCTCGAATGCGGACGGGTCGCCCCCGACGAACGCCCGGACGAGGTCCGCGTCGGTCGCGGCGTCAGGGGGCTTTGCGGGCGCGGTCATCGCGAGGATCATTCCGGCAGCGGAGAGCGGCGCCAACGGCGTGGCGTGAAACCTCCCGGGGGGCTCCCGGAGCGGGGTCGAGCGCGGGTGGCGGCGGGTGGAGCGGACGATGGCCAGCACTACCGAGGGACTCGTCGTGCGGATCGACCGCAAGGTCATCCACGTCGAGATCGGCCTCGACGTGGTGCCGTGCACGGTGCGCGGCCGCTTCTTCGAGGGGCAGGACGACGATCCGGAGAGCCGGCCGGTGGCGGTCGGCGATCGCGTGCGGGTCGAGGTCGGCGGCGAGCGGGGGGCGATCGAGGAGGTGCTCGAGCGGCGGTCGCGGATCGCGCGTCCGCGCCCGCGCGATCCGCGCAACTGGCAGGTGATCGCGGCGAACGTCGAGCTGCTGGTGATCGTCGCCTCGGTGCGGCAACCGACGACGCGGCCGGGGCTCATCGACCGGATGCTGGTCACGGCGGAGAGCGAGGGGATCGAGCCGCTGATCGTCCTGAACAAGATCGACCTGGTCACGGACGCGGAGGCGAACGCGTTCGCGGCGCCGTGGCGCGCGCTCGGTTATCGCGTGGTGGCGACCAGCGTTCCGCAGGCGCGCGGCATCGAGGAGCTGCGCGCCGCGATGGCAGGGAGGGTGGCGATGCTGCTCGGCCACTCCGGCGTCGGCAAGTCGTCGCTGCTGGCGGCGCTCGATCCGGCGATCGCGGCGCGGATCGGCGGGCTGGTGGCGGAGGGAACGAAGATGGCACGCGGGGCGCACACGACGACGTCGGCGTCGATGCATCGCCTCGCGTTCGGCGGCCACCTGATCGACACGCCGGGTGTGCGCGAGTTCGGACTGCCGCCGATGGAGCCGCACGACCTCGCGCACTGGTTCCGGGAGCTGGCGCCGCTGGTGAAGCAGTGCCGCTACGCGACCTGCACGCACGACCACGAGCCGAACTGCGCGGTCAAGGACGCGGTCACCGCCGGCAAGGTGCACCCCGACCGGATCGCCACCTATCGCAAGCTGCTCGACGAGTTGAAGGGCGGCGGCGAACGGATGGCGCGGCACGACTCGTTCTGAGAGCCGGTCGCACGCAGCGGACAGCCGGTCATCCGTTCCGGGTCGCCGCCGCCTGCGGCCGCGTTGCGCGGACCTCCGATCAGCGCCGATCGCCGGCCTGGCCTGCAGGCGCCATCAACGTGGCGAAGGCCTTCCGCGCGATCAGGGCGTAGCCGTCGCCATTGGGATGACCGCGATCGGCGGAGAAGTAGCGCCCGCGATCGTCGGCCTCGATCTCGGCGCGCGCATGCGCAGCATGCACGTCGGCGATCGGCCAGCGGTTCTTCTGCGCCAGTCGCCGCAACCGGTCGTTGAACATCGGCGCGTCCTGGCTCAGGTAGGTCAGGATCACGACCGGGAACCCGTGTTGCTTCGCGAGCGCCGCCAGTCGCGCGTCGGATTCGGCCGTCACTCGATCGAACGTCTCGCGCTCGAGGTTGCGGAACAGGAAGTGGCGGATCGACCACCACGCGCAGCGGGCCGGCTCGATCGGCAGTTCCGCCACGATCTGGGCGAATCCGGCCTCGGGATGGTCCAGCAACCAGCGGAGCGGCGCGGTCCTCGGCTCCGGGCAGCGGGCGCGCGCGCGGCGGACCGCCGTGGCGTGCTGCGCGGAGTCGGGGCCGTAGCGCCGCGCCTCGACGATCTCCGCGGCCGCCATCCACTCGCGGCCGAGCGGCAGGTCCCGCCAGTAGTAGGTGCCGTTCCACGCCTTCTCGGTCGCCCGCAGCCATTCGGTGGGGATCGGCTTCCCTTCCGCATCCCGCGGATCGCCCCCGCCGAGGACTGCGGCGAGCGCGGCGCCGCCACGCGACCAGGCGACGCCGACGGTCGGCGAGACCGCGGTACCGAGCTGGGTGGCCTCGATCAGTCGCTCCTCGGCCGCCTTCCAGTCGCGCCGCAGCATTGCGGCGTAGCCCTGGTGCAGGCGCAGGTAGGGTGTGCCCCACGGGTCGACCTTGCGCGGCGCGACGGCCTCGAACTCGCTCGCGATGGCGGCCGACGGCGCGGCCTCCCAGGCGGCGATGAAGCGCGCGACCTTGATGAACGCGTCGTGCAACTGCGCTTCGCGCAGTCCCTCGAGCGCCCCTTGCGGGAGCGGCCCGCGCCGGCCGTCCTCCATGCCGCGCAGCTCCCACTCGAGCAGCGATCGCGGCGCGCGCAACAGCGGCTCGATGCGTGCGGCCTGCTCCGGCGCCAGGAGTTCCTCGAACGCGCTGCGCGCGCGGACCGGGTCCTCGATGTGCCAGAACCACTCGACCCACTCCCCGGCGGCCACCGGTCCTTCCGCGCGCGCGCGCTGGTACTCGCTCTCCCACTCCTCGATCGGCACGCGTGAAGGGGGCGGCCGCGGCGGAGTTGCGGCCAACGCGACACCGCCGAACTCCTCGCGGGCGACGTCGCCGGTTGCGGCGCGCCACGCGGTGCGCAGCATGCGCCAGGTCCGCAGTCCGTCGAGCCACTGATCGATCAGCGGTGGCGGCGGTTCAGAGCGGGCGGGCCGCACGTCGAGCGCGGCCAAGCCGTGCCCGCGGTCATTCATGCCGGCGAGGAAGAGGACCGTCGACGGACGGGTCTCGCTAAGCGCGGCTTCCAGCCGATCGACCACCGCACGACTGGTGAGGCCGGGAAAACCCAGGTTGACGACGGATCGCGCGTCACCCGCTTCGCGGAGCAACTGCTGCAGCTGGTCAGGATAGGCGCGACCCGGATCGGCTCCGACGCCGAACGTGTTCGAGTCGCCGACGCAGAGGATCGGACCCGCTCCGACGCTGGCGAAGTCGTTCCCGGTCACACCGCGCTCGAGGAGCCCGGAGGCGAGCCAGAGCGCGGCCTCGCTCGAGCCGAGGGCGAATGCCAGCCGCAGCGGCCAGCGCATCCAACTCGCGCGCAGATTCATCGAGTCGCGATCCCGGAGTCGTCGGTCGGCGAAGAGTCGGCCACGCCCGCCCCGATCGTCGCGACGTCCTATTTGGCCGCCCCCTGCCGTTTCGGCAAGTCATGACCCACCCCGGCCCGGTGCGCGGGACATGACCCCGGACCGTCGACTCCGGGAGGAAGTGCTGGCCGGCCAGGGGTGGGGCCGGCCGCCTACCGGCTTCCGAGCAGTCGCGTGTAGCGGTAGTAGACCTCGAGGCAGAGCGTGTTGATCGCGGTGGCGTAGACGCGGCCGCCGTTCGCGCCCCACGGGTCGAACTGCGGGTCCCACGCGCCGGTCTCGCAGCCTTCGCGGCGCTGGTGGCTGACGACGGTCGGCTCCATCGCTCGCGACCACGCGTCCCACTCGCGCCCGCCCTGCTGGAACATCGCGTACGAGCCGTAGTACCAGTAGTAGTAGTCGACGCCGCCGCCGGCCGCGTCCCACCGCGGCGGTTTCGCCGCAAGCAGCCGCGTCGCCCCGGCCAGGGCCGGCGACTGCGCGGTGGGGTCGTGGAAGATCCGCAGGAGCGCGGCGACCGCGGTCATCGCCTCGGCGCGATCGGCCGGCCACCGCTCCATCGCTTCCGGCTCGCGCGCCGAGAAGCTGCCCTTCTCGTGGTAACCGGTGCGTCCGCTCGTCGGGTCGGTCATCTCCTCGAGGTAGGCCATGCCATCCTTGATGGCGGCGTCGTCGACCACGAGCTGCGCCTCGCGGCCGGCGAACAGCGCGAACAGCATCCAGCCGCTCACCGAGACGTCGTTGTCGCCGTCCGGCGGATAGGCGTAGCGCCACGCCTTGTATGGATTGCGCGAGCGGCTGATGAAGTGGAGCGCGTCCTGCGCCGGGCGCCGCAGCAGCGGCTCGCGCGACAGGTGGTAGCCCTCGACCAGCGCCAGCGTCGCCAGTGCATGCCCGTAGAGGAAGTGCTGGCCCGACTTGCTGCCGATGCAGCCGTCGTCGGGATCCTGCACCGACTGCAGCCAACGCAGCCCGTCGCGCACGACGCCGCGATGCGCCCCGCTGCGCGACGTGTGGCCGGCGCCGAGGAACGCCAGCAGCGACAGTCCGGTGCAGCCGACGTCGTTCATCGCGTGGCCCTTGCCGTCGCACAGCGTCTCGCCGCAGCGGGAGTGGAAGCCGTCGGCATCCCAGTGGCCGCGCGGATCCTGGTGGCGGCGCAGCCACTCGAGCCCGAGCGCCACGGAGCATTGCGTCGCGGTGGAGCCGCCGCGTCCGGGCACGCGCTGGCCGTAGGGACCGCCGCCGGGTCGGCCGGCGCCGCCGCCGGTGCCGAGGCAGCCGTTGTCGCCGCGCCCGGTGAACGGCGAGTCGTCGAGCGCGGACAGTTCGCTCGACGCGTCGCTCGCCGGCAGCGGAACGACCGTCTCTTCGACGATCACCGGCTCGTCGGCGACCACCTCCTGCACTTCCGGCGTCACGGGCGGCGGCGGAACGACCACTGGCGGCTCGAGCAGCTCGAGCGCCTCGTCCTGGAGCGTGACGACGATTCCGAGCGGCGTCGGCTCGACGGTCCGCCGGAAGTCGAACTGCATCAGCACGAGGATCGCGGCGGCGTGCAGCCCCGCCGACAACAGCAGCCATGGCGATCGCCGCAGCGTCTCGCGCATGTCCGCCTCGAATCCCGCCTCGGTCGCCCGTGCGTGCGCCATGACCGGATCTCCCGGCGCCGGCGTCGCGCGGGCTGCGCGATCGCGACGGCGACGACAAGGCGAACGGCACGCGCGCGCGCCGGTTCAGCCGCGGACGGCGCTCACGGCAGCCGCGTCCACTCCGGAGCCTGTCCGCGCGGCAGCATCCGCACGCGCCAGCGCTCCCGATCGGGGTGTGCCGCGATCAGCGCGGCGTTCGCCTCGCCGCGGTCGCGGGCGAGCAGCACGGGCGGGTCCGCGAGCGGCCACTCGTTCAGCGGCGCGGCGAACTTCCAGCCCCAGTCGCCCTCGACCACGAAGACCAGCGCACGGTCGAGTTCACCGGCGGCGCGACGGGCCGCGATCGACTCGCGCAGCTCCCCGGAGACGCCGCGATAGCGAACCGAGTACTCATGCAGCCGCGGCGCGAGCCCGAGCAGCAGCGCGTGCAGCAGCAGCGCGAGCCAGATCGCGCGGCGCAGCTCGGCGGGCAACGCCGCGACGGTGATCCCGACCGCCATGGCGAACGCCGGCAACGCGAGGAACCAGTGGCGCGCCCCGTAGGCGATGCCGTGATAGAAGTGCAACGAGTAGGCGGCGATCACCGCCGCGCCGCAGCACCAGGTGACGCGCACCAGCGGGCGGGTCTCGCGGCGCCAGCGCGCAGCGACTGCCGCCACCAGCAGCAGCAGCGCCAGCGGCGCGTTGCCGGTGTCGCGGAACCACTCGACCAGGCGGTAGCCGCTGACGCGGGGGATGTCGCTCGGCCAGTAGCCGGGCCACTCGGGGCCATGGTCGCGAGTCCCCATGTCGGCGCCGAAGCCGACGCCGAAGCGGCCGGCGCCGGCCTGCTCGAAGTAGCGCACCGCCGGCGTTGCGAGCGGATCGCCGAGCAGTTCGCGCTGGTGGAGCAGGGTGGCGCCGACGGCCAGCGCGCCACCGAGCGCGAGGAGTGCCAGCGCGGCGAGCGGTCGCGCATGGCCGGCCGCGAACAGCGCCGACGGGGCGGTCGGGTGCGGCGGCGTTCCGTGGCGAGCGCGCCACCAGCGCCACAGCAGCCACGCGCCGATCGGCGCGCCGGCGGCGACGAAGTCGAAGCTGCGGACGAGCAGGCCGCCGGCCAGCGCCAGCGCGCCGGCCGCCGCGAACCGGAGCGCGCCGCTGTCGACCAGACGGGCGACGCAGAGGAGCAGCGCGAGCAGCAGATCGAGGCTGGCGAGGTGCGACATCCAGGTCGCGGCCTGGAGCGTGAAGCAGGGTGCGAGCACCAGCGCCACGGTGGCGATCTGTCGCTCGATGTCGGTGAGCCCGACGCGCCGCGCCAACGCCGAGAACAGGAAGACGGCCGCGAGCGCCAGCAGCGGATTGACCAGCCACGGGACGCCGGTGCGGACGCCCGCGGCCAGCAGAGCCGGCCAGCCGGGCGGGAAGATCCCGAACCAGCGCCCCTCGGCGGTCATGACGTGCGGCAGCTCGAACGCCGCGACCTCCGCCGGCACCGGCAGCCACCACTCGCCGGCAGCGAGCGTCCGGGCCTGGAAGAGATAGGCGATCTCGTCGCTGACGTGGGGGAAGCGGTCGAGCACCCATTCGCCGATCGCGACGGCGGCGACGGTCGCGGCGATCGCGAGGGGCATCCAGCGCAGCGCGAGGGTCGCCTGCCACACGCGGCCGGTGACGCGATCGAAACGGCGCGCCAGCGCGAGTCCGCCGACCAGCGCGGCCGAGGTGGCGCCGACCGACGCGAGGAACGCGAGCGGCCGGACATGGAGCCGGACGGCGAACGCAAGCGCGCTCAGCGTGACCAGGCCGGCCGTGATTCCGCGGATCCCGCCGGGCGCGACGTCGATCCATGCCTGTGCAGCGCGCATGACGGCACGCGGCCCGGCGGCGACCAGCGCCGCCGCCACCACCGCGATCGCCACGCCGCCTTCCACCAGGCCCACGGCATCCCCTGCACCGACGTCACCCGTTCCGGAGGAACATCGCGACGACATTCTTCCGAGAGCGGTGACCCATCATCGGCGGAAGGCGGCTCCGACCGTTTCCCGGCCCTTCGAAAGCAGATCGGCGGCAGGCTGCCATGCCGCCGAGTGACTTCATCTTCATTCGCCGATCGCTGAAACGAGCGAGCCGGTCAAGTGCCCGCGCGTTCAAGCGCGCTGAGCGGAGCGAGGAGGCCCGAGTGCGAGGAGGAGGGGGTGAAGTCCGGCCTCATTGGCCGACGAACCCCCTCCGACGAAGCAATCGGGCCCCGCAGCCCGCTCAGCGAGCGCCCATGATCTTGTCGTACCGGTAGTAGACCTCGAGGCAGAGCGTGTTGATCGCCGTCGCGTAGACACGACCGCCGTTGTCACCCCACGGATCGACCTGGGGATCCCACGAACCCGTCTCATCGCCGCTCGGCCGCTGGTGGCTGACGACGGTCTGCTCCATCGAGCGCGACCAGTTGTCCCAGCTCTTGCCGCCGATCTGGAACATGGCGTAGGAGCCGTAGTACCAGTAGTAGTAGTCGATCGACCCCTTGCCCTCGTCCCACTTCGGGAGCTTGGCCATGATCAGGTTGGTCGCGCCCTTCAGCGCCGGCGTGTCCTCTTCCTTGTTGAACACGCGCAGCATCACCGCGACCGCCGTCATCGCCTCGGCCTGATCGGCCGGCCACTTGTCCATGTCTTCCGGTTCACGGGCCGAGAGGCTGCCCTTCTCGTGGTAGCCGGTGCGGAAGTTGGACGGGTCGGTCATCTCTTCGAGGTACGCCATGCCATCCTTGATGGCGGCGTCGTCGGTGTTCAGCCCGGCGTCCTTCGCGGCGAACAGGGCGAACAGCATCCACCCGGTCACCGAGACGTCGTTGTCGCCGTCGGGCGGATAGGCGTAGCGCCACGCCTTGTAGGGATTGCGCGAGCGGCTGATGAAGTCGAGCGCCTTCTGCGCCGGAGCCTTCAGCACCGGCTGACGCGACAGGTAGTACCCCTCGATCAACGCCAGCGTCGCCAGCGCGTGCCCGTACATGAAGTGCTGGCCCGCCTTGGCGCCGATGCAGCCGTCGTCCGGATCCTGCACGCCTTGCAGGTACTTGAGGCCGTTCTTGACCACGTTCTTGTAGCGGCCGGTGGTCATCGTGTTGCCGGCGCCGAGGAACGCGAGCAACGCCAGGCCGGTGTTGCCGACGTCGTTCATCGCGTGGCCCTTGCCATCGCACTGGTTGGTCTTGCACTGCGCCTGGAAACCGTCGGTGTCCCAGTAGCCTTCCGGGTTCTGGTGGTTCTTCAACCACTCGAGGCCGAGCTCGACGGCCTTCTGCGACGCACGACCGCCGCCCTTCGCGCCACCGCGACGGCCATACTTGCCGCCGCCGAACCCGCCGGCGCCGCCGCCGACGCCGATGACGTCATTGGTGCCACGCCCCTCGAACGGGGCGTCGACCGGCGACCGCGAGTCGGTCTCGACGTCCGAAGTGTTCTCGACCTCGGCCTGATCGTCCGAGACGATCGGATCGTCCGTCTGCTCCTCGATCTCCTCCTTCGGCGGCTCGGGCGGCGGCGGGATCTCCTCCGGCTCGAGCACCTCGGTGTCCTCGTTCTCGAGCGACGCCTGGATCGCGACATCCGCACTCGGCAACGGCTGCGAGAAGTCGAACTGCATGAGGATCCAGATCGCCAGCAGGTGGATGCCGAGCGAGAGCAGAATCCAGGGGGCGCCCTTGAGCGCGCCGCGCATCTGGTCCTCGAACGACTCCTCCCCGAACGCATGGTGAGGGTTGTGGAAGACCAGATCGGAGGGCGGCGGTGGCAGCCGCGACGGCTCTTCGATGTTCGACATGGCGTGTCCTCTGAGACCCCTCGGGGCAGCGACGCTGCCCACAAGTCGACGGCAAGACAACGAGCGCGAGCAGCCGTGGTTCGCTGGCGAAGGGGCGGGGATTGTAGGGGGGGCTCGGGAGCGCGGCAACACGGCGTACGCGCCGCCCGAAAGCCGTCCACGGCAGGTGGTTAAGTCCGAATCGAGAACGATCCACGAGCGATCCCAGCACGCCGCCGCCGCATGGCCTTGGACGCGCGTCCAAAGGGTCAGATCGGATGTCGCACAGTCGATCGAAGCGCGCCGGCCGGTTCAGGTCGGTGCCACCGGCCGTCACCGCTGTGGTTGGTACCCCGGGATCAGCTGCCGGATCTCCTCATCGAAGAGATCGCTCGGGATGAAGAACGACTTCGGCAGGATCTCGAAGACGAAGAACTGCCTGGCGCGGAAGTCACGCCTTCCGTTCTCCATCACCAGCTTGAGCTTCGCCGCCGCTTCATCGAACGAGACCTCGCGCCCCGGCTCGCGCGTCACCACCGTGAAGAGCATCGCCGAGGCGCTGCCGACGATCGGCAGCGACAACTCCCCGGGCTGCGCTTCGCGCGCGAACTGCAGCACGTCCTCGCGCAGGTTGCGGTCGCCCTCGAGGTTCTCGACCGTCAGCAGCGAGTAGTCGCCCGGCGCCAGCTCGCGCGCGGCGGTCTCGAGGCCGCCCTTCTCGATCGCCAGCTGGCGCAGCGCGGCGACCTTGGCCTCGACGTCACTTCCGTGCAGTTCGCGACCGAGCACGACGCGCCCGAGCTGCACCCGCGTGGGCACGCGATGCAGGTCAGGGCGCTGCTCCCAGAACCGGCGCACGTCGCTCGGGCGCGCCAGTGAGACGCGCCGGAACTCGGGGTCGCTCTGCAGGGCGACCTGCGTCGCGATCGATCTCTCCGCCTTGGCCCGCATCAGCTCGTGTTCGGCGGCAGGCAGCGCCGGGTCACTCCACAGCGCGCCGTACAGGTCGCGCGCCTCGTCCTCGACCAGCTTGCGCGTGACGATCTCGCTCCAGGCCGGGAAGGCCTTGGCGTGCGCCAGCCAGAGCCGCTCGACCACGATCCGCTTCGCCAGCACCTTGCGCTCTTCGGGGTTCGGCAGCGCGGCCCGGTTGGGATCGGCGTTGCGTCGCCCCTCGAGGCGCCACTCGAGCAGCACGTCGCGGACCGTGACCACCTCGTTGTTGGCCGCCGCGACGACGAAATTGGCGTCGATCGGGCGGGCCCCTGCCGCCGGGCTGTTCGCACCGTCCTGCCCGGCGAGCGCCCCGCCGGCAGTGACCGCCGCCACGAACCCGAGCAGCGCCGTCCGCCATCGCCTCGCCGCCATCGACCCCTCCTCGTCCGGGCGCGATCGGCGCACCGGGACCCGGTCATCATGCCCGCCGGCTGCCCGTCTCCGCGGCCGGTGCCCGCTCGCGGAACTCCTCGAGCAGGTAGCGCAGCAAGTCGGTCGGCGTCCGCACCTCGGGCGGCAGCACCACCAGCAGGCGCGAGCCCTCGACGTGACGCCCCTCGCCGCGGCGCAGCCGCAGCCGGCCGAAGCGGGCGTAGTCGCGCACGAACAGCAGCACCTCGCCCGCGCCGGGATGGAACACCCGCGAGATTCCGAGCCGCCGGCACATCTCCTTCAGGCGGAACAGGTCGACCAGGTTCGTCAGCGGCTCCGGCGGGCGGCCGTAGCGATCGCGGATCTCCGCCAGCAGCTGCTCCACCTGCGCGTCACCGCGCGCCTCGCCGAGCCGCCGCAGCAGTTCCATCCGCTGATGGCTCGAGCGCACGTACTCGCGCGGCAGGAACGCCGGCAGTCCCAATCCGATGTCGATCTCCTCCGGTTCGGCCGGCGGCTTGTGCCCGCGCCGCTTGGCGATCGACTTGGCCAGCATCCGGCAATAGAGGTCGTAGCCGATCGACGCGATGTGGCCCGACTGCTCCTTGCCCAGCAGGTTGCCGGCGCCGCGGATCTCGAGGTCGCGGATGGCGATGTCGAAGCCGGCGCCGAGGTGGGCGAGCCCCTCGAGCGCGCGCAGCCGCTTGAGCGCGATCGCCGGCAGCGGCTTGTGCGGGATGAAGAAGAGCGCGTGCGCCTTCCGGTCCGAGCGGCCGATGCGACCGCGCAGCTGGTGCAGGTCGGCGAGCCCCATCAGGTCGGCGCGCTCGACGATCAGCGTGTTGCAGGTCGGGATGTCGATGCCCGCCTCGATGATGGTGGTGCAGACCAGCACGTCGAGCTCGCGGTTGGTGAACGCCAGCGCCACCCGTTCGAGCTGCGTGCCGGCCATCTGGCCATGCGCGACGCCGATGCGCGCGGCCGGGACGAGGCGCTTCAGCCGGGCCGCGACGTCATGGATCGGTCCGACGCGGTTGAACAGGTAGATCGCCTGCCCTTCGCGCGCCAGCTCGCGTTCCAGCGCGTGGCGGACCAGCTCGTCGTCCTCGTAGGTGACCTTGGTCTCGACCGGCTGGCGGCCGCGCGGCGGTTCCCTCAGGGTCGAGATGTCGCGCAACCCGACCAGCGCCATGTGCAGCGTGCGCGGGATCGGCGTCGCCGACAGCGTCAGCACGTCGACGGTCGTCTTCAGCAGCTTTAGCGCCTCCTTGTGGCGGACGCCGAAGCGCTGCTCCTCGTCGATGACCAGCAGGCCGAGATCCTTGAACTGCACTTCCTTGCCGAAGAGCCGGTGCGAGCCGATCACGACGTCGACGGTGCCCTCGCGCAGGCCGCGGATCACCTCCTTGGAGCGCTTGGCCGGCGTCAGCCGCGACAGCGCTTCCACGCGCACCGGCCAGTCGGCCATGCGGTTCCGCAGCGTCTCGTGGTGCTGGCGCACGAGCAGCGTCGTCGGCGCGAGGATCGCCACCTGCTTGCCCTGCGTCGCCGCCTTGAACACCGCGCGCGTCGCCACCTCGGTCTTGCCGAAGCCGACGTCGCCGCACAGCAGGCGGTCCATCGCCCGCGGCGCCTGCAGGTCGCGCTTGATCTCCTCGGTCGCGGTGACCTGGTCGAGCGTGTCGGCCCACGGGAACGAGGCGTCGAACTCCGCCTGCATCTCGTCGTCGGGAGCGAAGGCGTGACCGGGACGGGTCTTGCGCTGCGCCTGCAGTTCGAGCAGCTCGCCCGACATCTCGTCGAGCGCGCTCTCGACGTCCTGCTTCTTGCGCGACCACGACTTGCCGCCGACCTTGTCGAGCTTGGGCGCCGTCCCGCCCGCGCCGATGTAGCGCGAGACGAGGTCGATCTTGGACGCGGGCACGTAGAGCAGCGTGCCCTCGTCGAACTCGAGCTCGAGGTAGTCCTCGGTGCCGCCCTCCTGGCGCTGCTCCTTCATGCCGCGATAGAGCGCGACGCCGTGGGTCTGGTGCACGACGTACTCGCCCGGCGTCAGCTCGAGCATCTCGCGCACGGGACGTGCGGCGGCGGCCTTCAGCTCGCTGACGCGGGTGAGGCGGGTGCGGCCGAGCAGTTCGTGGTGATTGCCGCACCAGAGGCCGAGGGCCGGCGCGACGAAGCCGGCGGCGAGGCTGCCGCGGGCGTCGGTCACGCTGCGGCGCGGGCTGGCCGGCAGATGGGCGCGCAGCAGCGTGGTGATGCGGCGGCCCTCGGCCGGCGTCGCCGAGAAGACCACCAGGCGTCCCACTTCGTCGGGCAGCCGTTCGCAGAAGCGGCCGAGCTCGTGGATGCCGCCGGCGCCCTCAACCGGACGGGCGGTCAGCGACAGGTCGGCGGCGGCGACCAGCTCCGGATGGAGGTCGATGCGCGGCAGCGCGGCGATGCGGTCGTGCGCCTGCTGCAGCTCGCCGGCGCGGGCGGGCTGCTCCTCGGAGAGGCGGCCGATCGCGAGCCCGTGGCCGACCGGGTCGATGCGGACGACGCAGGGCGGGGCCGCGAAATGGTCGAGCGCCGTCATCCGCCGCGCGCCGGCCGCCGCCGACTGCTGCACCAGGGTCGCGGCGGGCGCCGCTCCCGGAACGGCCACCTCGAGCAGTTCGCCGGTGGAGCGCTGCGATTCGGGATCGAACGCCCGCAGCGACTCGATCTCGTCGTCGAACAGTTCGACCCGCACCGGCCGCTCGGCGCCATAGGCGAAGAAGTCGACGATGTCGCCGCGGAACGACACCTCGCCGGGCGCGGTCACCAGCGGCGCCGGCTCGAGTCCGCTGCCGTAGAGGCGACGGCGCAGCTCCTCGCGGTCGATGCGCTGGCGCGGCCGGAGCACCAGCCGTTCGGCGCGCGGCGCCCGCGGGTCGCCGGCGGCGTCGGCCAGCGCGGC
>VGYY01000100.1 GCA_016872815.1 Planctomycetota bacterium
CGAGGCGCTGCGGGCGAAGGCCGGGCGTCCCAAGCTCGGGCCCGACGCACCGGCGCGCACGGCCGAGCAGTCCGCGGCAGAGGCGGCGATCGATGCCGGCGCCGCGGCCGCGCTCGACCCGTGCTTCGAGCTTCGCGGCAAGCACGAGCGGCATGCCGCGCTCGCCGCCGCGCAGGAGGCGCTGGCGGCGGCGGCGGTGGCGGCCGCGGCCGCGATCGCACCGGCGCCGGCGGCGCTGCACGAGTTCGCCCGTCGCCATGCGCGCAAGGTGACCGACCAGCGCATCCGCGAGCGCGTGCTGGCCAGCGGCAAGCGGCTCGACGGCCGCACTCCGGAGCAGATCCGCCCGATCGCGATCGAGGCCGGCTGGCTGCCGCGGCCGCACGGGTCGGCGCTCTTCACCCGCGGCGAGACCCAGGCGATGGTCACCTGCACGCTCGGCGCGAAGGAGCAGGCGCAGGAGGTCGAGACGCTGTTCGGGATGGAGTCGCGGCCGTTCCTGCTGCACTACAACTTCCCGCCCTACAGCGTCGGCGAGGTGCGCGCGCTGCGCGGGCCGGGGCGGCGCGAGATCGGCCACGGGAACCTGGCGCGCCGGGCGCTCGTACCCGTGCTCCCGCCGTTCACCGAGTTCCCGTACGTGATCCGCGTGGAGTCGGACATCTCGGAATCGAACGGCTCCTCGTCGATGGCGACGACTTGCGGCGGCTGCCTCGCGTTGATGGACGCCGGTGTGCCGATCCGGTCGCCGGTCGCCGGCATCGCCATGGGGCTGGTCGGCGACGGAACGCGCTTCGCGATCCTGTCCGACATCCTCGGCGACGAGGACCACCTCGGCGACATGGACTTCAAGGTGTGCGGCACGGTGCGCGGCATCACCGCGGTGCAGATGGACAACAAGATGGGGGCGCTGCCCGAGACGGTGCTCGGCCGCGCCCTCGAGCAGGCGGCCGCCGGCCGGCGCCACATCCTCGGCGAGATGGCCAAGGCGCTCGCCGCGCCGCGCGCGGAGCTCAAGCCCCACGCGCCGCGCGTGACTGCGGTGCGCATCGCGCCGGCGGCGATCCCGGAGCTGATCGGGCCGCGTGGCGCGAACCTGAAGGAACTGCGGGCGCAATACGGGGTCGAGGTGGCGATCGACGACGCCGGGTGGGCGCTGGTCTACGCGACCGATGCGGTGCGGGCGCGGGCGGCCGTGAAGCGCGTGCGGGAGCTCGCCGGCGTGGTGCAGGTGAACCGGCTCTACCGCGGCCGCGTGACCGGGGTGAAGGAGTTCGGCGCGTTCGTGCAGATCTTCCGCAGCGCGGAGGGGCTGGTGCACGTGTCGGAGTGGGATGTCCAGCGCACCGACCAGCTCGCCGCGGTGGCGCGCGAGGGCGACGTCGTCGTGGTGCGGGTGCTCGGTGTCGACGAGCGTGGCAAGCTGCGCCTGTCGCGGCGCGCGGCGCAGGGCGCCGGCGCGGAAGAGATCGTCAACGACTGACCGGCACGGCGCCGGCTGAAGGAGGAGCGGGTGGGAACGAGGACGAGGGAGCGCCGTGCGGCGGCGTCGATCGGTCTGCGGGTCGCGCTGCTGCTCGCCGGAGCGTCGTTGCCGGCGGCGGCGCAGTCGGTCGATCCGGCGCTGCTCGCCGCGGCGAAGGCGCGCCCGCTCGGTCCGGCGGCTCCCGGCGGCCGGATCGTCGATGTCGAAGTGCCGGCACAGCGGCCGTTCGAGCTCTGGGCGGCGTCGGCGTCGGGCGGCGTCTGGAAGTCGACCAACAACGGCACGACCTGGTCGTGCGTGTTCGACGACGCGCTGTCGATCGGCGACATCGCCGTCGCGCCGAGCGATCCCGACGTGGTCTGGATCGGCACCGGCGAGAGCAACAACCAGCGTTCGAGCTACGCCGGCAACGGCGTCTGGCGCTCGACCGACGGCGGCAAGACCTTCACGCCGGCCGGACTCGCCGACTCGCACCGCATCGGGCGGATCGTCGTCCACCCGCAGGATCCCGCCACGGCGTGGGTGGCGGTCCTCGGCCACCTCTACTCGGCGAATGACGAGCGCGGGCTGTGGAAGACGACGGATGGCGGCGCGACTTGGGAGCTCTCCCTCGGTCGCGGCCCGGACATCGGCGTCGTCGACGTCGTGATCGACCCGCGCGATCCCGACACGCTGTTCGCCTCGAGCTACCGGCGCGAGCGGCGGGCGTGGAACTTCGCCGACGTCGGCGACGCCGCGCTCTACCGCTCGATCGACGGCGGCACCAGCTGGCGACGCCTCTCCGGCGGGCTGCCGTCGGGAAACCTCGGCCGCATCGGCGTCACGCTGTTCGCCGGCGATCCCGACCTCGTCTTCGCCTGCTTCGACAACCAGAACCTGGTCGAGGTGCCGCCGGCCGAGGGCGAGCCGCCGCCGCCGGAGGGCGCGGCACCGCGCAAGCGCCCGATCGGCGGCGAGATCTGGCGCTCGCTGGACGGCGGCGACACGTGGGAGAAGCGCAACGAGAAGCCGGTCAGCGGCGAGCCGCCCTACTACTACGGGCAGATCCGCGTCGATCCGCACGATCGCGACCACGTCTGGCTGCTCGGCGTGCCGGTCTTCGTCTCGACCGACGGCGGCCGGACGTGGAGCGATGAGCGCGCGCGGTCGCTGCACGTCGATCACCACGGCCTGTGGTTCGACCCGGCCATCCGCGGGCGGCTGGTGCTCGGCAACGACGGCGGACTGGCGCAGAGCTACGACGGCGGCGCGACGTTCGACTACTACCCGAACCTCCCGATCGCGCAGTTCTACACCGTCAGCGTCGACCGCCGCCGACCGTACCACGTCTATGGCGGGCTGCAGGACAACGGCGTCTGGACCGGCCCGTCGCGCGGCCGCGGCTTCGGCGGCGTCGGCAGCGACGCGTGGAAGTTCATCGGCGGCGGCGACGGCATGTACGTGCTGGCCGATCCCGAGGATCCGGACCTGGTCTATCTCGAGTCGCAGTTCGGCGCGCTGCAACGCAGCCATCTCGGCCGCGGCGAGACCGTGTTCATCCAACCGCGCGGCAGCAAGGACGAGGTCGAGCGCTTCAACTGGTGCGCGCCCCTGCTGATCTCGTCCCACAATCCGCGCACGCTCTACTTCGGCTCGCAGCGGCTGTGGAAATCGCTCGATCGCGGCGACAAGTGGCGGGCGATCAGCGGGGACCTGACCACCAACGACCCGGAGCGGCTGAAGGGCAACGTGCCGCACTGCACGCTGACGACGCTCGCCGAGTCCGTGCTGGATCCCGACTCGCTGCTGGTCGGCAGCGACGACGGCAAGGTGCAGTGGAGCCGGGACGGCGGCCACACGTGGACCGACCTCTCCGGCCGCTTCCCCTCGTTGCCGGCGCGACTCTGGGTGTCGCGCGTCGAGCTCTCGGCGCACGATGCCGCCACCGCCTGGGTCACCTTCTCGGGGTATCGCGAGGATGACTTCGCGGCCTACGTCTATCGCACGCGCGATGGCGGCGAGACCTTCACTCGCGTGGTCGCCGGGCTCCCAGCTGCGCCGGTGAACGTCGTGCGCGAGAGCCCGCGGCGCAGGGACACGCTGTTCCTCGGCAACGATGGCGGGGCGTTCTTCTCGGTCGACGGCGGTGATCACTGGCAGCCGCTCGCGTCCGATCTGCCGCAGGTGTCGGTGCTCGACCTCGCGGTCCACCCGCGCGAGCGCGACGTGGTGCTCGGCACGCACGGCCGCGGGCTCTTCGTCGTCGACGTGACCGCGCATGAGCAGCTCGACGCCAAGGTCCTCGCCGCCGGTCACCACCTGTTCGAGCCGGCCGGAGCGGTCGCCTGGCGCTTCCGCTGGAGCGGTGGCGGCATGGGTTGGGGCGGCGATCGCCATTTCCGCGCGCCGGACCCCGAGGCGGGGGCGCCGATCTGGTTCTGGCTCGCCGCGCCGACGCCGGCGCCGAAGCTCGAAGTGATCGATGCCGCCGGGAAGGTGGTGCGGACGGTCGCGTACGAGCCGAAGGCCGCGGGGCTGCAGCGCGCCCAGTGGGACCTGCAACTCGATCCGCCGCCCGAGGAGGCGAAGCCCGCCGACGCGGCGCCGACGGCCGGGTCGCCCGCCGACGCGGCGACCGGAAAGAAGTCGCGCGGCCGCCGCAGCTACGAACCTTCGCCCGGCGAGGAGGCGCTGTTCGAGGATGGTTACGCGCAGGATGCGCCGCGCCGTCGGCGCGGGAATCGCGGCAACGCCGCGCCGCCGGGTCGTTACACCCTCCGGCTCACCGTCGGCGACCAGGTCAGCGAGAAGCCGCTGCAGCTCGAGGCGGACGGCAGCTGAACGCCGGTTCGCCCGCGCGACCGTCGCTCAGCCGAACGCGCTGAACGCGGCGGCGACCGCGGCGCCATGGCTGCCGTCGGCGAGACGGCGGCGCACGTGCGCCAGCACGGCGACCCGCGCGCGCTGCACCCGCATGATCACCGCGCCGCGCGGCGCGTGGAGCCGCTGCGCCAGCGCCGCGTAGGTCATCGGCTCGCGGCTGAGCGTGACGAGGGCCTCCCACTGCGCGGGAGGCAGGCGCTGCACCCCCTCGAGGACCAGCCGGCGGACCGCCGCCCAGGTGAGCCCCGCCAGGCGCTCCTCTTCGCCGGCGACCAGTAGCGCGTACGGATCGCCCGAGCGGTCGGCGATCGGCTGCGCACTGCACTGCTCGCGGCCGACGCGGCGCCGGTCGCTGCGGCAGTCCTGGCGGGTGAGGTTGTCGGCGATCGCCACGAACCAGCGGATGAAGGAGCCGGGGCCGCGGTCCTCGAACGTGGCGCGCGCGCGGAAGATCTGCACGAAGGCGTCGTGGATCACCTCGCGCGGATCGAGGTGGCGGCGGCCCTTCCGGAGCCGTGCGCGCACCAGCGGCACGAGTCGCGGCGACAACTGCTCGACCAGCCGGGCGAAGGCGGCGGCGTCGGGAGCGGCGCGGTAGCGAGCGAACAGCGCGGCGGCTTCGCACTCGAAGTCGCGGTTCCAGATGACGCGCCACGGTTTCCCGGCCGGCATCCCTCTTCCCCCGGCGGCAGTCGGCGGCCGGAGTTCCCTGGCCGTCGTCGCGTCGTCGTTGTAGCGGTCCCCGGTCCTGATTGCCGCCGCTCGGCGGGATTCACGACGGCGGGGGCACCGCCGGTCGCCGCGGCGCCGCGTCCCCCCGGGGGCGCTCGGGCGGCCGCGCTCGTAAGATCCCCACCCCCATGAATCCCACGCACAGCACCCTCGACCTGGTCGACCCGCGCATCGCCCGGTTGATCGCCGCCGAGACCGAGCGCCAGCGGCAGAAGCTGATCTTCATCGCGTCGGAGAGCCTCTGCCCGCAGGCGGTGCGGGAGGCGGTCGGCTCGCCGCTATCCAACCTCTACGCCGAGGGTTACCCGTCGACGCGCAACGCCATCACCGAGCGGGCGCTGCTCGACTGGGACGCGCGCAGCCTCAGCTTCTACCGGCGCTACGGCGATCGCCGTTACTACAAGGGCTGCGACTACGCCAACCTGGTCGAAGCCGAGGCGATCAAGCGGCTCGCGGAGTTGTTCGCGACCCCGGCGACTCCCGCCGACGCGATCCACTGCAACGTCCAGTCGCTGTCGGGCGCCGCCGCCAACAACGCGGTCTACGAGGCGCTGGTGCCGATCGAGTCGACGGTGATGGGGATGCACCTGTCGACCGGCGGCCATCTCACCCACGGCTCGCCGGTGAACCGGTCGGGCAAGCACTGGAAGATCGTCCCCTACGTGGTCGATCCGGCGACGGGCCGCATCGACTTCGCCAGGCTCGAGGCCGACGCCCGTCGCGAGCGGCCGAAGCTGCTGATCGCCGGTTACTCCGCCTACCCGTGGACCATCGACTGGGCGCGCTTCCGCGCGATCGCGGACGAAGTCGGCGCGTACCTGCTGGCCGACATCGCCCACCCGGCGGGGCTGGTCGCGGCGGGCGAGTTCCCCAATCCGATCGACCATGCGCACGTGGTCTCCTTCACCACCCACAAGACGCTGTGCGGCCCGCGCGGCGCGGTGATCCTCACTCGCGACGCCGAACTCGCGCGCAAGATCGACCTCGCCGTCTTCCCGGGCGAGCAGGGCGGCCCGCACCTGAACGCGATCGCCGGCAAGGCGGTGGCGTTCAAGCTGGCGCAGGGCGACGATTTCCGCCGCCTGATGCGGCGAGTGCGCGAGAACGCCGCCGTGCTTGCGGCCGGCCTCGCGAGCCGCGGGCTCACGATCGCCTACGGCGGCACCGACACCCACCTCTGCCTGGTCGACCTGCGCACGCTGATCACGAAGAGCGGCGATGCGGTCGCGGCCGACGCGGCTGCGCGCGTGCTCGACCTGGTCGGGATCACCTGCAACAAGAACTCGATCCACGGCGATACGCGGCCGCTCCATCCGAGCGGGCTGCGCTTCGGCACCTGCTGGGTGTCGCAGCGCGGGCTCGACGCCGACGACATGGGCGAGGTGGCGGCGATCATCGGCGACACGCTCACCTCGATGCAGGCGTTCCAGATCCATGCGGCGGCCGGACTGGTCGGCCGCGTGCGTCTGCCGGCGTCCGTGCTGCGCGATGCGCAGCGCCGCATCCGCAAGTTGGTGCTGCGCCGCGAGGGGGGGACGTTCGGCGCGTTCAGCTACCCGCACTACGAGCCCGACGGGCCGGCGTCGGTGGCGCGCGCGAAGGTCGCCGCGGTGGCCGGTGGCGCCGCCGACGGCAGCGCGCTCGAGCAGGGCGCGGCGCTGGTCGACACGTCGCGCGCCTCGGCGATCCTGGTGACCGGCGAGCGCGCCGGCGATGCGCTGCAACTGGCGCTGTCGGGCGATCTGATGCGGCTCGCGCCCGGCCGCTCGACCGTCGCGCGGGCGCACGATCCCGAAGGGCGGCTGATCGGCGAGTTCCGTGTCGCCTTCCTCGGCCCGGATCGGCGCGGCTTCGACCGTTTCCTGCTGACCGGCGACGCCGACGCCGGCAGCGACCTGATCCAGTGGCTGCGCGATCTCTCCGATGGCGTGGTCGGGTTCGATGCCGACCTGAAGCGCAAGATCGACGGCCCGATCGTGGTCGAGGATCTCGGCAGCAGCGCCGATCCGCGCTGCAGCGTCCTGCTCACCGTGGCCGGTCCGAACGGGGCGGCGGCGCTGGCGAAGGCGCAGATCGCGGCGCCGAAGGCGGTCGGCGAGGTCGTTCGGCTCGCGGTCGATCCCGCCCATGCGAGCGACACCGCCGTCGTCCTCGCGCACGAACTCGGCGGCGCGCGCGTCTGCGAGATCGTCGCTCCGGTCGCGGTCGCCGAGCGGGTCGCAACGCGGCTCCTCGAAGCGGGCGCCAGGCCGGTGGCGGAACAGCCCTGGCTCGCCTGGCGCGCGAAGCATGGCGCGCCGAAGGTCGGCGCCGTGCCGCCGGCGCGCAAGGGCGACGCCGAGAAGCCGTGGTTCCTCGGCCAGCACGCGGTGGTGGGGGCGGCCGGATTCGCCGCGACGAAGGAGTCGTTCGCGCCGCCGGCGCCGGGCGCGCTGCAGCGCACCGCCCTCTACGACTGGCACCTCGCCCAGGCCAGGAAGTCGCGCATCGTCGACTTCGCCGGCTGGGAGATGCCGACCCACTACAGTTCGATCCTCGACGAGCACCGTGCGGTGCGCACCGCGGCCGGGCTGTTCGACGTCAGCCACATGGGCTGCTACGAGGTGCGCGGGCGCGGCGCCGGCCGCTTCCTCGACCTGGTCACGACCAACTACGTCGGCAAGCTGAAGGACGGCGACGGCCACTACAGCTACACGTTGGCGCCCGATGGCCACGTGCTGGACGACCTGATCGTCTACCGCCGCGGCGCCGAGCGCTTCCTGGTGATCGTGAACGCCAGCAACGCGCCCAAGGTCGAGGCGTGGTGGCGTGGCGTGCTGGCCGGGCGCCACGCGCTCGACGCCGCCCGCCCGTCGGTGCGCTGCGACGTCGACGTCGAGTTGGTCAACCTGAAGGATCGCAAGGCGGGCGCCGAGATGCGCGTCGACCTCGCCTTCCAGGGGCCGGCGTCGCTGCCGACGCTGCTCGAACGTTGCGACGACGCGGCTGGCCGCGACGCGATCCGGCACTTGCGCAAGTTCGGCCTGTGCGACGTGCGCATGGGCGGCGACTCGGTGCTGGTGGCACGGACGGGCTACACCGGCGAGGAGGTCGGCTTCGAGCTCTACATCCACCCCGACCGGCTGGTGCAGCACTGGGAGGCGATCCTGGCGACCGGCAAGGCGCGCGGCGTGATCGCCACCGCGCTCGGCGCGCGCGACTCGACCCGGACCGAGGCCGGCTTCCCGCTCTACGGCCATGAGCTCGCCGGCGAGTACGACATCGGGCCGCACGGCGCCGGCTATCCGAGCTTCGTCAAGTTCCACAAGCCGTTCTTCGTCGGTCGCGAGGCGCTGCTGGCCCGCGAGGCCGCGCGCACGAACAGGATCTTCCGCGCCCGCATCACCGATCCGACCGCGCGTGCGGTGCGCATCGGCGATGCGGTGGTGAATGTGCGCGGCCAGTTCCTCGGCCGGGTCACCTCCTCGGTCTACGCCGGCGTCGATCAGATCGTGCTGATCTGGGTCGGCAAGGAGGCGCTGAAGAAGGGCGACAAGATCGGCCTCTTCCCGGTCTCGAGCGACACGCGCAAGCTGCCGCCGGAGCCGGTGAAGGACGCGCTCAAGCCCGGGGATGCGGTCCGCCTGCCGGTACCGGCCGAGGTCCTGACCCGCTTCCTCGGCGCGGCGGAGAAGGCGAAGCGCAGCTACGTGAAGGCGAGCTGATCGGATTCGCCGCGGACGCTCAGCGTCCGAGCGAGAGTTCGCGCCGCAAGCGGGTCCCGGACACGACGTCGAGCAGGACCGGCGCCGGGTCGGCTGCGGGCAGCGCGCCGTCGAGCAGGAAGGTCGTCTCGTCGTCGCTCGGCAGGAGGCGCAGCTCCCACCGGCCGGGCAGCAGGCGATCGAACCGGTAGCTCCCGTCCGCCAGCGTGATCGACTCGAGCCTCGACCCGCCGACCCGCTCGGCCACCACCGTCGCGTCGCCGAGCGGGACGCCGGAGAGCCGGCGCACGACGCCGTCGATCGCGCCGGCGGCCGGCAGCCGGATCGTGCCGAGATCGAGGCGCCTGCCGTCCGCGAGCTCGACGGCCTGAGTGTGGTCGGCGCAGCCTTCGGCGCGCACGGCCAGCGAGCGCCACCCGGCTGGAAGGCCGTCCCACTGCAGCGAGCCGTCGGGCGCGAGCGCGTGCTCCTCGTGGTCGGGCAGCGCGAAGACGTCGCGGTCGACGACGTGCCCCGCCTGGAACGCGGCGGCCAGCGCGGCGCGACCGGAAAGCGGCTGGCCCTGCGCGTCGACCACCCGTGCCGAGAGCGTCGCCCCGGCCGTCAGCGTCAGCGAACCGACCAGCGTCGTCCGGCCGGCGTCATACGCCAGGGCGTCGGTGGTGAGCGGCGCGGCGCCCGGCAGTCGCAGTTCGAGCGCATGTCGACCCGGCGGGATGGCGGCGATGGTCACGCGCCCGTCGCGGAGCCGGGCGGTGGCGAACGGCGTGGTGGGGCGGCGGCGCGGGTCGAGCCCGTCGAGCAGACGCCACAGCAGCGGGAGATCGACGCCGGCCGGCGCGCCGAGCAGTTCAAGCTCGGCGCTGCCGGTCGATTCGAGCGCCAGCACGAGGCCGCCGGTCCCGCTGTGGACCCGGCGCATCACCACCGGCAGCCGGCCGGGTGCCTCGGCTGTCACGGCGTAGTAGCCGCGGGCGAGCAGGTCGAGCGCGAAGCGGCCGTCGCGATCGGTCGTCACGCGCCGTGCGCTGCGCTCACGCGGCCCGGCCATGGTGGCGACGACGATCGCGCCGGCGATCGGCTCGCCCGCCGGAGTGGCGACCTGGCCGAGGATCGGTGCCGCCGCCGACCGGGCGTCCAGCCGGATCGGCCGCTCGCCCGCCACCGCGTCGGCAAGGAGGGTCGTGGCGAGGCCGTCGCCGCCTTCCAGCTCGCAGCGGACCATGCGGCTGGCGCAGTGGGCGAAAGTGAAGCCGCCGTCCAGGTCGGTGGTGGTCGTGTCGAGCGGCAGCGTGCGACCGGCGGCCCGGTCGGTCTCGCGGCCGTTCACGTCCCAGAGCACGACCCGGCGCGACGGCAGCGGCTGGTCGCCCGGACCGAAGGCGCGGCCGCGCAGCGTCGCGCCGGGCGAGAAGTGGATCGGGTCGATCGTCATGTCGCCGGCGCCGAGCGGCAGCGCGCGCAGCAGGCGCGGCGCGAAGCCGGCGGCGCTCACCCTGAGCGGCGGGAAGGCCGGCCAGTGGCGCGGTGCCGTGAGTCGCAACGCCCCCGGTGTCGTCGTCACCTGCGGTCCCGCGGCGGTCGCGGTCAACGGCGCCGCACTGAGTTCGGCCATGATCGCCGCCGTGAGCGGTGCGCCGAACGGATCGAGCAACGGGACGGTGAGGTGGACCGGATCGGCGGCTCGGGCGACGGCGGCGCGGATCCGCTCGGACAGCGGTTCGACCGACGCCGCGGTCTCGTTCGGGGGCGCCGCAGCGGCGGGGGCAGGCGCGGTGACGACCGCGCGGTCCGCTTCCGGGAGCCGCGTTCGCTGCGTCAGCCACAGCGCCGGCAACGCCAGCAACGCGACCCCGAGCAGCAGTGCAGGAGCGCGCGAGGATTTCGCAGATGGGGGGCTTGGCATCGCCATCGGTCGTCAGTATTTTCCTCGCCCTCTTTCGGCGCCAGCTGCGGCGTCGCGCGCGGTACCTGCGGCCAGCACGGTGAACCCCGGGTTCACCCAGCTTCGCCGGATCGCGCGCGGACCGGGCGCGCGCCGGAAGCGGCGACCGAACAGTGCGCGAACAAACGGCCCCATAGTCTAGTCCGGTCCAGGACGGGTGGTTCTCAGCCATCAAGCACGGGTTCGAATCCCGTTGGGGCTACCAAGTTCGCCGCCGCTGTCCGCCGTCCGCCGCGCAGCGCGCAGTTCGCCGCGCCGTTCCCCGCCCGGCCCGTCGCGGCCAAGTCCAGCGTGGCCCGTTCCTTGGCGGTCCGGTCCTTGGCTGCCGCGCGTGGTCGCCAGCGCCGCCGGAATTGCAACTCAACGTCTCGGCCGACGCTCCGTAAAAACAGCGCCTACTGCGACGGCGCGCGCAGCGCTGCGGGCAACGTCCGGCCGTGGCGCGAGGAGGTCGGTTGCGCAACCCCATCGCCAGCCACCTGGCTCGATTCCCGCGCGCAGCGGCCCGACTCGCGCGCGCCGGGAGCGGCGCGCTCCTGCTCGCGCTGGCGGGGACTCACGGCCGAGCTCAGGATGCGACGGCCGTCGACGCTGTCGGCGACGGCGCCGCACCACCGGCCGCGGCCGCCGGCCGCCCCCTCTCCGGGGAAGAACTCGCCGTGCGACTCGCGTCGCCGGCGACCGATGACGAGCTCGACGAACTGGCGCTCGCGCTGGACGGAAAGGCGCGCCGCGCCGCGGTGGCGCTGCTCGCACAGCTCCTGAAGGATCCCCTCGCCGCCGAGTTGCAGTGGCGCAACGCCGCGCGGCTCGCGGCGCGTCTTCCCGACCCGGCGCTGGCTGAGCCGCTGGTCGACCGGCTCGAGCTGGCCGCGGGCGCGGGGGCGGAGCCGGACCTGCTGGCGGCGCTGCGGGCCGCGCTCGAGGCGACACGGCGGCGCTGGCTCGACCTTGAAGTGGAGCGTCTCGGGGTCACCGGCGCCGAGGCGGCGCTGGCGGCGCTCGACCAGCAGGAATCGCCACTGCGCCGGGCGGCCCTGCTGCGATTGCTCGAACTGTCCCGTCGCAGCGAGGGATTGCGCGGCGAGGTGCGCCTGCGCGTGCAACAGGCGGCGCGCGAACACTGGGACGCGCGCCGGGTCGGCGGCGATCTGATCGAGGTCGCGCGCGCGGTCGAGTTGCTCTACGCGCTCGAGCCGGATCCCGCGCTGGCGCACGAGGTGGCCGGCGCCTTCACGGACGGAGAGCGGCCTGCGCGCGAGGCGCTGCTGGCGGTGATGCGCGCCATCCCGCTCGACCAGGGCGGTCGCGAGATCGCCTCGGTGCTGGTGGTGGAACTGCGCGGCGCGTTGCAGGGCGACGCGACGAGCTTCGAACCGAACTGGGTGGAGAAGCTGATCGAGGCGCTGCGGCCGCTCGCAGAGGAGAGCGCGCTCGACGTGCTCGAAACGGCCTGCCGCCGTGAGCTGCCGGAAGCGGCTCGAGCTGCCGCCGTCGCGGCCCTCGCCGACGCCGGTCATCGCGTGGCGACGCCGGACGCGACCGCGCGCGTGGTCGAGAGCCTGGTCGCGCTGCTGGCGGAGCAGCAGGGGAGCGCGACGCGATTCGCCGCGCTGGTCGGGCTCGGACAGCTGCAGGACGCGATCCTGGCGCGCGCCGCGGCGGGGGGCGGCGACGGCGCTGCAGCGGCCGGGGCGGATGCGGTGAGCGAGGCCGCCATCTTCCAGGCGCTGCGCGACGCGCTGCCGACCACGCTCGGCGACCGGACGCTGGCGGAGCCGTGCGTGCGGGCGCTGTGCAAGGCGCGCGGCCGGGGCGCCGATGCGACCGGCGTGCTCGCCGCCGCGCTCGCTGCCGACGAGGTCGCGCCGCCGATCCGCGAGACGCTGCTCGGCGGCTTGAAGGAGCTGGCGCACGTCGACGGGCTCGGCGCGATCCTGGTCGCGCTCCCGCGAGGCGGTCCGACCGCCGCGGTCGACGAGGTCGGCAAGCAGGCCTACGCGGCGCTGCTCGCGGTCCTTCGCGCCGCCGCCACTGAGGGGCGGTCGTTCGAGGTGGAACTGGCGGCCGTCGATCTCGCACTGGAGCTCGATCGGCCGGCATGGGGCGCGTGGCTGGCGGGGCGCCAGCTGGCCGAGCTCGATCGCCACCCGGAAGCCGAGCCGCAGCACCGCATCCGGCTGGCGTGCGCGCGCGCGGCGCTGGCGCATCGCGTCGGCGCGAACTACCGCGCCGCCTACGACGAGTGCGAATGGGTGGCGCTGCAGGAACCTGCCGGCAGCGATCGCGGGCGCGCCGCGCGGACGCTGCTGCTGGCATTGGCCGATCGGATCGGCGGCGAGCTGGCCGCCGACGCCGACCTCTACGGCGACGAGCTGCTGCGCGAGCTGGTCGCTTCGGACGAACGTGCCGAGCTCTGCCACCTCGTCGCGCGCATCCAGTTCGCCGGCGGCGACTGGGCGGCCAGCTATCGCTGGCTCGATCGCGAGCAGGACGAGATGGCGGCGCCGCTCGAGATCGCGCTGCTCAAGGCGCGCGCGGCGGCGCGGCGCGAGGACGAGACGGCGCTGCGCGACGCGCTGCGGCTGCACGAGCTGCTGCTCGGACCGGGTGGGCGCGGCGGCGGCCGGCT